>DATJRY010000011.1:0-356084 GCA_035504415.1 Candidatus Sulfotelmatobacter sp. | reverse complement strand
GCCGCTCAACGCCGTCTACGGCGTGACGCTCTCGGGCGCGTACTACGCCATCCGGGCCGTCACCGATCCGCGCATCCCGATGAACGACGGCTCGTTCCGGCCGGTCTCCATCAACGTTCCGGAAGGGACGCTGCTCAACCCGCGCCGCCCGGCGGCGGTCAGCGGCGGCAACGTCGAGACCTCGATGCGCAACGCCGATTTGGTGCTGGGCGCGCTGGCGAAGCTGGCGCCCGGGCGCGTCCCCGCGCAGAGCGGCGGCTCGATGAACAACGTCATGATCGGCGGCCTCGACGGCGCCGGCAACTCGTGGGCGTTCTACGAGACCAACGGCTGCGGGATGGGCGCGCGGCCGGATGCCGACGGAATCGACGGCATCCACGTCCACATGACCAACACGCTCAACACGCCGATCGAAGCGATCGAACGCGGGATGCCGATGCTGATCACCGCTTACGAGTTCGCCGAGACGAGCGCCGGCGACGGGACGTTCCGCGGCGGGTCGGGCCTGGTGCGCGCATTCGCGTTGCGCGAAGGGACCGCGACGGCCTCGTTGTTGGGCGAACGCCACGCGGTCCGACCGCGCGGTGAAGCCGGGGGCGGCGAGGGCGCGACCGGTGCGCACGTCTTCGTCGATCGCGAGGGCAACACGCGCGACCTGCCGGCGAAGACGACCGTCGCGATGGTGCCGGGCGACGCGATCATCGTGCGCACGGCCGGCGGCGGCGGCTTCGGCGATCCGGCGCGACGCGATCCGCACGCGCGCGAACGCGACGTCGCCGACGGGATCGCGGTGGCCGAATGACGGCCGCCGAGGTGCGCGCCGCGGTCCGCCGCGGCGAGATCACCGGCCCGACCGAGCGGCTCGCGCCCGAGCACGTGCAGGCGAACCTGGCCGTCGTGCCGCGCGCGTATGCCGACGAGCTGGCCGACCTATGCGCCCGCAACCCGGTGCCGTGCCCGCTCGTCGAGCCGCCGCTCGCGCCCGGCGCGTACACGTCCCGCTGCGCGCCCGGCGCCGACCTGCGCACCGATCTCGGCCGCTACCGCGTCTGGCGCGAGGGCGAGCTGGTCGCGCAGCCGCGCGACGTGCGCGACCTGTGGAACGACGACCTAGTCGCGTTCCTGATCGGCTGCTCGTTCACGTTCGACCACGCGCTCGACGCGGCCGGCCTGCCGCCGCGCCACTACGCGCTGCACCGCAACGTCCCGATGTACCGCACCCGCGTCCCGCTGGCCGCGGCGGGCCGGCTGCACGGCCCGATGGTCGTGAGCATGCGCCCGTACAAGGCCGACCAGGTCGAACGCGCGCGCGAGGTCACGCGCGCCTTTCGCGTGGGGCACGGCGAGCCGGTGGCCTGGGGCGATCCCGCGCAGCTCGGCATCGCCGACATCATGCGCCCCGAGTACGGCGACCCGCCGGTGCTCGAAGCGGGAGACGTGCCGGTGTTCTGGGGCTGCGGCGTGACGCCGCAGAGCGTCATCGTCGCCAGCAAGCTCCCCTTCGCGATCACCCACGAGCCCGGCCACATGTTCGTCACCGACCTCTTGCACGAGGCGCTGCTCGGGCGGACGTGACGGCGCGGATGCGCGCGCAACGGACGGGGCGCCGCGCGGGTTCGACGGTGCTATGGTAGGCGGCGTGCGAAACGAGAGGATGGGTCCGGTCGAGTGGGCGCTGCTGGCGGTGCTGGCGCTGGTGTGGGGCTCGGCGTTCTTTTTCTACAAGCTGCTCGACCAGGCGCAGCTGCCGCCGTTCACGATCGTCGCCGGCCGCGTCGGCGTCGCCGCTCTGGTGCTGGTGCCGGTCGTGCTCCTCAGCGGGCGACGCCTGCCGACGACGCCGCGCGCGCTGGGCGCTTTCGTCCTGCTGGGGCTGCTCAACAACGTCGTGCCGTTCTCGCTGATCATCGTGAGCGAGAAGCGTCTCGACAGCGGCCTCGCGGCGGTGTTCAACGCGACGACCCCGATCTTCACCGCGCTGATCGCGCAGGTGATGCTGCACGACGAGAAGCTCACCCCCGCGCGCATCGGCGGCATCCTGCTGGGCCTGCTCGGCGTCGTGCTGCTGATGGGCCCGAGCGCGCTGCGCGGCTTCGACCTCACCAGCCTCGCGCAGCTGGCCAGCATCGGCGCCGCGATCTCGTACGCGATCGCGATCGTCTACGCGCGCCGCATTCGCCCGCTCGGCATCGACCCGCTGGTGCTCACCTGCGGCCAGCTCATCGCCGCGACCGCGATCGCGCTGCCGCTCGCGCTCGGCTTGGAGCATCCGCGCGAGCAGCTGACGGCGCTCGCCGCACCGGAATGGTGGGCCTGGCTCGGTCTGGCCATTCCCGGCACCGCGATCGCCTACGTGATCTACTTCCGGATCATGACGACCGCCGGGGCGACCAACGCCGCCTCGGTAACCTTCCTCGCGCCGATCGTGGCGGTGCTGCTCGGCACGCTGGTGCTCGGCGAACACCCCGCGCCGACGACGCTCGCCGGCATGCTGGTGATCTTCGCCGGCCAAGCCGTGCTCGACGGCCGCACAGCGCGGTACCTTGGAGAGCCATGACACAGCAGCCGAGCGATTTGCCGCCCCATGCGGCGCGATGCCCGGAAGCGTGTAATCGGGATCTCGCGCCCTCCAAAGGGTGAGCTTTCCGCCACAGCAGTAACGACATTCGTACGGCGGTTAGCCCGCGCGTACAGGAGGATGACCCGCGGAGAGGGCCAGACGTCAATGTGGTACGCCAATATCCGCGCAAAAATATCTCGTCATCTACTTCTTAGATCGCTCGTGGCGAGCACTGTTGGACGCAGCCGTCTGATTGCTGCGAGACCCTTCGCGACAATGCCGTTGACAACTACATCCATTTGTTGAGTCCAAGCAGACGCGTCGTAGGGCGGTCTCGGAAAGAACTCTAACTTCCCACTATTGTCAACACGTCCAATTGGGTCTCGGCTATTCTTGTTCGGGGCATGGCTCGTCGCACTTACATGCCAATCAAACGCACCAGGGTCCTCATCAAGGAGTCGTCCCAAGGTCTTCGTAAGCTTGGTCAGCTCTTCTTCAGGATCGAGGCAGAAGGCGTCGTAATCGAAGACCGCTGTTCGATGTTCAGGCAGGACCGACGCCGATTCGTAAAAGCGAGCGTAAAGGCGTGCCCGCTCTTCCAGAGATCTTCCGGCCCAGTGGTATCCTGACGCATAGGACTGCGCGAGACTTTGGATGACTCCAGCGGGGTGCCTAGCGCACAATAAGAACACCGAGTCGGGCGGACTTACGCGAAGCGAGTTCGCCACCAACAAATTCCATGGCGAAGCGTCGCAAAATGTGCGCGCACCAGCTTCGCTAGCGCACTTTGTTGCAAAGTGGCGCGCGTGCTCAATCACCTCCTGTACGTATCTCACACGAAGGGGTGACGGGATTCGCCGCATTATAGCCGGTATCACGCTTCGCGTGATATAGAAAGCATGGTATTCTCCGGCGTTGTATATACTTGAAGCGCTCGCGGCGAGACTTCCGGCGAGCGTCGTGCCCGATCGCGGTGAGCCGACGACGAATAAGAAACGCACGCCCATTGAAGCTCCTACTTCGGTCGATCGAGGAATTGTTTTGCTGACACTCGGGCGAATATCTCGCTACTCGCGCTGAAGGCACTTCCCTGCATCGCTCGCAACCCCCGATGGGGTCGTTCGAAAGCTAATGCTTCGGAAAGCGATGAAGCCCAGAGGGCGTCTCAAATGGCGCAGGGCTGGGCCCCGACTTAGCTGGCTAGATGAGAGACCAAGCTCTTACCTGAGCTCCTGATCGGCTCTACAGGGAGGGAAGGGCCGGGCGTTCTCGAAGCGGTGCGGACTTGCTGAGCGTCTACGGGCGTCGTGCTTGGAGGGTGTTCTATGTAAAGATCGGTCATTGCATTTCGTGCATTGGAAGCACGTAACGCGATGGCTTTTTCTATTAACGGATTAGCTTCTGTGCGGAAATTACGGAGGATTTTTGCTCATGGCGGGTATTGGGCCCATCTCTCCTGGCCCTGGCGTTGAATATGTCGCTCAGGGCGTCACCGACTCGACGGGAGGCATCATAGGAACTGATGTCGTCGGGTACTGCGTGCAGGACTCTAATGATCAAGACGTCGTGGACGTATACGACGTCAAGGATACGCTTGTTGGCGAAATCGAGTTCGGTGGCACTAGCGGCCTCACGCTCTATAATTCGAGCGGCGCTGTGATCACGGAGCCGAACGGACCGGCCGCCACAAACGTACTTACGTATCGTGGCTTCACCGCGGCAGAGATTGACACAGCCGTTGAGAACGAGGCCGGAACTACCACTCGGACGTCGCTGAGCGATGCGACCGAAGAGGGTGTCGAAGTAGCACTGGGCCGATTTCTCATTCAATCGTATGAAGCGCAACAGCAGACCGTTGCACTGACCGATGTGTACTCAGCCATGGGGCAATACGCCGGGAGCTTCGGAGTTGATGATGTCAACGGCGTCATCGCTTCGTGGGGTGACGGCGAAGAAGAAGACCTCACTACAGTGGCTGATCAAAGAGGGCGTTTCCGCTTCGGTCCAGTCAACGATAATTCAACAACAGACGGAGTACTCGCAGAGCACATTTCTCGACACGAACTACTATGACAACCTCATCTCGAACGGGATGCTTACGAGCTACGGTGAGGGAAATGTCCTTATAGACGCCGGAGGACAAATAGTCGCGTCCTCCGCGAACCTCACAGCGGTGTTTGGGCGCGATGGTCAATATATGGGCGCGTTCGGTATCGATCCATCAACGGGCCAGTCTGCTTACTGGACTAGTACGGGCGCCGAGCAAACCGGCTTGACGGAAAGTCAGGTTAATGCGTGGGTCACGTGGGCGCAGCAGCAATCGACTAGCGGTCAGCTTAGTTTTATCTCGGGACCAATCGATCCTACCGTCGATGATACCGACGAGGAGGGTTTCAGTGTTCAGGACGCGGATGGCGCGCAGTTTTATGTCAGCAATGAAGTTACCGTCGCTTATGACGGTTATTCAAGCTACAACGCAGACGACATCGACCAGCTTATGGAGCAAGACGAAGCGCAGGAAGCGGTCGATGGCGATACCGGTGATGACGGCGATCCGTACGATGCCGCAATGGGGACCGTGCCGAGCCAAACCGAGGCTGACGGTGTCGGCCCAGACGACGAGACAAGTCTACGCGAGATTGTCGGAAACGATTTAAACAATTTAACCGACAACGGATTATATCCTGGAGAACCGAATGGCGACGACGCATTTGCGGACATTTACTCAGACGTCATCTCGAATGGCTATCGAGTGACGGGTACATACGACGTACCGAACGGAGAAGCGATGACTGTAGTGGATCCGGATAATCCCGCGTATACGTTTACGATCTCCGCTAGCAATAGCGCCGTCGACATCTCAGTCGACTGGTATGGCAACGAGGTTACCGATTTCGAGTTGCAAAATATTGAGACGGGCCCGGGATTTGCAATGGATGGACAAAACTGGTATGTAGCCTGGCGCGAAGCCGGAATGCCGCAAGGCGCGTGGATTCCATGGAAAACCGTTCCGGGCTCGGAGCTTGGACCTGAGCCGCAGTGAGGAAAGCAAGCGCGTGGTGGCTTGGTGCGTCGGCACTACTCATCGGAATCATGCTAACGGCCGCAGTCTTGAGACCAGCAGAATCGCGAAGGGTGGACGCTCGTGATGACTTGCATCTTGACTACACTTGGTGGAAGCGAACGCCGACAGACACCCGACTTGCCGTGATCGAGGCTGCTGAGGTCGCCGCGCGAGTCTCAGCGGAGCGTTACTATGAGCTCGGCCGGACCGACGCGGTTGCTACAGCAGAAAGTGCGATTACACCCGGCCATTTGTCGCCCAACAATGTAGCTATCGCGATAGCAAATATGCCCACGACCCGCAAGCTTCCCACCTTCTCTCGGTCGCTGAGGTACTACGCGACCGCGATATCGGCGTTTTATGAGCAACATCCGGCCGAGCGGCACTACGATTTTCTTCGTCCGCTTCTCTCGTGTCTGCCGGACGAGCCCTTGCGGCCATGCGCGCAGCTGTAATTATTCGTATGATCAGTAGGTCGCGAAGTGCCGGTACGGTACACAAGCAAAGCTCCAGGGCCCGGGCGATAGATAACGTTCGAGGAAGGTTCGACGCGGCGCGCAGGTTATCGAGCGTCGATCTTTCGAGCGTTCTCCGCTTCCGATACCTTATCGGCCAGTTCATTCAGCGCATTAATGGATCTAGGAACGTAGTTGCGACCCGTCGAGACTTAATGCGCCTTTGTACCGCGGCTGCTTACGCCGAACGGCTTGATACATCGATGCATATGAGCGACCTGTTGCCTAGGATTCATGGCATTGCCTTAGGTTCGCGGCGCCCGTCGTCACTTCGCAATGCTGAGGCGGCGTGTCGAGCACGGTATCGTGATGGAACCAGCCGTATCTGGAAGATTAAGGTCTCACCGAAGCAGATTGGGGCGAGCCTAGCAAGAATCGACAGTATCTTGCGACGTGACGAAGACCTAGATCCATTCGCTCGAGCCGTCCTGACATACTACGAGATTCTTCACACCCATCCGTTCCCTGATGGAAATGGGCGCGTGGCGCGGTTGCTCCTCGGGCGATATCTGGGCGACCTTTTCGTCCAGGGGATTCCCATGGACCTCACATTCGCAATGAGGGGGTCAATGAAGCGTTACAACGCTCTCTTAAATGCTGACAGATCCCCGGAGGTTTACCAAAACTTCGTGTGTTTGTTTTGGGGACTCCTTCTAGCGGAGCTCGGTGCGATTGAGCGTTTAGCAAACGCGACAAGCATGCTCCACAAAGCGGACCAGTTTTACCTTCAAAACTTTCTCCGTGTGGCTGTGGCCAGGGCGGCGCAGGACGGCGAGTTAGATCGTATATTTGAAGCCGGATACCTAGGCGCGAGCCAACAGGTGCAGTGGATACTGAAGGCCGCAGCGAGCTAGCGGTGGTAAATTTTCGAGATAACCACCAGGGCGAAGGAATTCGCTCCTGTCCCCCCTCGCGGCCATATCGCAGCCTTGCTTGGCTCTCATGTTTCCGCGAGCACTGGGCGTCCCTGGACGCGAGTTACGTCCGCGTGAAGCGGAACTCGTCGCGGATGTGCTTGTTGAAGTACGTGCCCCGTGACTCCGAGCGCATCAGGCCGTCGTAGCGTTCGGGCGGCACGTCGTGATAGACGTAGATTTCCCGTGACCTGAACTCGACTTCGAGCTCGTGCGTGGTCGGCTCGTAGCCGACCGACCGAATCGTCGAAGAAAGGACCGCCACCCGTCGCATCGACACCCTCCGATGGGCAGAGTATACCGCGATTGGCGCGCTATTCGTCGAAACCCGCGTCGAGCAGCTCGGCCAGCCGCTCGCAGATGTCTTCGCCGCCGAGCTCGAGCTTGCCGTTGCCCCGGGCGACCGGCACCAGTTCACCGAAGCGCATGACGGTGTAGAGCATGACGTTGGTGCCTTCCATGGGGAGGACGACCAGTGAACGGTCACCGGCGGCCCACCGACAAATCAGCCCCACCACGTCCGGACCCTCGATCTGATCCGCATGCGTCGACTTCGCGCGCAGCAGCGAATCGAGCGAGGTGAAGTACTCGTCATAGTCCATCGCGTCAGCCGTGTTCGCCGAGCAAGAGGATCACGCCCGTATCGTTGTCGACGACGGCATACAGGAACGGGAGGGCGGTGACGATCTTTTCCGGGCGCGGGGGAATGGTCCAGTCACGGATCATCAAGCCACCCGTGCGCGCTCCGTGCTCTTCGACGTGCACGGCAACGCGATCGCGCATGACGACGAGTCGGTTGACCTCATAGTCGTCGTACGTCGCGCGCAGGTGCGAGCTGGTGGCGACGCTGTCGATGCCGGCATCGCTCATTTCGATCAGCGTCGGCGTGAATCCCGAGTTGAGCGCCGCCCAGCGTTCCGGCCAGAGGCTACTGCGGAGCGCGTCGAGCGTTGCACGTTCTCCAAGGAAGACAAACACGGAGCGCCCTCCGTCCTTGGTATCGAACCGCATGGCACGCACGCCGTCGTGCGACCAAAACGGAACCTGGCCACCGCGCAAGGGCATTGCCTTGTCCACCGGATCGTCGGTCGCGATCGTGACGTCGAGTCCACGCGGAAGAACGAAAACGCTGGTGCTGCCCGGACGCGGCGTCGGCGGCGGCCCGACCGTCGTATAGGTGACGCCCAGTTGACGCAGGTGGTCGGCCTCTCCGAGAAACGCGTCGGGCTCGTTGGCGGTGATCGCCACGCCGTGTGCCTCTAGGCGGTACAGAAGGGCTCGCTCGGGAGGGGGCGTCTGGCTCGCGCGGATCTCTTGCTTGAGCCACAGTAACAGCGGACTGACGGCGAAATCACCGGCGGAGAACTCACCGTCGGCGCTGTTGAAGCTCGTCGGAACGGGTCCTGATGCGAAGCGGGCGAGGCCCTCGCGGTTCAACGCCTCGACGACGGCGGTCGGCGGTGCTCCGGCGCCCAGCAACGGACCGATCAATGCGATGCAAAGCGTCGCGCCGGCAATCGCACGGATCGACCTCATCAAGTGTGCTCGCCGAGCAAGATGATCGCTCCCGTGTCGTCGTCGACGACTGCGTACAGAAACGACGGCGCCATCGGCAGTTCGTCGTAGTGTGGCGCGTTGCCCGGATCGTAGGTTCCTGGGAACACGTGCCATGACTGCTCGCGGAGCTGAACGGCGACGCGATCACGCGACACGAGCAGCCGCGCCGAACGTTGCATGCCGATTTGAGCGACCGAGGCGATGGTGTCGATGCCGAGGTCACTGACCCCGACGACGTTCTTCACGAACCCGCTCGTGAGAGTCACCCAGCGTTCGGGGTTCAGATGCTTGCGCATGGCGGCGAGCTTTTCGTGCGTGCCCCAGAAGAGAAACAGCGATCGCCGTCCGCTCGTCGTATCGAACCGAGCCGCGCGTATGTCGTCGAAGAACCACGTCAGAACCGGGACGTCGCTCTGGAGCCGCGACGAGGGAAAGGGCGGCAAGGCGTCGTCGGTCGCGATCCTGACGTCGGCGTCGCGGGTGAAGTCCCCGATGAGGATGAGACCCGCGTGCCGCGGGATCGGGGGATCGTCGACCTGGACGAAGGTCACGCCAAGGCTGCGCAGGTCCCCGGCGAGCTTCGCAACGCTCGTGGTTTCCGCGGCGTCCGCGTTGGCCGGAACACCCCACCGTACGAGCGCGTCGATCGTGATGCCGGACCGCCGCAAGCGGGCGAGGACCGACCGCGTCGCGTCGTCGCCGGCGCGATCACGGATCACGCCGCGGGACCAATCGAGCAGCGGGCTGACCGTCTCGTCGCCGCTGACGAATTGGCTGTAGACGTGACCCGGGTCGTCCTGGGCGAAGTGCGCGAGGCCGTCGCGGTTCATCGCCGCGATAACCTGGCCCGCGTCCGGGGTTCCGGCTCCAAGCAATGGGCCGGCCAACGCGACGCAAAGCGCCGCGCGCAGGATCATCACGAACGGATTCATCGTGCGGTCAGCGTGTGCGCCACCGCGACCGACAAGTCACCCTCGCCGGCGTACAGGGCCGCGTAGTCGCCTTTGTAGCCGAGCGAGAACGGGCCGGTGACGGCGCCGGTGCGCACGTCGACGACGGTGACGTCCATCCCCCAGATCAGCGCCATGTAGCGCGTTACCGAGCCGTACACGACCGCCCGCACGTGCAGCGCGCGGCCGACGGCGCGCGCACAGGCGGCGCTCGCGCAGGCGCGGTAGGGCGTGTTCTGATCGTAGCCGGCGCGCTCGAGCGCTCGCGCCACGGTGGGGCCCGGAACGGCGACCACGCCGTCAGCCGCGCGCGCCTGGCGCTCGAACTGGGCGACCAGCGCGCCGCGCTCGGCTACCGACGGCGCGATCGCGTCGGGCAGTCCCGTCTCGCCGACGGTCAGCGGCAACACGGCGTAGGCGGCGGCAACGGCCAGGAGCAGGTGCATCACGAGAGGGCCTCCGTGCGGGCCTCTTCGGGGGCGAGCCGACCCGAGCCCCGGCCGCCGGCGGGGACCTTGACGGCATACTTAAAGAAATAGTAGACTCGCTTGGGATTAGTCTTAGAGAAATAAGACTCAGGACGGGAGGCTTTTTGGTGCGGTTGGTCCGCTCGCTGGTGGGGTCGTGCGTTCTCGTCACGGCCGCCGTTCTGTGCCCCCTCGGGGCCGGGGCGGCCACACACCAGATCGCCGTTCCGACGGTCGCCTCGCCGCCGCCGCTCGATCCCAAGGCCGACGAGACGGCGTGGGCCGACGCGAAGGCCGTCACGCTGACCTGGGACGTGCAGCATCAGAAGCCGTCCAGCGAGTCGAGCGTTGCGCACATCGCCACCGACGGCACCTTCCTCTACGTGCGGTTCGACAACGCGCAGCGCGAGGGGCTGCTGCAGCAACAGCACACCAACGACGTCGGCGACGGCACCGACGACGAAGTCTGGGTCGACCTGTGGCCCAACGGGCCCAACGGTTTTTACTACCAGTTCGCCGCGACGTCGAACGGGACGCACTTCCAGTACTCCTCGGAGAACACGGCCTACGATCCGAGCTGGGAGTCGTTCGGCGCCACCGTCCCCGGCGGCTGGGTGACGACGATGAAGATTCCGCTCAAGGTCATCCGCGGGTCGGGCGCGAGCGATTGGCGCTTGCAGTTCGTGCGCGTCGTACGTTCGACCGGCGAGCGGCAGATCTGGAGCTGGGGGCCGTTGCAGACCAACGGCGACGACGTCAACTACGCCGGGCCCGCGATCGGGATGCCGCCGGCGGCCGTCAGCCGCGCGAAACCGCGCGTCGCCCTCTACGCGCTGGGCGCGCAAGGACACGACCCGGGCCTCTCGACCTCGCGCATGGGCGCCGACTTCTCGCTGCCGGTCACCGCGACGTCGTCCGTCTATGGCACCATTCACCCCGACTTCTCGAACGTCGAGGTCGATCAGCAGACGATCGCGCCGACCGCGTACCAGCGCGTCTACACCGAGGTTCGGCCGTTCTTCACTCAAGGCGCGAACTATTACGACCCGTTCGACTGCGACGTCTGTCCGGGCACCTATCAGCTCTACACGCCGTCGATTCCGACGCCGCGCGACGGCTACGCGTTCGAAGGAAAGCAGGGACTGTTCTCGTTCGCCGGCTTCGACGCGATCGGCGACGGCCGTGACGACGGCGCGACGATGCTGCAGATGCACACGCCGAACAACTACTGGAGCTACGCGATCCAGCAGGTCGACGCCGATCTGCCGGGGCTGGTCGACCGGACGACGACCACGGGCATCCACTTCAACGATTCGCAACACATCGACGCCTTCTTCAACTTCGGCGAGGACCAGAACACGGCCGTCCCCGACGACGACGGGCGCAACAAGCGCATCGACGGCGGCGCATACTACTACACCAACACCTACGGCCTGGGCGCCTCGCTGCGCGACTACGGCCAGTACTACACGCCGGTCGACGGCTACATCCAGCATCCCGATATCAGCGGCTACGCCGTCTTCCAGAACAAGGAGTGGCTGTTCCCTGCCACCTCGTGGCTGGACAGCATTCAGTTCTGGCAGTTCGAAGACCGCTATCACGACCACACCGGCGCGCTCGATCAGACCGACAACAACGTCTCGCTCGACGTCCTCATGCACGACTTGATCGACATCCAGGGCGGCATCGGCTCGAGCTACCTCCGACTGCCGAGCGGAATCTTCACGCCGGTCTCGCAGGACGGCATTCAGTTCACGTGGCACAGCGGCACCGCGAACAATCCCGGCAACAACGGCAACCACGGCTCGTCGGCGACGCCGACCGTCGTTTCGTGGAACGGCGGCCGCTTCGGCCCGGGCCGACTCGACGCGTGGCTGCGCAGCTCGACGATGCGCGCCGGCAAGCGCGCGACGCTGACGCTCGAGGCCGACGACACCGATCAGACGCTCGACCGCGGCGGTCGCAACGTGCAGTGGCTGGAGCGGGCCAGCTACAACTACGCCATCGGCGCGAACGAGTCGGTCGCGTTCGGCATCCGCCGCATCGACGGCACCGCGCCGCTGATCGACCAGACCGCGCCGCCGTTGTTCATCAACGCTTGGAACGTCTCGTTCGACTATCACAAGCGGGTCGGTCCGAACGAACTCTACTTCGCCTATGGCGACGCCAGCCAGGTCTACACCGTGCATCAGTGGATCCTCAAGCTGATCCACTACTTCGGCGCCGAGAAGGGCACCTGAGCGGATCAGCCGCGCGCGTTGCGGCCCGACGCGATCGAGGCGCGCAGCGCGGCGACGGCCGCGCCCAGGTGGTCGCGCATCGCGGCCTCAGCGCGGTCGGGATCGCGTGCGGCGATCGCCTCGACCAGCGACTCGTGCTCGTGGATCGAGCGGTCCGCGCGGCCCGGCTGCAAGATCGAGCGGTACTGAAACGAGACGCTCTGTGACTTGAGCATCGTCAGCAGCGCGGCGGCGGTGTGGTGGCGCGACATGCGGATGATCGTCGCGTGGAGGTCACGGTTGCGGTCGGCGTAGGCCAGCAGATCGCCCTGCCGGCGCAGCTCCTCGAGATCGCGCATGATCGTGCGCAGCTGCGCGACGTCGGCGTCGCTCGCGTTGACCGCGGCGTGCCGCGCGACCAGCGCCTCGAGCGCGCAGCGCGCCTCGACGATCTCGACCGCGTCGTGCTCGGAGACCAGCCGCACACGCGCGCCGCGGTTGTGCTCGCGCACGACCAGCCCTTCTTGCTCGAGCCGCGCCAGCACCACGCGCACGCTGCCCCGGCTGGTGCCGAGCCATTCGACCAAGTCTTTTTCGATCAGCCGCTCGTTGGGCTGAAAGCGCCCGGCGGTGATGGCTTCGCGCAGCCGATGGGTCGCGTCGCGATCCGCGCGCGACGAAGCCGCCTCGGTCTTCATGATCCTGTATTGACCTGGCAACATTATTGTCCTACAATCCGGCCGACAGAAATGTCTTCGGGCGAATTCGACGTCGTGGTCTGCGGGGGCGGAAACGCGGCCCTGTGCGCGGCGATCACCGCCCGGCGCGCCGGCGCGCGCGTGCTGCTGCTCGAGCGTGCGCCGATGCGGCTGCGCGGCGGGAACACCCGGCATACGCGCGACGTGCGTTTCGCGCACGCCGCGCCGAACGCCGCGGCGACCGGCGCGTATCCCGAAGCCGAGCTGTTCGACGACCTGCTGCGCGTCACCGGCGGCGAGACGAACGAGACGCTGGCGCGGCTGACGATCGGCGAGTCGACCACGCTGGCCGCGTGGATGGCCGAGCAGGGCATCCGGTGGCAGCGGCCCCTCACCGGCGCGCTGCATCTCGACCGCACCAACGGTTTCTTTTTAGGAGGCGGCAAACAGCTCGTCAACACCTATTACGATACCGCGCTGCGACTGGGCGTGGAGGTCGCGTACGAGGCGACCGTGCGCGCGCTGACGGCGGACGATCTGCGCGTCACCGACGTCGTCTACGAGCGTGAGGGACGTGAAGCACGCGTCGCGGCGGCCGCGGTGGTCGTGGCGGCCGGCGGCTTCGAGGCCGACGTCGCATGGCTGGCCGAGTACTGGGGCGAGGCGGCGTCGCGCTTCACGATCCGCGGTACGCCGCACAACACCGGCGTCGCCCTGCGCGCGATGTACGCGATCGGTGCGCAACCGATCGGCGATCCGCGCGGTTTCCACGCCGTCGCGGTCGACGCGCGAGCGCCACGCTTCGACGGCGGGATCGTGACCCGCATCGACGCGATCCCGTTCGGCATCGCCGTCGACGCGCGGGCGCGGCGCTTTTACGACGAAGGCGAGGACCTGTGGCCCAAGCGCTACGCGATCTGGGGCAAGCTGATTGCCGAGCTGCCCGGCCAAACCGCGTTCGCGATCTTCGACGCCAAGACGGCGCGGGGGTTCATCCCCTCGGTCTACCGGCCCGAACGCGCCGATACGCTGCCCGCGCTGGCGACACGGCTGGGCCTGTCGCCAGACGCGCTCGAAGACACCGTGCGCGCATTCAACGCGGCGGTGCGGCCCGGCGGGACGGTGCGCCTGGGCGAGCTCGACGGTTGCACGACCGACGGCCTGGTGCCGCCGAAGTCGAACTGGGCGCAGCCGATCGACACGCCGCCGTTCTTCGGCTACCCGCTGCGCCCCGGCGTGACGTTCACCTATCTCGGCGTCGCCGTGAACGCGGCCGCCCAGGTGCTGCGCGAGGACGGCGCGCCGTTCGACAACCTGTTCGCGGCCGGAGAGTGCATGGCCGGCAACATCCTCACCCGCGGGTATCTGGCCGGTTTCGGATTGACGATCGGCTCGACGTTCGGGCGGCTGGCAGGGACGGGGGCGGCACGCCGTGCTCGAGCTTGACCTGACGACGGAGCTGGACCGCCAGCTGTTGGTCTGCAACGCCTGCCGCTATTGCGAAGGCTTCTGCGCGATGTTCGGCGCGGCGCAGCTGCGCACGGCGATCGGCGACGGCGACCTCGCCTATCTCTCGAGTCTGTGTCACGACTGCCGGATGTGCTTCGACGCCTGCATGTTCACGCCGCCGCACGACTACGCGGTCAACATCCCGGCGATCATGGCGCAGGCGCGCGTGCAGACCTACGCGCGCTACGCCAGGCCCGCCGTGCTCGGCGCGCTGCTGCGCAGTCCGGCCCGAACGGCCGTCCTCGCCGTCGCCGCCGGCATCGCAATCGTGCTGTGCGCGGTGCTGCTCGCGTCCGGCGCCACCGCGCTCTGGACGCCCGCGCTCGGCCCCGGCGCGTTCTACCGCGTGCTGCCCTATACGGTGATGGTCACCGGCGCAACCGCGCTCGTCCTCGCCGGCGCGTTCGCGCTGGTGGTCGCCGGCCGCGCGTACGCGCGCGACATCGGCGGCGGCGCGCCGTTCGTTCGTGGATCGACGCTGCGCACCGCCCTGCGCGAAGCGCTCGCGTTGACGTACTTGCGCGGCGGCGGCGTGGGCTGTTACGACGAAGGCCGCGGGTCGAGCCGCCGGCGGATCTTCCACGGCCTGGTGTTCTGGGGCGTCACGGCCAACTTCGCGGCGACGACGCTGGCGGCAATCGGTCAGGAGTTCCTGCACCGCGTGCCGCCGTATCCGCTGTGGAGTCCGCCGGTCGCGCTCGGTGCGCTCGGCGGGATCGCGCTCGCGATCGGCGCCGCCGGCCTGTTCGTCGTCAAGCGACGCAGCGATCCCGCCCCGACGGCGGCGCGGCAGCTCGCGCTCGACGACGCGTTCCTCGTCCTGCTGGAGCTGGCCGCGCTCAGCGGCCTGGCGCTGCTCGCGCTGCGCACGACGCCGGCGATGGGAACGCTCTTGATCGTGCACCTGGGCACGATCGTCGGGCTGTTCACGACCGCGCCGTACGGGAAGCTGGTGCACGCGATGTATCGTTCGATCGCGCTGGTCAAGCACGCCGCCGAACGGGAAGCGACCCCGCACGGCCCGAACACGGACACGTGAGCACCGCACAGCCGCACGCCGACGAGCGCGTCCTGCTGGTCTGGTCGGACGTCGTTTGACCGTTCTGCTATCTCGGTTCGGTCTGGATCGAGCAGGCGGCGAAGGAAATGGGCGTCCGCACGCGCTGGCTGCCGTTCGAGCTCCATCCCGAGGTGCCGCCGAGCGGCGCTGACAAGCCGTTCTCGGACGCCCAGTGGCCGGCGATTCGCGCCCGGCTGACCGAGCTCGCGCGGCACGTGGGCCTGCCGATCGATCCGCCGCGGCGCAACGCCAACTCGCGGCTCGCGCTCGAGACGATGGAGCTGGTCCGCTCGCGTGCCGGCGACGACGCGGCGGCGACCTTTCATCACGCTGTGTCGCGCGCGTTCTTCGCCGACGGGGCGAACATCGCCGATCCGGACATCATCGCGACGCAAGCGGCGCCGTTCGGCATCTCGCGGGCCGACGTCGAATCCGCCTGGCAGCGCCACGCCTTCGCGCCGGCGGTGAACGCGTCGATCGCGGCGTCGCATGCGGCCGGCGTGCAGGGTGTCCCGGCCTACGGCTGGCCGAACCGCCGCGCGATCAGCGGCATGATGGAGCCGGAGCAGATCGTGCGGGCCTTGTCCTGATCGCACGGCCCGCGCGGAGCGGGCGGCGATGAGGAGCGGGACGGTTCGTGTCGGAAGTCTCCGGCATGCGCCAGACGGTCGTCCCCGGGATCTGGTCGTGGTCGGCGTGGCAGCCCGACCGCAACCTGGACTTCAACGGTTTCTTCGTCGAGACGCGCGAGGGAAATCTGGTCGTCGATCCGATCGCGCCCGACGACGCGCTGCTGGCCGAGCTGCGCGAGCGCGGCGTCGCGGCGGTGATCGTGACCAACCGCGACCACGAGCGCGGCAGCGCGGCCGTCGCCGCGGCGACCGGTGCGCGCGTCCTCGCGCCCGCGCTCGACGCGGCCGAGCTGACGCGCGCGCCCGACGCGACGTTGCAACCGGAAGACCTCGTGCACGGCTGGCGCGTGCTGGGCTTCGAAGGACTCAAGACGCCCGGCGAGGTCGCGCTGTTCGACCGCGCGCGCAAGGCCGTGATCGTCGGTGACGCGATCTGGGGGACGCCGGCGGGTGCGCTGACGCTGATGCCCGACGCGAAGCTCGCCGATCCGGCGCGCGCGCTGCTCGCGCTGCGCCGACTGCGCGCGGTCAAGCCCGATCACTTGCTGGTCGGCGACGGCGCGTGCATCTTCGGCAACGCGTACGCCGCGCTCAACGCGATGTTCGCCGCGCGCGACGGGGTCGCCACCTTCCGCGTCAACCTCGACGAGCTGCGCTTCTTCCAGGGTCTCGACGCGCCGCCGGCGTTCCGCGGCGCGTGGACGGCCGAGGTCGGCTATCTGCTCGGCGGGATGGAGCTCGGCACGGCGGCGTACCGGCTGCCGCCCGGCGTCCACCTGTGCCCGACGCACTGGCACGCGCGCGAAGAGGAGCTGCTGCTGGTGCTGCGCGGAGCGCCGACGCTGCGCATGCCGCAGGGAACGTTCGCGCTGCGCGAAGGCGATCTGGTCGCGTTTCCGGTCGGTCCCGCCGGCGCGCACCGGCTCTGGAACGACACGCAGGACGAGGTCGAGGTCCTGATGATCGCGCGCTACGCCTACGACACCGACGTCTGCTTCTATCCCGACTCCGACAAGGTGCTGATCGAGGTCGGCGACACGATCGTGCGCGCGAGCCCGGCGCTCGACTACTGGGACCGCGAGAGCTGATCGCTCCGTGGCCGTCGCAGCGCGGGCGCTGCTCGCCGCGCTGGCCGACGAGCCGCACGTCGTCTGGTACGACGCCGAACCGTGGGAGGCCGACGCGTTCGTCGCGCCGTTGCTGGCGCGGCTGTGGCTGGTGCGCCCCGAGAGCGGGCGCAGCGCGCTCGCGTTGGCGCAAGCCGGCGCGCCGAGCGCGGCGCAGGCACGCCGGGGCGCACGCGCGTGGCAAGCGGTCCGTTTGCCGGCCTGCTGGCGCGCCGCTTCGGCGATGTTCCGTTCGCCGATCGCGTGCGCGACCACGGGCACGCGCCGAGCGTCGAGCTGCTCCTCGCCCGGCGCGCGACCGGCGCCTCGCCGGCCCTCGCGCCGTCGGCCAAGGCGCCGGTCGAGCCGCTGACCGCGCGCGAGCACGAGATCCTTACCCTCTTGGCGACCGGTCTGAGCAACGGCGAGATCGCGCAGCGTCTGATCATCTCGCCGCGCACGGTCGAAACGCACGTCGCGCGGGTGACCGGGAAGCTCGGCGTCAACTCGCGCGCCCGCGCGGTGGCCCGGGCGATCGCGCTCGGCATCATCGCCGTTCAGTAGCCGCCGCGCGCCGGGGTGGCGCGGTGGACGCGCGCCCCGCAGCGCTCGGCGATTCGTTCCAGCCCGCGCCAGAAGCCGATCCGGTCGAGCACCGGATTCAGGAACGTCGTCGTCGTGCAGTAGCGCACGCCGTACGGGCGCTTGTGATGCAGCGCGTGGTGCGCGGCCGGCTGCAACACGCCTAGCCGCTGCAGCAGCGCGATCGCGCGCGGGGGGGTGCCGCAGTGTCCCCAGTAATGGATCCCGCCGGGGCGCTGATGGTGCTCGAGGTTCGGCAGGACGACCCACTTGTCGAGCAGCGGAGAGATGCCGGGACGCAGCCAGGTGTCTTCCGCCCAGTGGACGACGCCGGCCAAGAAGTCCGCCGCCAGCAGGCAGATGCACGCGTGCAGGACGATCGTCGCGGCGATGAGTGCGTATGTCATGCGCCGACGATAGCTCGGGCGTGCGCTGCGCCACGTCCGTAGTTCTACGGAACTTGCACGCTAGGGGCGGGGCCGGGGCTGCCGAAGCCCGCGCGGGTGGGTGAAGCGGCTTTCGTCACGACGCGCGACGCACGGATCGCATATCTCGAGCACGGACCGCGCGAGGGCCGTCCGCTGCTGCTCGTGCACGGCTTCCCGGACGACGCGCGCACCTGGGACGCGCTCGTCCCGCCGCTCGTCGACGCCGGGTTTCGCACCATCGCGCCGTGGGTGCGCGGCTTCGGTCCGACGACGCTGGCCGAGGGTGCGGCGCGAACCGGCGAGATCGCGGCGCTGGCCGCCGACGTGCTCGCGCTGGCCGATGCGCTGGAGTTCGAGCAGTTCGACTACGTCGGCCACGACTGGGGTGCGCGCGCCGGCTACGCCGCCGCGGTGCTGGCGCCGGAGCGGTTTCGCAGCCTGACCGCGCTGGCCGTCGCCTACGGAACGAACGTCGCCGCGCAGCGGCTCTCGGTCGATCAGGGCCGCGCGTATTGGTACCAGTGGTACTTCGCGACCCCGCGCGGCGAGGAGGAGCTGCGCACGAACCGGCACGCGTTCTGCCGGTCGTTGTGGGGCCACTGGTCGCCCGGCTGGCATCCGACCAGCGAAGAGTACGACGTGACCGCGGTTTCGTTCGCCAACCCCGACTTCGTGCCGATCGTCCTCTCGTCGTATCGCCAGCGCTGGGGTTTCGTTCCCGGGGCGGAACGCTACGCGGCCGAGCGCGCCGCCCTGGAGGGCGCACCGCACGTCACCGTCCCGACCCTGGCGCTGTTGGGACGCGACGACGGCGCGACCTTGCCGGCCAGCGCCGACGGCAGCGCGGCCCTGTTCGACGCGCCGTACGAGGTGCGGATCGTGCCGGATTGCGGTCACTTCCTGCAGCGCGAGCGACCGGCCGTCGTCGCCGACGCGCTGTTGGCGCACTTGCGCGAACGCGACGCCGTGTAACCCGCAGGAACGTGGCGCTCGCGCGCCACAGGCAAGGAGACGATGCTCGATCTCGTTCTGGCCGCGGCGCTGGCCGCCGACGTCTCGCCCTGCGCCGATCTGCTCGTCGCCACGCCCAAGCTGCAGATCGTGAGCGCGCCCAACCGCGGCTTCGACAACGCGATCGTCACCGTCGACGTGCGCAATCGCGGTGTCGTCGCGCAGCCGAACGACACGCGCCAGCACCTGGAGATCGTCCAGAACGGCACCGTCCTGGGTGCGCAGCCGATTCCGCCGCTGGGCCCGCAGCGTCACTATCCCGCCGCGTTCCGCATCCAGCTGCCGGCGCGCAAGACGCACGACCCGCTGGCGGTGACGTTCCGCTACGTGCTCGACTCGCACAACGCCGCCCAAGCCAACTGTTCGACGCACAACGACCTGCTGCACGCGGTCCTGTCCTGATGCATGCGCGGCTCGCCGTCCGCGCGCGCGCCGACGCGACCGTCACGCTGGGCGCGGCCGTCACCTTCCCCGACGGCCCGCTGCACCTGACGTATCATACGCGCACCGGCGCGTTGTTGCGGATCGACGGCGTCGTGCGCGGCGCGTTCGACGTGCAGCACGCGACGATCGCGCTGCCGCCGCAGCCCGGCCGGCACGAGGTGACGCTCGAGGTCGAGCGCAGCTCGGTGCCGACCAGCGGCCTGCCGGCCGGCGACGGCGTGCGCTGGCGCTGGATGCTGGCGCACGCGGCGCAGCGTCCCGCCCAGGTGCTCACCGTCGAACCGGCGCCGGCCGACGGCGCGGGCGAGACGATCGACGTGCCGCTGGTCGGGCACGCCCACCTCGACGTGGCGTGGCTGTGGACGTACGACGCGACGCGCCGCAAGGCGCTGCGCACGTTCGCGACCGCGCTGCGCCAGGTCGAGACGACTCCCTATGTCTTCGCGCAGAGCCAGCCGCAGCTCTACGCCTGGGTCGCGGCCGCCGACCGCGCGTTGTTCGAGCGCATCCGCGCGCGGCTGGGCGGCGGCTGGGACGCGGGCGTCGCGACGATGTGGGTCGAGCCCGACTGTCACGCGCCCAGCGGCGAGTCGCTGCTGCGCCAGTTCGCGCACGGGATCCGTTGGATGCGCGACGAGCTGGGCGTCGAGCCGACCGTGGCGTGGCTGCCCGACAGCTTCGGTTTCCCCGGCTCGTTTCCGACGCTGGCCGCGCACGCCGGCGTGTTCCGTTTCGCGACCACCAAGCTGCAGTGGAACGAGGTGACGCGCTGGCCCTATCCGCAGTTCCGCTGGATCGGCGACGACGGCGCGACGCTGACCGCGGCGGTCGTCGACGCGTACGAGGGCGGCGTCGGCGAACAGCGGCTGGCGAAGGCGCGCACGCGCCACGAGCCGCTGGTCGTCGGGTACGGCGACGGCGGCGGCGGCGCGACCGACGAGCAGCTCGCGCAGGTCGGCCCGGGCTCGCACGGGTGGACGCGCCTGGAGGACTGGTTCGCCGGCGTGAGCGCGCGGCCGTTGCCCGACTACCGCGGCGAGCTGTACCTGGAGACGCACCGCGGGACGTACACGACCCATCACGACGTCAAGCAGCGCAACGCGGCGTGCGAGCGCGGCCTGGCGCGGGCGGAGGAGCTGGCGGCGTGGTGCGTCGCCGTCCGCGCGCCGGAGACGGTGCGCCGCGCGCTGGCCGACGATCTGCGCACCGCGTGGCGGATCGTGCTGCGCGGGCAGTTCCACGACGTCTTGCCGGGGACGTCGATCACGCCGGTCTACGCCGACGTCCACGCCGACTACGATCACGTCGAAGCGATCCTCGAGCGCGTCGCCGCCGCGGCGCGCAGCATCTTGCCGCGCAGCGACGTGCGCCCGTCGGTCTCGGCGCCGGTGCGCCCGCACGCCGACGGCGACGGTTGGATCGTCGAGAACGACTTCGTGCGCGCGCGCCTGCGCGCCGACGGCACGGTCGACGAGCTGAGCGCGCGCGACGGCGCGAACGTGGTCTCGGTGGCGAACGGGATCGTCGCGTTCGTCGACAAGCCCAAGCGCTGGGATGCCTGGAACGTCGACGCGGGCTACGAGCGCCGGCCCGTGCGGGTGCGGCCGAACGACGCGCGGCTCGAGGACGACGCGCTGCGCGTGCAGCTGGCGGTCGGCAAACGCTCGCGCGCGACGATGCGCGTCGCGCTGCACGAAGACGAGCCGTGGCTGCGCGTCGAGCTGGCCGTCGCCTGGCACGAGGACCACGTGCTGTTGCGCGCCGAGCACCGGGTCGCGCTCCCCGCGCAAACGGTGCGCTTCGGCGAACCGCACGGCACGCGCGTGCGCACCGCCTATCCGACCACCGACGCGGAGCGCGCGCGTTTCGAGGTCCCCGGTCAGCGCTGGGCGCACGTCGCCGCCGGCGAGCGCGGGCTGGCGGTGTTCACGTCCGACCTCTACGGTTGGAGCGCGCTCGGCCTCAAGAACGGCGGCGTGCGGCTGGGCACCTCGCTGTTGCGGTCGCCGCGCTGGCCCGATCCGAACGCGGACCGCGGCGAACGCCGTCTCTCGTACGCGCTCGTGCCGACCGCCGGCGCGACGATCTCGGCGCTCGAGCACGGCTGGCTGGCGTACGCCGAGGAGGAACGCGTGCGGCTGTTCACTTGCGAGGACGACGCGGTGCTGGTGGTGGCGACCTATCCGTCGGACGACGGCGGCGGCGTGGTCGTGCGGGTGCGCGAGCTCGACGGCGCGAACCGCGCGGTCGCGCTGCGCTGCGGCGGACGGATGCGCGAGGCGCAGCCGATCGACGCCGTCGAACGCCCGATCGCCGGCGACGCGTCGATCGTCGACGAGGAGCTGCGCTTCGCGCTCGGCGCGTTCGCGCTGCGCTCGTTCCTGGTGCGGTTCTGATGGCGCGCGCGATCGACTGCGTGTTGTTCGACCTCGACGACACGCTCCACGACGATACGACCGCGTACCGCGCGGCGGCCAAAGCGGCGGCCGAGATGGTGGCACGCGAGCGCGGCGTCGACGCGCAAGCGCTGGCCGACGCCTACGACGGCGAGGCGATGACGTTCTGGCACTCGCTGACCGCGGAGTCGCTCAACCGCGCGATCGGCGACGAGCGCCAGCGCATGTGGGATACCGCGCTGCGCGCCGTCGGCATCGACGACCCGGCGCTGGCCGCGCGTGCCGCGCAGGCGTACGTCGCGGCGCGCGCCGACGTGCTCGCGCTCTCGCCGGGGGCGCTCGACGTGCTGACGAACCTGCGCGCGCGCGGCTGCCGGCTGGGCCTGGTGACGAACGGCTTCGCCGCGACCCATCACGACAAGATCGATCGCCTCGGCCTGCGCGAGAAGATGGACGCGTTCTTCCTGGCCGACGAGGTCGGGATGGTGAAACCCGATCCCGAGCTGTTTCGCCACGCCTGCGCAGTGCTGGGCAGCACGCCGGAGCGCACCGCGATGGTCGGCGACCGTTACGAGCGCGACGTCGTCGGCGCGGCCGAGGCCGGCTTGTTCACCGTCCTGATCGACGTCCACGCGATCCCGTTGCCGGAGGGCGCGCGCCCACCCGACGCGACGATCGTCGCGATCGAGGACGTCCTCGGCGTCATTCCGCTCGCGGACGCGCTTCAACGCGACTCCGGTTCCTAGCAGTTCGAATAACGTGAACATATAGCACCTTCTCGCAATTTGCTTGACAGGTAGGGCTCCGATTCGTTAGCGATTAGGCACACGAGCGATCGCATGTTTCGTTTTCGGGGGTTGCCGACTTGCACAAAATCTTGCTGAGAACGCTGCCATTTGCACTGCTCGTGATCGCTGCCGCGTGCGCGGGCGCAGGGAACGTCGCGCCGTCACGTGGCGGCGCGCTCGTGCCGTCTTCCGGACAGTCCCTCGGCTATGAGCGCGTCGATGGCAAAAGCGACGGCGGTACGGTCGTTGGTCCGGCGTTACCGGTGCTCTATTTGCCGCCGCGGACATCCGTCAAAGCGACCGGCAGTATCCTGCGCGTTGCTCCCGCGCAGACCTGTCCGACCTGCTTGCCGACGATAAAACCGACGGTAGTACCGACCACGACGCCGGCGCCGGTATCGACCGCGGGCGTTGCTGAGAACGGCATGTCGCCGCTGTCTTCGTCCAACTATGCGCTCGTCATACCCCAAGGTGGCTCGGGATCGCTCTCGTTCTGGTGTTCGACCAACGTCGGAGGTGTGCTGGAAGGCTGTAATCCCGCCGACACGATCGACTGGTTCATCATAAGTCCATTTGGCGGCGGGATCTCGGAGAGTTGGTCGTCGCCAACGACGGCCGGGAACGCGCCGAACGTTTTGAACATCGCGGCTTCGTTGGCGACGAATCCGGGCCCGTTCATCTCGACGATCAACCTCGAAGACATGGATACCGGTTCCGTCGCTCCGCCGTACACCGTGACGATTCTCGTTACCGGAGCATCACCGCAGCCGACGCCGACGGTTCAACCGACGGCCCCGCCGCCGCCGCCGCCTGCGACGCCGCCGCCGGGCGGAACATCTCTCGGCCAAGCGATTGCGAACCAGGCGGCCTCAGCCTATGCGAGTCGGATGTCGAGCAAGAACGCGCCGGGGACGAACAACGGCGTCGAGGGGTGCGCCTGGGCGGTCAATCAGATATTGCAGGCGATCGGACTGGCGCCTTTGGGTGTGAATCCGTTGAACGTCGCATCTGTCGAAGCGGCACTTCAGGCGGGACGCGGAGTCCAAATCACGCAGGCGAACACGATGCCGGGCGACCTCGACATTCAGAACCAGGATGGACACATCGGGATCTGCATGAACGCGGGATGCACCACGGTCTACTCGAACTCCAGCAGTAACGCCGCGTTCGTCTGGGTTTCGGGACCGTCGTTCCCCCCGTCGTATCCCAATCTACCCTCACGATTCTACCGAGTCCTCAAGTAAGCCGAAGATCATGGTGAATGACATGAAGCACAGTGTGGCCTACGCGTTTCGCCTGCTCGCGCTTGCCGTCGCGGCAGGGATCGCGATCGCGTCGAGCGGATCGACCGCCTCGGCACAGGCCGCCCCCGGACCGGAGACCGTGGCGTTGCAGTACCTGACGAACCTCGGCTTCACGAGCGTGACCTTTCCATCCGGCGTCGTCGAGAGTAACTGCCCGACGGGCTACCGCTGCACGTTTGGGTTCCTGGCCTTGGTCCCGTATGAAGTCGGCGGCAACGGAGGCGGCGTCGCGCTGGTGGCGATGGGAACGTTGACGAATCCCAATGCGGGAAGCGTCATCGCGAACGTCGGCGGAGCGATGGACGTCGCCGACCTCGAATCCTACGGCGTCGTCGCCTCCCAGGCGGAGAGTTTGATTTCGCAATTCGATGCGCTTTAGCGGCTGGACGGTTCTTGCGGCGGTGATGGTCGGGCTCTCCCTGGGAGCCGTGGCATCGCCGCCGGTGTCGTTCGCTCGGGCGGCCGCGCTCGGGGGCACGTGCGATCCGCGTACGGTCGACGAGCTTCGAGCGGCGGACAGCGCGATAGAAGCGGGAACCTCACGCATGTCTGCTGCCGATCAAATGGCGCTCTACGAGAGACTGAGTCAGGCGCTCTACGCCTGCGCAATGCGTCGTTCATCGGCCGCTTGGGGCCCGCCCGGAGAGAATTCGCGGAATGGCGACCTCTTCGACTCGGCGGCCTACGCTGCGGCGGGCGCTGTCGCGGCCCATCAAGCTCACGATCGCGACCGCGAGTGCAGACTGTTGCGTACCGCGGCCGAGCGATACCGAGCCTTGAAGTCGCGCAAGCCCGAGCCGCAGGACAGCGGGAGGTATCCCCAGTTCGCCGCCGGCGCGGCCGCCGGAGAGGCGCGCGCGCGGCGTTTGATCGCCACGGATTGTCCGTAGAGCGCGCCACGGTCGCGATTCCGCTCGCGTCGCCCCGGGAACCGGGCGCTTGAAGGACGAACCTGCCTGACCATCATGGTCGAGCAACCGATCGAAAGCATTTTCGCCCGCTCCTGGGCGCTCCTCAACCGCAACTGGATCATCATCGTGCCGGGGATCGTCATCGGCCTCATCGTCGGCGTCGCCACCGGTCTCTTGGCGCCCCAGACGACGGTCATCGATGCCAACGGTCAATCGGTCACGACGTTCGGCGGCAACTTTTGGGGGAGTCTACTGCTGGGCCTGATCGGGCTGATCGGGTACATCGCCACGGTCGCCTATACGACCGGCATGGCCGGCGCGGCCTGGCTGCAGGGGACCACGACGCTCGCCGACGGGACGCGCATCTTCGAACGGGACGCGGGCCGCATCGTCCTGGTCGGGCTCGGGCTGCTCGTGCTGGCGGTGATCGCCGTCGTGCTCTTGATCCCGACCCTGGGCCTGGCGTTCCTCGCCTACGTGCTCTTCACGCTGTACGCGTTTCCCGCGGCCATCGTCGGCGACCGGCCGGCCGGTGCCGCCATCAGCGAGTCGCTCCGCCTCGCGGTAGCGCGCTTCTTCCCCACCCTGATCGTCGCGGTGGTCGTCTTCGGGCTGCGACTGCTCGGCGGGATCGTCGGGGCCGCGTTGGGCTTCGCGCCGCTGATCGGACCGATCGTCGGGGCGATCGTCACCCAGGTCGTCGTCGCCTACGCCACCCTGCTGGTGGTTGGCGAGTACCTCAACCTCGAGCGCGCCGGAACGGTCCCCCCGACCCCAACCCCGCCGCCGCCGCCGGCCCCGTACTGAGCGAGCCGAGCGACCGTCTGATCGCCTTTCCGGCGGCAACCTTCGCCGCGGAAATGCGGTCATATGTTCGATGCCGGACGGGACCACGCACGCCCTCGACGCGATCGTCATCAAGGGCGCACGGGAGCACAACCTCAAGAACGTCGACCTGACCCTCCCCCGCAACCGGCTGATCGTGATCACCGGCCTGTCCGGGTCGGGGAAGTCGTCCCTGGCCTTCGACACCATCTACGCCGAGGGGCAGCGCCGCTACGTCGAGTCGCTCTCGTCCTACGCCCGGCAGTTCCTGGGCCAGATGGAGAAGCCCGACGTCGATTACATCGAGGGGCTCTCGCCGGCGATCTCGATCGACCAGAAGTCGACCTCGCGCAACCCGCGCTCGACGGTCGGCACGGTCACCGAGATCTACGACTACCTGCGGCTGCTCTACGCGCGCATCGGCCAGCCCCACTGCTACCAGTGCGGGCGTGAGGTCTCGGCCCAGACCGCCGAGCAGATCGTCGAGCAGATCCTGCAGTTTCCCGAGGGGACGCGGATCCAGCTGCTGGCGCCGGTCGTGCGCGGGCGCAAGGGCGAGTACACCAAGCTGTTCGAGGAGATCGCCAAAGAGGGCTTCGCGCGCGTGCGGGTCGACGGCGAGATCCGCGAGCTGCGCGAGAAGATCGACCTCGACAAGAAGCGCAAGCACACGATCGAGGTCGTGGTCGACCGGCTGGTCGTCAAGCCCGACGTGCGCGGGCGGCTGACCGACTCGATCGAGACGACGCTCAAGCTCGCGACCGGCATCGTGACCGTGCTCTACCAGGGCAAGGTCAACGAAGGCACCACCAAGAGCAACAACGAGCAGTGGGTCGAAGCGACCTTCAGCGAGTCGTTCGCCTGCGCGTACTGCGGCATCTCGTTCCAGGAGCTCGAGCCGCGCCTGTTCTCGTTCAACTCGCCCTACGGCGCGTGTCCGGCGTGCAGCGGCCTGGGCGTGAAGATCGAGATCGATCCGTGGAAGGTCATCCCCGACCGCACCAAGTCGATCGCCGACGGCGCGATCGTGCCCTGGTCGAAGAACATGGGCTCGGGCCGCTACCCCTCGACCAACCCGTACTACATGCAGCAGGTCGAGCGGCTGTTGCGCTCGCGCCGTTGCAAGGCCTCGACGCCGGTCGAAGATTTGCCGGAGGACGTGCTCGATACGATCCTCTACGGCGCCGACCGCAAGCAGAAGTTCGTCTACGAGTCGCGCTCGGGCAAGCAGTGGGAGTACGAGTCGCAGTTCGAAGGCGTCATCAACAACCTGCAGCGCCGCCACAGCGAGACCTCTTCCGACTACGTGAAGGAAGAGATCGAGAAGTACATGAGCGCGTCGACCTGCAAGGTCTGCCAAGGCGCGCGGCTCAAGCCCGAGGCGCTGGGCGTGTTCGTCGCCGGCAAGAACATCCACGAGACGACGACGATGTCGGTCGAGGCCGCGGCGGCGTTCTTCGCCGACCTGACGACCACCGAACGCGAACAGAAGATCGCGCACCAGATCCTCAAGGAGATTCGCGCGCGACTGGGCTTCTTGCAGAACGTCGGGCTGGGCTACCTGAACCTCTCGCGCACGGCCACCACGCTCTCGGGCGGCGAGTCGCAGCGCATTCGGCTGGCCACCCAGATCGGCAGCTCGCTGGTCGGCGTGCTCTACATCCTGGACGAACCCTCGATCGGACTCCATCAGCGCGACAACGACCGGCTGTTGGCGACGCTCGAGACGCTGCGCGACATCGGCAACACGCTGATCGTCATCGAGCACGACGAGGACACGATGCGCGCCGCCGACGTCATCGTCGACATCGGCCCCGGGGCGGGCGCTGAGGGCGGCCACGTGCTCAGCGTCGGCGACATCGCGCAGATCGAGGCCAACCCGCGGTCGCTGACCGGCGCGTACCTCTCGGGCCGGCAGTTCATCGCGATTCCCAAGCACCGGCGCAAGCCGCGCAGCCTGCTGACCGTCGTCAACGCCAAGGCCAACAACCTGCGCGGGATCGACGTGGAGATTCCGCTCGGCGTCTTCACCTGCGTGACCGGCGTCTCGGGTTCGGGCAAGTCGACGCTGGTCAACGAGGTCGTCGTCAAGGCGCTCGACCAGCACCTGCACCACCAGCCGGCGGGCGGAACGTACGGCCGCGTCAAGGGCGCCGAGGCGCTCGACAAGATGGTCGTCATCGACCAGTCGCCGATCGGCCGCACTCCGCGCTCGAACCCGGCGACCTACACCGGCGCGTTCGACCTGATCCGCGAGCTGTACTCGCTGGTCCCCGAAGCGAAGATGCGCGGGTACACGCCGGGGCGTTTCTCGTTCAACGTCAAGGGCGGCCGCTGCGAGGGCTGTCAGGGCGACGGCATCGTGAAGATCGAGATGCACTTCCTGCCCGACGTCTACGTGCCGTGCGAGGTCTGTCACGGCAAGCGCTACAACGCCCAGACGCTGGAAGTGAAGTTCAAGGGCAAGTCGATCGCCGACGTGCTCGCGATGCGCGTCGACGAGGCGGCCGAGCTGTTCGCGACGATGCCGCGCATCGCCAACAAGCTCAAGACGATCTGCGAGGTCGGCTTGGGCTACATCCAGATGGGCCAACCGGCGACGCAGCTCTCGGGCGGCGAGGCGCAGCGCATCAAGCTGGCCACCGAGCTGTCACGCCGCGCGACCGGACGCACCTTCTACGTCCTCGACGAGCCGACGACGGGCTTGCACTTCGCGGACATCCACAAGCTGCTCGACGTGCTGCAGCGACTGGTCGGGATGGGCAACACCGTGCTGGTCATCGAGCACAACCTCGACGTCATCAAGACCGCCGACTATTTGATCGACCTCGGCCCCGAGGGCGGCGACCGCGGCGGCACGATCGTCGCCACCGGCACGCCCGAAGACGTCGCCGCGAACCCGGAGTCGCACACGGGGACGTATCTGCGCGGCGTGCTCAGCGACGAGCGCGCGCTGGGCCGCATCCACGCCGATCCGGCGCGGATCGCCGAGCTGGAGCGCGAGAACCGCGCGCAGCTCGACGATTTGGCCCAGAACGGACGCGTCCCGGTCGAAGCCTAAGCGGCGGAGTGCAGCGAACGCTCCGCGAGGGGCGCCAGCATCTGCATGTCGCTGCCGCCGCCCAGCGCGGCCGCCGCCTCGTCGATCTGGAAGCGCGCGACGAGCTCGTCGAGGCGTTCGGCCTGCTCGCGCAGCGCGCGGGCGGTGGCGTCGATCTCTTGCACGCCGGTGGCGAGCTCGCTGGTCGCGCGCGCCGCTTGCTGCGCGGCCGCCGACTGCTCTTCGGCTGCCGCGGCGACGGGCAGGATGGTCGAGGTGACCGACTCGGTGGTGGCGCGCATCTCCCCGGCGGCGGCCGCGTTCTGCTCGACGCCAGTGGCGGCCAGCGCGACGCTGCTGGTGACGCGGGTCGAGGCGTCGCGCATCGCGTGCGCGCGCTCGGCCAGCTCTTCGGCGACGCTGCGCGTCGTGTCGATCGCGCTGCGCACGCCGGCCAGCGCGGCGGCGGCGCGTTCGGCGACGTGCAGTCCGCCGTCCATCGAGGCGCCGGAGGCGCGCATCGCGTTGGCGGCCTTCACGGTCTCGGTGCGAATCGCGGAGAGGATGGCGCTGATCTCGCGGGTCGCGTGCGCCGACCGTTCGGCCAGCTTGCGGACCTCGTCGGCGACGACCGCGAAGCCGCGGCCGTGCTCGCCGGCGCGCGCCGCTTCGATCGCGGCGTTGAGCGCGAGCAGGTTGGTCTGGTCGGCGATCTCCTCGATCGTCGAGACGATCTCTTCGACTTGCAGCGAGCGCTCTTCGAGCGCGACCATCGCTTGGGCGGCGTTCTGCGAGACGTCGCGCAGCTCGCGCATCGCGCGCTGCGTCTCGTCGACGGCCTGATTGCCGCCGCTGGCTTGCGCCGTCGCCTCGCGCGCCGTGCGCGCCAGCTCGCCGCCGTGCGCGGAGAGCGACTCGATGCCGTCGTCGAGCTGCTGCAAGCCGGTCGTCGCGGCTTGAATGGCGTCGGCTTGATGCGCGGCGCCGCGGGCGATCGCTTCGGCCGAGCGGGCCAGCTCTTCGATCGCGGTGCCGGCCGAGACGATCTGCGCGGCCTGGTCGCTGGCGCCGCCGGCGACGCTGTCGACCGAACGCGCGATCTGTTCGACCGCGGTCGCGGCTTGGTTGGCGGCGCTCGAAGTCTGCTCGGACGCCAGCGCCAGGCTGCGCGAGGAGCCCATCACGCCGCCGATCAGCTGCCGCAGCGAGCCCAGCCCGGTGTTGACCTGATCGCCGATCGTCGAGAGGCCGTCGGCCAGCTCGTTGTAGCTCTCCATCAGATCGGTGACGTCGTCGCCGTCGCCGTCGACGAGATGCTCGCGGTGCGAGGAGAACGCGCCGCGCAGATCGCCGCCGGCCAGCCGCGTCAGCACGGCGGAGAGCGCGACCAAATCTTCGCGCACGATCGTGCGCAGCGCGGCCGAGACCGCGGTCAGGCGCTTCACCAGCCGGCGCGCCAGCAGTCCGCTGACGAAGAAGGTGACCACGAGGGCGAAGATGCCCAGGCCGACCATCAGCAGCTCCGTGCGGTGGATCTCGTCGTCGAATTGCTGCGACGCCGCGTTCGCCGCGGTGTTCGCCTTCGCGAGCGTGTCGGAGACGGCGTCCTTGAGCGCGGTCACGTCACCGCTGTAGCCGCGGGCCGCTTCGGCGCCGGCCGTGCCGGCGGCGATCGCCTTGACGGCGTCGGCCTCGCGCGTGTCGACCTCCGCCAGCGTCGAGGCCACCAAGTCGAGGTCGACGCTCGGCAAGAGCGCGTGGTGCTTGCGCAGGAAGTCGAGGTCGTCGTCGGACTCTTTCTGCGCCTCCTCGCGGGCCTCGAGCTCAGCGGGACTCTTGGTGAGCGCGTAGCCGCGGACCGAGGACTCTTGGGCGTTGAGCTGGAGCAGAATGTCTCGGGCATGGGCACGGAACGACGTCTTGGCCAGCATCCCATCCTTGAGGTGCTGCATGTGGTCGAATGCGAGCCAGACCCCACCGACCGTGATCCCGAGCGCCGCGATCGGAATCGCGAACGCACCGGCGATCGTCAAGCCGGTCCGAGCCTTCACGGCTGCGCCAGGGCCGCCGACGGGTCGGCCGACGCGGCGATCGCGGCGGGAAGTGCGGACAGATAGGCTGCCGAGTACGCTGCCGGAATGTGCATGGTAAAGTTTTCGGCCGGAAGCGGCGTCGCGGCCAGCGAGGCGCTGTAGAGGCTCAGCAGGCCGGCAACGGCCAGCGTCATCAATCTCGAGCGGTCCTGGGCCTGGTACATGGGAGCGGCCTTTCACGACTCCGGAGCGGCGGAGCGACGCCGGTCGCCCCTCCTCTATCTCCTCGACGAAGCGAGCCCCCGACGTAAGCCGGGATGTGCAGGGCTCGTTAAGGCCAGTGCAAGTCCTGGTTAATCTTTTCTTCACGGGTTTGCGCCGCGTCCGGACGCGGCCGAGTCGAGGCCCGCGGGGTGAACGGGGGGACGAAGGAAGGCCCGGCGCCCGTCGAACCTCGCGCCGGTGACCTCGTTCGCGCTCGCGATGCTCGTCTGCAGCGACCTGGATCGCTCGAAGCACTTCTACCGGACGATCCTCAACCTGAAGCTGCGAACGGACGCCGCGCCGCACTGGCTCGACTTCGATCTGGGGGCCGGCGCCGTGCTCGGGCTGCACCCGGCCGGCCCGAACCTGCCGGTCCGGCCCGGGTCGCTCCAGCTCGGCTTCACGGTCGACGACGTCGATCTGTTCATCACCGACGCCCGCACGCTCGGGGTGACGATCCTCCAGGAGCCGCACGACGAGGGCTTCGGGCGGCTGGCGGTGATCGCCGATCCGGACGGCTACCCGGTCCAGATCGCGGCCCCCAAGCCCGCCTAGGCCGTGGCTTCGAAAGCCGACACCGCGCGCGCCGCCGCGCTGCGCGCGCAGCTCGACGAGGCGAACTACCGCTACCACGTCCTCGACGATCCGCAGCTGGCCGACGCCGACTACGACGCGCTCTTGCGCGAGCTGCTCGACCTCGAGCTGGCCCACCCCGAGCTGCAGACGCCCGACTCGCCGACCCAGCGGGTCGGGGGCACGCCGGCCGGCGGCTTTCCACCCTACGAGCACTCCCGGCCGATGCTCTCGCTGGCCAACGCCTTCGACGAGGCCGAGCTGCTCGCGTTCGACGCGCGCGTGCGCAAGCTGGGCGCGATCGAGGGCGACGTCGCCTATACGTGCGAGCTGAAGATCGACGGGCTGGCGGTCTCGTTGCGCTACGACGAGGGCAGCTTGCGCGCCGGCGGCACCCGCGGCGACGGCAACGTCGGTGAGGACGTCACCGCCAACCTGCGCACCATCCGTTCGATCCCGCTCACGCTGCGCGGCGAGGCCAAGCGGCGTCCGCGCCACATCGACGTGCGCGGCGAGGCGTACATGCGCAAGAGCGACTTCGCGCGCCTCAACGCCGAGCGCGAGGAGCGCGGCCTGCAGCCGTTCGCGAACCCGCGCAACGCCGCGGCCGGCGGTATCCGCCAGCTCGACCCGAAGGCGACCGCGGAGCGGCTGCTCTCGTTCTACGCCTACGCGGTCGGCGAGATCGACGCCGACGATCCGCCGCGCACGCAGAGCGCGCTGCTCGCGTATCTGCGCGCGCTCGGCTTTCGGGTCAACGAGCACGCGACGCGCTGCGCGTCCATCGCCGAGGTCGTCGCCTTCACCCAGCGCTGGGAAGACGAGCGCGACACGCTCGACTACGAGATCGACGGCGTCGTCGTCAAGGTCGACGACCTGGCACTGCAAGCGCAGCTCGGCAGCGTCGGCAAAGATCCGCGCTGGGCCACGGCGTTCAAGTTCCGCGCGCGCGAGGCGCGCACGAAGCTGCTCGCGATCGAGGTCAACGTCGGGCGCACCGGCACGCTCAACCCGTACGCCGTGCTCGAGCCGGTGCGCCTGGGCGGCGTGACCGTCACCAACGCGACGCTGCACAACGAGGACGACATCCGGCGCAAGGACATCCGGGTCGGCGACGTCGTGGTGGTGCGGCGCGCCGGCGACGTCATCCCGCAGGTCGTGGGCCCGGTGCTCGAGCTGCGGCGCGGCAAGCCGCCCGCGTACACCTTGCCGACCCGCTGTCCCGTCTGCGGCGCCGACGTCGACCGGCCCGAGGGCGAGGCGATGGCGCGCTGCACCAACGCGACCTGTCCAGCGCAGCTGGTCGAACGCATCCGGCACTTCTGCTCGCGCGGCGCGATGGACATCGAAGGCGTCGGCGACCAGCTCTCGGCGGCGCTGGTCGACGCCGGGCTGGTCCGCGACGCGAGCGACTTGTACGCGCTGAGCGAAGAACAACTGCTCACCCTGCCGCGCCTGGCGGAGAAGTCGGCGGCCAACGTGCTGGCCGCGATCGCGGCGTCCAAGCGGCGCGGTTTGGCGCGCTTGCTGTTCGGCCTGGGGATCCGGTACGTCGGTGCGCAGAACGCCGCCATCTTAGCCGGCGACTTCGGCACGCTCGACGCGCTGGCGGCGGCGAGCGAAGAAGAGCTGCTGCGCAGCGAAGGCGTCGGCGAGCAGATCGCGCGCAGCGTCGCGCTGTTCTTCGCCCAAGAACCCAACCGCGCGATGATCCGCCGCATCAAGGAAGCCGGCGTCGACGTCACCGCGCCGCTGCGGCCGCGCGAACCGGTCGGCGTGCTGGCCGGCAAGACGCTGGTGCTGACCGGGACGCTCCCGACGCTCACCCGCGAGCAGGCGACGGATCTGATCGTCGCCGCCGGCGGCAAAGTCAGCTCGGCGGTCTCGAAGAAGACCAACTACGTCGTGGCCGGCGACGAAGCCGGCACCAAGCTGCAAAAAGCCGAACAGCTCGGCATCGAGATCCTCGACGAAGACGGCCTGCGCACCCTACTTGACTAGGGTGATGGGGAGGTGGCCGCCGTCGCTGGTCTCGAGCGTGCCGGTGAACGGCAGTGACGTGACCTTGACGTCGAACTCGAAGTAGCGTCCCGAGCGCGGATTCGGCAGTTTGGTCGCGGAACCGTCCTGCCAGACGATGGTGTCGCCGGCGTGCGCGTCGACCAGCAGGTGCGCGCGCACGTGGACGTACTGGCCCTTCTGCGGGTTGGGCGGCGAGAGCGCGAAGCTCGCGATCGGCAGCGCGGGATCGACGGTGATCTCGATCTCGCCGGTCCCGCCGACTTTGCCGGAGGCCTCGACGACGACGGTGGCTTTGCCGGCCCGCGCGGTCGCGGGCACGTGGATCGTCCCGGTCCAGGTGTGCGTGGCGCTGTGATACGTCAGCGGAACGCTGGCGCCGAACGGCTGCGCGACGACCTTGTCGGCCGGTTGCGTCGTCGTCACCGCGATCGACGTCGTGCCGCCGGGCGGCAGCCGTTTGACCAGCGCGCGCACGGTGACGACGCTGGTGTCGTTGCCCTTGAAGGTGAACACGACGCCCTTGTCGCCCTCGCCGACGGTGAAGACGATGCCGTCGAGATGCGCGCCGCCGGCCAGCGTCACCGGCACCTGCGCGTCGGAGACGACGCCGAGCCCCGCCGAGAGCGTCTCGGGATCGACGCTCAGCGTGTACGAGCCCGGCGGCAGGTTGTCGAGCAAGAAGCTGCCGTCGGCGTCGGTGATGCCGGCGTGCTCGCCGGGTTCGGCCACGACGTAGGCGTTCTCGACCCCGCCGTCGCCGTGCTCGTGATCGAAGACGACCTTGCCGCCCACCGATGCCAGCGGCGCGGCCGTGAACGCGACGTGGCTGATATCGCCGATGATGACGTTGACGCTCTGTTTGGGGTTGTCGACGCCGCCGTAGGTGGCGGGGAACGACTCCGGCACCACCGCCACGGTGTGCGCGCCCGCGCTCAGCGCACCGAACGCGAACTGGCCGTGCGCGTCCGACGTCGCGCGCGCCGAGCCGTCGAGCAGCACGACGACGCCGGGGATCGGCGTCGTACCGGCCGCGACCGTACCGATGATCGAGCCGTACGCGCCGATGCCGAGCACCAGCTGCGCCTGCTGTCCGCCGGCCAGCGAGATGGTCGTGATCGGGCTCGCGGCCTGTTCGCCGCGCGGTAAGCTGGCCGGATCGATGGTGATCTGATGGACGCCGGCGGTCACGAAGCGGAACGCGAAGCGCCCCTGCACGTCGGTGCGCACCGTTTGCTGGCCGTCGAGCACGACCGCGACGTTGGCGGCGCCGATCGTCGGCGCGCCGTTCTGCGGCGCGAACAGCGGCGAGGAGCTGACGGCGGTCTGCACGACGCCGACGATCGCGCCCGGCAGGTGCGGGTCGGCGCGGCCGGTGACGATCCCGTTGCCGAATGCGAACGGCGCGCCCAGCGAGAAGCCGAACTGCGTCGTGCGCCCGTTGGTCGCCGGCTGCAACGGATCGTGACGCTGTTGGAGGATCGCGTCGACCGACAGGCTGACCGACGGCGAGATGCGGCGCGTGACGGTAATGGTCGGACCGAAGATCGCGGCCGCCGATTCCGGCGTGAACTGGCGCTCGCCCTGGAAGGTCACGCTCAGCGCGGTCTTGCCGTGCGTGCGCGAGACGCCGAGGCTGGCCGTGGTCGCCAGGTCCGGGCCGGCCAGCGAGGTCTCGCGGTCGACCGAGGCCAGCGCTTGCAGCGCGAAGGCCGGGAACGCATGGGCGAAGCCGAGATCGTAGGAGACGGAGCCGACCGTTCCGCCGATCGTCGCGGTCGTGCGGCTGGCGGTGATGCCGCCGTTGAACGTCGAGCTGTGGACCGGCAGGGTGAGGTCGAGCGTCGCGTCGCCGCTCCACGTCTTCCCGCTGCCGGCGTCGAGCGAGCTCTGGTTCTGCAGCGAGAGCATCGCCGAGCCGCTCTTGGCGAACGGCTCCTGCAGCGAGACCGAGGTCTGCTGCGTGTCGTCGACGCCGCCGATGCCGCCCGTCCGGTCCCGTTCGACCGTCGCCGTCATCGAGCCGCCGGTGAACGAGGTGCGGTACGAGAGCGCCGCGTAGCGATCGTCCTGCGAGACGCCCCCCAGCGAGACGTAGTTCGGCGAGAGGTCGCGCAGGTCGAGGCTCCAGTAATTGTGCGAGCCGCCGTCGTCGACGCGGCCTTCCATCGCGAAGCCGGTCCCGTCGGGGATGCGGATGCCGTCGAGGCCGTCGCCCAGGCCCTGGTTCTTCTCGAAGCCCAACTCGAGCTGTGCGCTCACCCGTCCCGGACGGGTGGCGAAACCGGCCAGCACGCCGTCGACGCGTCCGCCGTCCGCGGTGGTCGCATCGTAGGCGGCCAGCGTCGCGTAGCCGGCGGTGCCGATCGAGCGCAGTCGTACGCCCTTGACCAGGTACGAGGGCGTGCCTTCGAGCGCGCCGGCGTAGAAGGTCACGTCGCCGTGGCGGCGCGGCAGCAGCAACGCCGGCCCGCGCGTCGTCGAACCGGCCGGCACGAGGCCGAGCCCGCCGACCTGTTGCGGTCCGTACAAGAGGCTCTCGCGCGGCGTGTCGTACTCGGCCGTCGCCTGCGAGATCCCGCTGCCCGCTCCGATGACGGCCGGGATCTGCACGTCGGTCGACGTCGTCGGCGTCGAGCGGCGCAGGTCGATCACCGCGCCGGCGTCGCCGGTCGAGCTCTCTTGCGCGCCGGCCAGTCCGCTGTTCACCTGTTGTCCCAGGTTGAGGTTTCCGGTGACGCCGATCGCGACCGGGCCGCCATGCGCGGCGGGCTTCGCACTCGCGGAGGGCGAGGGAGACGGTGTCGGAGTGGGAGGCGCGTCGGCCGACAGCGCGAGATCGGTGGCGAAGGAGATGGCGGCGGTGCCGATCAGGGTCAGCCCCAGCGCGCGGCAAGCCGCCCGCAGGTTCACGTCAATTCGCGATCCACGTGTACGTGATCGTCTGCTGGTGGCCGGTCGGCGGCACCGTCTCGGTGCCGATGCTGACCTGATAGTTCACGTAGATCTTGATCGGGTTGGTGTCGTCGCCGGTCCCGCCTTGGGTGGTGTACGCCAGGCGCGTTCCGCTGCCGGTGGAGGTCAGCAGCACCGGCGTGTAGGCGGCGGTGTTGTCGTATGCCATGCACGGCGGCGTGATGCTGGTCGGGCACGGCACCGTCGTCGCGCCGGTCGAGTTGGTGCTGTCGGTCTCCAGGTTCAGCTCGTTGGCCGAACCGGCGCCGGTGCGCGACGGGTTGGCGTCGACCGACGCGTAGAGCGTCCAGTTGGTCGGGTCCGAGGCGTCGGTGGTGACGGTGACGATCATCGCGTCGGCGCAGTTCCGGTTCGTGCTGGCCGGCACGGTGCCGAAGTTGACGGTCAGCGTCGCCGGCGTCAGCGTGACGCCGGCGCACGAGGCCGAGCCATTGACCGCGACCGCGACGTTGGCCGAGAGCGCGATGAGGATCTGCGTGTCGGCGTACCAGTTCGAGGTCGCCGCCGTCGTCGAGCCGTTGATCGTCGCCGGGAAGTTGTAGGTCGAGTTGATCTTGTCGGGCGCCAGCGCGGTGAACTGCACGCTCAGCGTGTTGCCCTGCGTGAACACGCCGGACGGGCACGTGATCGTGATGTTGCCGTTGGTCGCGGTGCCGCTGGTCGGGTTGGCGTACGTCTCGGTGCAGCCGTCGGCGGTGCCCGTCGAGGACATCGTCAGGGTGGGCGCGGCGGTGATCTTCCAGATCACACCGCTCGAGTCGGCGCCGTTGGAGCCGGTCGTGTCCTCGCCGGGGATCGCGATGACCGCGCTGGTGATGGCGACGTTGCCGGTGTTCTTGATCGTGTAGACGTACGTGTTGCCGGTGGTCGCGTTGTAGTTGCCGGCGATCGAGGGCTGCGTGCCGGGGGTGATCGGAACCAGCGTCCCCGACACGTTGCTGATCTCGGAGAAGCCGACGCCGGCCGCCGCGCTCGGCTGCACCGAGAGCGTCGAGTTGACCGGCGTCGTCCAGGCGTCGGTCGTCGCGCCGTGGCCCCAGCTGCTGATGGTGATCGGCGTTCCCGTCGACGCGCTCCCGGTGGTGACCGGGATGCTGACGTTCAAGATGCTGCCCGAGGTCAACGAGTACGGCTCGTTCTGCGTCGAGAACGGGCAGACGGTCAGGTTGTCGGAACCGAAGCTCGTCGAGCTGGCCGGCAGCGTCGGCAGCGGTGAGACCTGCTGCGAGCACTGGCCGAAGTAGTAGGTCGTCGGCTGGCCGGTGCCGCTGCTCACGGACAGGCACGACCAGCCCGTCGTCGAGACCGTCAGCGCGCCGCAGGCGGTCGGGAACGTGGCGTAGGTTTGATACGGTATCTGCAACGCGACGAAGTCGATCTCATCGGGGAACGGATCGGCACCGGCGGCGGTGTTGCGGAAGTTGAAGTCCAGCGTGTTGGTCGTGTTGGTGCCGACGCTGCCCGGCGTCACCTGGCCGACCATCAGCGCCCCGTTGAGCGAGTACGCGGCGAGCGCCGTCGAGTCGACCGACGTCGGGCTGCCGATGAAGGTCGTGTTGGTGCCGGACGGCGTGATCGTCACCGGGAAGACGGCGTATCCGTCGTAGCTGGTCTGGATCAGCGTTCCGACCAGGTCGGTGTACGAGAACGACGTCGACGGCGGCGTGATCGAGAAGTAGAACGTTTGCGAGGTGCCGGCCGCGATGGTGGTCGAGGGCGTCACGCAGATGGTGGCGCGCGGGATGCCGTCGCAGTATCCGTTGGTCGTGATGGTCGCGGCGTTGGGCGAGTGCGAGTCGACCGCGACCGTGCTCTCCGGCATCCCCGAAGGCAGCAGCAGGTCGAAGATCTGAATCGTCTCGGTCGACGTGTCGTTGACCTTGTAGGCGAAGACCAGCTTCGAGGCGGCGCTGGTGAACGGGTTGTTGAGCGCCATCGTGGCCTGATTGAAGCGCGGCGTGTAGCCGGCGTCCTGGTTGGCGTGCCAGGCACCCCCGGAGTCGTAATAGCCCGCCAGCCATGCCGACCCGGTCGCGGTGTCGCCGCCGGCTTGATTGGTGAGCACGAACGGGTTGGAGACGTCGGTGCCGCCCGAGAGCGTGCCGGCGACGATCGCGTCCTGCGGCACGACCGCGGACTCGAAGACGCAGCCGTAGTTGGTCGTGCACGAGGTGCCGTAGAACGTCAGTCCGCTCACGGTGACCGACGAGCCGGGCTTCATCACCGTCGAGGCCGAGACCGGCGTGACCGTGATCGTGTAGTCCGCGTTGGTGCCGCAGGTGCCGCACGCGACGCTGGCCGTCCACGCGTTGCCCGACGTGTCGGCGTAGGTGCCGCTGCAAGGCGCGCCCGACGCCGGCGTGCAGGTGGTACTCGACCCCGGCGCCAGCAAGGTGATCTTGGTCAGCTTGTTCGCGCTGGCCGCGGTCGTCGCGTAGAACTCGACCAGCGGGTCGCCGTTGTTGGTGCCGAACGTCTGATCGCTGGTGTTGGTGAACGCCAGCGAGGTCGTCACGTAGCCGGGCGAGGTCGGGATGACGGTCGAGGCGGCGGTCGGGTTCTGGAACAGCACGCTGCCCGAGTAGCCCAGCACCTGGAACGACTGCGCCGCGACCATCTGCTTGGACACCGAGTCGTAGATCGTCGCCTCCCAGGTGCTGCCGGGGAAGGCCTGCTCGAACGGCAGCGTCTCGGTCGGGAGCGCCCACTGGTTGTAGCTGGGCGTGATGATCGTCGTCCCGTAGTTCTCGGTCGTCGTCGTCTCTTTCATGACGTTGCCGGTCGGGTCGGTGATCGCCAGCACCAGGTTGTCGGTGTCGCCCGAAGGCAAGCCGCTGGCGCCGAACTCGAGGTTCATGTACGTCTGACTGGGGTCGTCGACCGAGGTCGCGGTACCGTTCCACGCGATGCGCTGATGCGAGGCGCCCGACGTCGTGCCGACGTTGTTGACGAACTGCAGGTTGATCCGTCCGGTGCTGCCCGTCGTGCGGCCGTCGATGACGGCGAACAGCCGCGTCGCGACGCGCTGGTTCGCGGTCTGATCGTAGACCGTGACCATGTAGGTGTCCTGGAAGGGCACCGTCGGATAGGTTTGGAGCGTGAGACCCCAGTTGGCCACCAGCGTGCCGTTGCCGTTGGGGTTGGTGCCGGTCACCGCGGTACTGCCGAGCTGACACAGCGTCGAGGGCGTGGTCGTCTGGGCCGACGCCGGCGCGGTGTAGACGCACTTGCCGGTGATCTGGTCCTCGATGCCGATCGCGTACGAGTCGGTCGCGTTGAGCCCGGTCGCCGCGATGTAGACGGTCGCGGCGCCGCTGGCGCTGGTGGTGAAGTTCTGCGATTTCGAGGAGAGCGAGCCGTCGGTGTAGGTCTCGATCGCGACCGGCGAGCCGACCAGCACGTAGGCGATGTCGTCCCAGTTGTTGGTCGACGTGTTGAGGACCGCGAAGACGTAGATGCCGTTGGTGACGCCGGTCTGCGTGTGGCTCGTGCCGGTCGGCCCGGCGTACGCGGTCGTCGAGATCGCCGTCGGCGCGCCGCCGTTGGTCGGCGTGAGCACGTAGTCCTTGTAGACCGCGGTCGTCGCCGGCAGCTTGATCGCCTGCCACGTGATGTTCGAGCCGGCGGTGAAGTTCTCGCTCGCGTTGCCGTTGTCGACGCAGGCGTTGCTCTCGAACGAGAACTCGATGCAGGCGCCGTTGGCCGAACGGATGCGGCGGATCTTCGAGGTGCCCTTGGGCATCGGCGGAAGCGGCGGCAGCGGACGCGCACCGTTCGTCCACCCCGTCTTGGCCGCGGGCGAGGCCGACGGCGAGGCGGTGGGCGTCGCGCGGACGGTCGTGGGCAGCGCGCGCATCGCGGGCTGCACCAGCTCGGAGAACGGCGCGGCGAACGCGGCGCTCGTCACCGCGGTCAGCGCCGCCAAGACGACGAGTGCGGATCTAACGCGCATCGAAACGGATCCTCCCACCGGTTCGCGTCGCGCCACCGTAGTCGAGAATTGCGACGACTTCGTACAAGGCGGGCGCGAGCCGCGCGCCGCTCAATTCGATCGTGCGCTCACCGCCGCGCTCGACGAGCATCGAGGCCGGGAGCGCGAGCGTCTGGACCAGCGCTTCACCGCGCCGGACCTCGATCCGCCCTTTGACGTAAAGATGCGTGTTGCCGGTGTCGCGGAACGCGAGGTGATAGCGCATCCCGTGCTCGTCCTGCGTCGCGCTCAGCCCGGTGACGGCGGCCTGCGGGTGCGCCGTGCCGTCGATCGTGGCGTAGACCTTGGTCGCGATGCGTGCCGAGAACGTCAGGCCGCCGCTGCGCCGCGCCTGGCGCGTCTGGACCAGCAGCGCGCCGGCGTATTCGCCGGTCAGCGGCGCGCGCGGAACGCTCAGCGTCAGCTGCACTTGTTGGAACGCGCCCGCCGCCACGTCGAACTCGCGCGGGTTCACCGCCAGCCAGCGGGCGTCGGAATCGGTCCGGCTGCCGGCCGGCACGTAGGCGTAGTTGCCGCCTTCGTCGAGCCGGAAGTCGTCCAGGCTGACGACGACGTGCGTGGGCGTGGGGGCGTTGTTGCGCACCGTCAGCGGGACGTTGTAGGTGCCGGCGGCCGCGACGGTGATGTCGACCTTGCCGGGCGTGACCGACAGGCCGGTGCTCCCGGGGCCTTGGGCCGCGGCCGGGGCCACGATCAGCGCCGTCAGAGCGAGCGTCGTCGCGAAGCGCGTGCGCAGCATCGGCCTAGTTCATCGTCAGCGTCACGGTCATCGTGTCGCTGTACGCGCCGGAGGCGTAGGTGGTGTTGGTCAGCAGCATCAGGACGTCTTGGCCCATGTAGAAGGTGCCGCTGCCGGTGTTGGTCGCGATGATCGTCTGCGCCGTCGGCGTCGCGCTGCCGGCGCCGATCGTCAGCTGACCGGTGCCCGCGCAGGTCGTCTCGTTGATCGAGGCGGAGGTCGTCGTCGCGCTGCTGCCGGTCATCGGCGACGCCGCGCTGGGCGTGCCCGTGTACATCGTGCCGTTGGGGATCCCGCACAGGTAGATCCCGGCGCCCGGACCGAGCTGCAGCAGCTCGGTGACGTTCCAGCCGTTGGTGTCGTTGGTCGTCACGCCGATCGAGAGCGCGTTCTTGTAGTCGCAGCCGGTCGTCTTGCCGGCCGCGGGCGCGTAAACGTCGGAGAAGTCGATGATGTTGGAGGTCTGCGCGGGCGAGGCCGTGCAGCCCGCGCCGCCGGTGAAGGCCGCGTTCGACGCGGCGACGATGCTGCCGATCCCCGAGACGTTGGTCTGGCCGGTCGTCGTGCTGTAGTTGGGGTAGAGGTTGAGCGTCCCGGTCGTCGCCTGGTTCCACTCGACGATCGGGTTGCCGCTGCCGTACACGGTGGTCGTCGTGGCTGCGGCAGGGCGCGCGCCCGCGGCGAACGCGAGCACGGCGAGCAGCCCCAACAGACGGCGCGGCGAGAACATCATCAGTGGACGACGAACGCCGTCCTTCCGGCGACGCGCGAGGCACCGCCGTAGTCGATCACCGCGGTGGCGGTGTAGGTGCCGGGCGGTAACGTCTTGCCGTCGGCCGAGACGATGCGCTTGCCGCCGCGCTCGACGAGCACGTCCTTGGGCAGCGTGACGCGGTCGACCACGGTGCCGCCTTGCGCGACGTCGACGTGGCCGTTGATGTAGACGTGCATGTCGCCTTCGTTCTTGAAGGCGACCGCGTAGCGGCGGCCCAGGGTCTGCGGCTGCGAGCTGACGTCGGTCACCGCGCCGTTGGGATTTCCCCCGTCGGGCGTGACGACGTACATGCGCGCCGCGACGCGCTCGGTCAAGCCGAAGCCGCCCGGCTTGCGGGGCGGACGCGTCGTGAAGAAGATCAGGGTCGCGTACTCACCGTGCGCGTTGGCCGGGACGCTGACCGTGTAGCGAATCTGTTCGAAGGCGCCCGGCTGCAGGTCGAACTCGCGCGGGTTGACCGACCCCCACTTGCCGGACGAGTACCGGTTCGTGCCGGAGGTCGGGAAGCTGGCTTTGCCGTCCTCGGAGAGGACGTAGTCGGCCATCGCCGCGACGACGTGGGTCGCGCCGGTGCCGACGTTGCGAATGGTGATGGGAACCGTCTTACTCGTGCCCGGCGCGGCTTCGATCTCGTAGCGAGCCGGCTGGATATCGAGGCTCAGGTCCGCGTACGCAGGCGCGACCGTGAGCGCGGCGGCCACCGCCGCGCTCAGGATCGCCACTCGTCGCGCGGGTACGCGCATCGTCGGGTTATCCGGGGACGAAGTAGACGATGATCGCGTGCGCGGCGTTGGTCACCGACGGCGCCGCCGTCGGAATGTCCAGCTGGACGTCTTCACCGTAGAAGTTCGTCCCGGTCGCCGGCGTGCCGGCGGCCACCGTCCACACCGCCGTCGTCGGCAGTCCCGTCGCGGTCGCGCTGCCGGCCGAGCCGACGTCGCCGCCGACGCCCGGGTTGGTGACCGTGCCGGAGGCCGGGCCGAGCAGCGTGCCCGAGCCGGCGCACGCCGTGGCGACGCCGCCGGCGTTGAAGGTCGCGGCGCCGGGCGCCGTGCCGTTGGTCGAGGCCGGCGTCGTCGCGGTCGCGGTCGCGCCGTCCGTGTAGACGCAGATGCCGTAGTTGGCCGGCGCGGCGGTCACGTCGAGCGACTCGTAGACCTGATAGCCGGCCGCGTCGTTCGTGTTGACCGAGATGCCGATCGCGTTCTGGTAGTTACAGCCCGTCGCACCCGTGCCCGGCGTGACCGTGCCGAAGGTGAGCGTGTAACTGTTGTACGCGTCCGTCGCCGGGGTCGTGCAGGTGCCCGAGCCGGCGCTGGTGCTGGTCTGGATGGTGCCCGTGCCCGTCGCGAAGGCGGACTGAGCGGTCTTGTAGTCGGACGCCAAATGGGCGGTGAACGCCGCCGGGATGGTCCAACCGAACTTCACCGCACCGGTCTGCGTGGCGGCCCCGGCGGGGACGGCACTCACGGTGGCGGCGATGGTGAGCGCGCCGAGTGCGGCCGCTACTTTCCTCACGTGCGATTCCTTTCGCGAAGCAATCCAAAGGAAGGGGAGGGGGAAGGCACACCCCGTGTTAGGAGGATCGGGCTGTGATTTGGCTCGCTTTAGCGCCCTCCGATAGGCCGAGCGTGAGGTTAACCTAGACTTAGCAGCCTGGTCGTGGGGATGCGAAAAAAGTCGCACCCCGGCGGGCGAGCGCCGGGGTGCGAAGGGACCGCTACCGCGCGTTTCGCGCCCTGGCGTCAGGCCCGCGCGGGCAGCGTCCCGTGTCCGTCGACGATGCCGTGCGGTACGACGTGGCGCCCGTCGCCGTCGTCGTCGGTCGACTCGATGTGGTGGCTGCCGTGGAAGTGCTCGGGCGCCAAGTACATGTACATGACCGGCACCAGCACCAGCGTGAGTACCAGCGAGCTGAGGATGCCGCCGATGACGACGACGCCCAGGCTGGATCGCACTTCCGAGCCCGGCTCGAGCGCCAGCGCCAGCGGGAAGTTGCCGGCCACGACCGAGATCGACGTCATGATGATCGGGCGGAACCGGGTGAACGCGCTCTCCTTGATCGCGTCGAGCTTCGAACGGCCGCGCTCGCGCAGCGTGTTCGCGTAGTCGACCAGCAGGATGCCGTTCTTGGTCACGATCCCGACCAGCAAGATCGTCCCGATCAGCGAGAACAAGTTGAGCGTCCCGCGCGTGATCGCCAGCGCGCCGAGCGCGCCGAACGCGGCCACCGGGACCGAGAACAAGATGATCAGCGGCGAGCGATAGCTGTTGTAGAGCGCGACCATCAGCAAGAACACCAGGACGACCGAGAGGATCAGCGAGCCGCCCAGGCCCTCGAGGGTCTGACCCATCAGATCTTGCTGACCCAGCGGACGCGGCCGCACGATGATGTTCTTGGGCAGGTTGAGCGCCTTGACGCGCGCCGTGAACGCCTTCTGGACGTTCGAGAGCGACTCGCCGGGCGCGACGTTCGAGCTGATGTCGACGACGCTGTTGCGATCCACGCGCGTGATCAGCGGCGGCGCCGGGGTCCAAACGAAGGTCGAGAAGTCGCCCAAGTGGACGACGCTCCCGTTGGTCGCGCGAACCGGGATCTCCGAGATCGCCGAGAGCTGTGACTGGTCCTCGAGCGGATAGATGACTTGGACCTGCTCGAGGCCGTCGGGCGTGTTGAACTGGGTGGCGATGGCGCCGCCGAACGCGGCTTCGGCCGCCGTGGCGGCGTTCCCGATGCTCACGTTGAGCGCGCGGGCGCGGGCGCGGTCGAAGCGCAGCTCCACCTGCGGGGTGAGCTGCGATGCGGCGCTGTAGACGTTCGTCGCTCCCGGCGTCTGAACCAGTGCTTGATAGACTTTTTCCGCGTACGGGGTGGGGTCGCCGCCCGAGACGTCGGTGACGAGCTCGTCGACGGGCTGCGCGTTGCCGCCGCCGGTGCCCGTCGCCGGGATGACCACGACGTTCGCGTCCGGCAAGACCTTGTGAGCGAGCTTCGTGTATTGGCTGACCCAGTAGTTCGTCGAATGGCGCCGGTCGTCGTCCAAGAACAGGTGGACCTGCCCGACGTTGCCTTGGACCAGGAAGCCCCCGAACGGCGAGGAGTAGCCGCCCGCCACCGCCGTGTCGGCGTCGATGTCGGGATACCGACGGATCGCGCGCTCGAGCGTGAACACCGCCTGCGAGGTCGTCGCCAGCGGCGTCCCGACGGGATAGGTGATTTGCATGAAGATCTCGCCGCGGTCGACCGGCGGGATGAACGTCGAGCCGACGATGCCCAGCGGGACCAACGACATCGCGAACACGAACGAGGCGGCACAGACCGCGACGACGATCACGCGATGAGAGAGCCCCCACGGCAACACCTTGTGCGCGTACCAGGAGCGCACGTTGCTGAAGCCGCGCTCGAAGGCGCGAATGAAGAACGGCGGCTTCCAGTGCGACTTGAGCGCCCAGTTGCCGGCGAGGCTCGGTGTGATCGTGAACGAGACGAACAGCGAGGTCAGCGTCGAGATGACGACCACGATGCCGAACTCGGCCAGGTTGCGGCCGACCTGTCCCTGCAGGAACGCGATCGGCAAGAACACGACCACGTCGACTAGGGTGATGACGACGGCCGCCGTCCCGATCTCGGTTCGGCCGCTGACCGCGGCTTCGGCCGGCGACTGTCCCAGCTCGAAGTGGCGCTCGATGTTCTCGAGCACGACCGTCGAGTCGTCGACCAGGATGCCGACGACCAAGGTCATGCCGAGCAGCGAGATCGTGTCGAGTGTCAGGTTCATCATCTTCATGACGAACAGCGCGACGCACAGCGAGGCCGGGATGGCGACCAGCACGACGATCGCGTTGCGCCACGAGCCGAGGAAGAACAGCATGACGATGCCCGTCAAGATGATCCCTTCGGTCAAGGTGCGGATCACGCTGTCGATCTGCTGCGCCGTGTACTTCGACTGGACGTGGACGACCGAGAAGTTGATGTCGGGGAATTGCGCTTCGATGCGCGGGAGGGCGGCGATCACGTGGTTCGAGGCGTCGACCTCGGACGACGTCGACGACTTTTGGATCTGCAGGAAGACGCCGTTGATGCCGTTGATCGCGGCGACCTGGCGCCGCGGCTCGTAGCCGTCGACGACGCTCGCCACGTCACCGACGCGAACGACCTGCGAAGCCGAGGTCCAGGGGTCGATGGTGCCGGCCGCCGTCGTCGCGGCCGCGTTCGCCGGAGCGTTGGGGGCCGAAACCGGCAGCCCGGCGATCGACTCGGGCGTCTCGATGTCGCCGCGGATGTCGATCTGCGTCTCGCGGTTCGGGCCGTAGGCGATGCCGCCCGGGGCGCGCAGGTTGTTGTCGGCGACCGTGCTGATGAGGTCGTTCAGCGTAAGGCCGTACGCGTTGAGCGCGGTCGGGTTCGCGACGACCTCGAAGGCCGGCGTGACCTGTCCGCCGACGCTCACGTTCGAGATGTCGGGGATCTGCTCGATGTCGGGCACGACGCGACCGGTCGCGATCAGGTTGAGCTCTCCGGCCGTCATCTTCGAGGACGAGAGCGAGATCACCACGACGACCGCCTGCGACGGGTCGCGAATGGCCAGCGTCGGCGGCTGGATCGACGTCGGAAGGTTGTGCTCGGCCTGGGTGATGGCGGTCTGCGTGTTCGTGAGGTCGGTGTTCTCGTCGGACGTGATATAGAACGTCGCGACGATCGAAGCCTGACCTTGCTGGATCGTCGAGCTCGTCGTCTGCAGGTTCGCGGCGCCCGCGAGAGCGTTCTCGATGGGCTCGACGACGGCGTCGCGCATCACCGTCGTCGATGCGCCCGGGTACTGCACGTTGATGCTGACGGTCGGTTGAGAGACGTTCGGAAACTGTTGCTGGACGAGCGTGCTCGCAGCGAGCGCGCCTGCCAGCAGCATGAGCGCGAGCAGCACGAACACCAGCGTCGGGCGCTTGACGAAAAGGCTGGTCAGCATGCGCGCTTACTTCTCCGCGACGGTCTGCTGCACGGTAACGGGCTCGCCGTCGGACAAGCCCAACTGACCGTTGGCGACCACGATCGTGCCGGGCTGGAGCCCGCGCACGACCGCGTTCTTGTCGTCCTGCGCGACGAGCAGGACGTTCGCGGTGTGCACGATGCCGTCGCGCACGACCTCGACCGTCGAGTTGGTCGTGTCCAGAAACGCCGTACTCGGTATGCGCACGCCGGTCGCCGACGGCAGTTGCGCGAGCCCCGTCACCACCATGCCGGGCTTGAGCAGATTGCGCGCGTTGTCGATGACGACGTTGACGACGAAGTTGGTCGCACCCGGCTGGACGGGGCTGAGCACGCCGACCGTCGTGCCGTAGATCTTCTTGCCCGGCAGGAGCGTGCTCTCGACCGCGACCGGGCTGCCGGCGCGGATACCGACGATCTGTCCGCCCGAGCCGTTGAGCACGGCGTAGACGCGATCGGTTTCCTGCAGCGTGAATATCTGGCGCGTGCCGGGATACTCACCCAGGTTGAGGTTGCGGTTGACGACGACGCCGTCGATCGGCGAGTAGATGACGGCCTTCGAGATCGAGACCTTCACCTGCTGTGCTTGCGCCAGCGCGGCTTCCGCGGCGGCGCGCGCCGACTGCACGGTCGCGCCCTGCAAGCCGGTCGAGGTCGAACCGTTCGCCTGCACCTGCTTGACGTCGTTGGCCAGCGTGACCTGATCTTGCGCGATCGTCTCCTGATCGTTCTTGACCGTCAGCGCTTGCTGGTCGTAGGTCTGCTGCGCGACGTAGCCGTTCTTGAGCAGCTCGGCGTCGCGCTTGAGGTTGAGCGCGTCGACCGCCAGCGTGTGCTGCGCGGCGCGGACCGCGGCGCGCGCTTGATCGACCGTGTTCGAGTTCTGAATGATGGTCAGGCCGGCTTGGTCGTAGGTCTGATCGGCCTTGGCGATGTCGCTGTTGTAGGTCGCCATGTCCGAGTTGTACTCGGCGACCAGATCGGCCGTGTCCAGCCGCGCCAACACCTGACCTTTGCGGACGAGATCGCCTTCTTGGACGGTGATCACGTCGGTGGGTTCCGAGAGCGACGAGGTGATGCCGACGTTTTGCAGCGGCGCGATCAGTCCCGAGAGCTCCGAGACCGGCGAGACGGTACCGTCCGCGGCGGTGATGACGGGGACGACCGCATTGGCCGTCGAGTGAGCGCGTTGCGCGTGACTGCACGCCGTCAGCGCGCACGCGGAGAGTGCGCACAGGGCGAGCGCTCGGCTCAGGGCGCCGGGTGAGACCTTGACCATACCGTCAAAGACTATCAAATACGGAGCGCGCTGACTCACATGTGGTTGCCAGGTTTTGCGACGGTTCCGGCACCGTCGGCACGCTCGAAGAGGCAAACGAGCGACGCGTCCGTGGGGCCGATGCATGCCGCCGCGCCGAGCGCATCGGCGACGTCGCGAGCGATCACGCCGCGCGGCCGCGCCGCCTGGGCGCGGGCGCCGGCCCGGCCGTGCCAGTAGGCGCCGAGCCGCGCCGCGTCGGCCGGACTGCAGCCCTGGGCGAGCAGCGTGGCGACGATCCCGGTCAGCACGTCGCCGGTCCCGGCCGTCGCCAGCGCGCTGGTCCCGGTCGGATTGAGGTAGGTCGCCGCCGGCGTTCCGATCACGGTCGTGCGGCCCTTGAGCAGGGTCGTGATGCCGTGCTCGCTGACGAACGCCCGCAGCCGCGCCAGCCGCTGCCCGGGCGCGATCATCCCCTGCCCGCTGAGCCGGGCGAACTCGCCGGCGTGGGGGGTGAGCACGAGCGGGCGAGTGCGATAGTCGCCCAGGCGCTTGGCGAGGTGGAAGAGCGCGCCGGCGTCGGCGACCGCCGGCAGGTCCGAGCCGGCCAGCACGCCGTTGACGATCGTGCCGAAGGCGTCCGAGAGCCCCAGGCCCGGCCCGATCCCGATCGAGCTGCAGCGGTTGGTCAAATCGAGGATGGTCCGCACGGCCGCGGCGGGGTCGTCTTCCTTGTAGGTGACGACGACTTGCTCGATCAGATGGGCCCGCAGCGCGGCCGCGGCCCCCTCCGGGGCCGCCACGGTGACGTAGCCCGCCCCGGCCCGCGCGGCGCCCATCGCCGCCAGCACCGCCGCCCCCGGGAATTGGGTCGAGCCGGCCACGATCAACGGCGCGCCGGCGCTGCGCTTCTCGGCGTCCTCCGAGCGGACCGGGAGCAGCGCGGCGAAGGCCGCGTCGTCGAGGACCTCGCTGGGCGGGTCGTCGATCCCGTCGGCGTCGGCGTCGCGCATCCCGATCGGCGCGCACCACAGCGCCCCGGTCGCGTCCCGCCCGCCCTCGAGGAAGCAGCCCAGCTTCGGGCGGCCCAGGGCGACGGTCGCCGCCGCGCGGATCGCCGGAGAACCGACCGCGCCGGTGCTCGGATCGATCCCCGTCGGCACGTCGAGCGCCAGCACCGGGGCGCCCGAGGCGGTGGCGGCCTCGACCAGCGCCGCCGTGCCGGGATCCAGCGGCAGCCGCGCGTTGACCCCCAGCAGGCCGTCGAGGATCAGGGCCGCGTCGCGCAAGACCGAGGGGTCGGGCGGGAACGGGCGTTCCTCGACGCCGGCGATGCGCGCGCGGAAGCGGGCATCGCGCCGCGCCGGACTGCCTTCGACCCCCAGGTCGGCGTAGACCAGCCGGCGCCGCGTCCCGCCGTAGGCCGCCAGGGCCGCGTACGCGTCGCCGCCGTTGTTGCCCGGACCGGCCAGCGCGACCACCGCGCCCTCGGCCCGCGCGGTCGCGTCGATCAGCCGCGCGATCGCGGCGCCGGCAGCGCGCATCAGCGCGACCTCGCCCTCGCGCGCGACGGCGGCGGCGTCGATCGCGCGCATCTGCGCCGCGGTCACCGCGCGCACGGCTCAGCCCTCCAGCACGACCACCGCGGCGGCCGTCGCGGCGGTGTGCGTGATAGTCAGGTGGACCGCTCGCACGCCCCGTGCGGCGAGCAGCTGCTCGTATTTGCCGAACAGCCGGATGACGGGCTTGCCGCTGCGCTCGTGGGTGACGCCGACGGCGCGCCACGGGATCGCGTGACCGAAGGCTTTGCGCGTCGCTTCCTTCGCCGCGAAGAAGCCGGCCAGCCGCTCGGGCCAGTTGCGTTTGCGCAGCGCGTACGCCATCTCTTCCTCGGTGTAGACTTTGCGGGCGAAGCGTTCGCGCTGCTCGCCTTCGAAACGATAGCGCGCGACCTCCGCCAGGTCGATCCCGATTCCGATGATCATCGCACGGGCCTTCGCCGCGCGGTGCCCAGGACCACCCACCTCGCAGCCCGAATCCAAACCGCGGCCGTGCGCGAGATCAGCATCGTCCCGATCAACGCGATCGACCCGGGTACTCTGACCCGGCTCGCGCTCTGTCTGGAGGAACGCTTTCTCGCCGGGGCGTTCGTGCGCACGCCGCTCGCGGTTCCCAAGAGCGCGCTCAACAGCACGCGCGGCCAGCTGTTCGTCGGTTCGCTCGTCAACCGGCTGACCGCGGCGTACGACGCGCGCGAAGCGCTGGTGCTGGGCGTGACGGACTTCGATCTCTACAAGACCTCGCACCAGTTCGTGTTCGGGTCGGCCAGCGAGACGCAGCGCTGCGCGGTCGTCTCGGTGCATCGCTTGCGCTCGGAGTTCTACGGCGACCCGAGCGACGACAACGCGCTCTTCCAGCGCCTGCTGAAGGAGAGCGTGCACGAGATCGGGCACGCGCTGGGTTTACGCCACTGCTACAACGCGCGCTGCGCGATGTACTACTCGAACTCGATCTTCGACACCGACAACAAGTTCTCGCATTTCTGCGAGAGCTGCGAGCGCCGCAGCCGGGCCAACCGTCCTGCCTGAGTCCGAAAACGGCGCTATCCACTTGTATAGTCGGGCCTGCTCGGCGGCAGGCACAAGGCGCTGAAGACGCGCTGACGAACGACCGATCCCTTAACCACGGTGTGCGCTGCGGCACATGCCGGTGCGCTTTTTTCTGCCCCTGAGGATCGTCGTTGGGCCTGACCTTGGAGCGATTGCTCACCGCTCGCCGCCGCTCGTCCGCCGGGCGGCGCCTCCTCGTGGGCATCGCGGCGGTGGTCGTCTCGGCGGCGATCCCGGCGTGTCCGCAGCTTCCCGCCTTGGCGCCGCTCGCGTTGCTGAGCGTGGCCGCCGGGGCGGCACTCGCCGGACCGCTGGCCGGGCTGTTGGCCAGCGTGGCGGCCGGCGCCGCCACCTATCTCGTGCACACGCCGCCGGGCTCGCCCGACGCGATCGCGGCGGCGCTGGCGATCTTCGTGGCCGGCGCGGCGTTCTCGTGGCTGTTGGCCGCGGCGCCGGCCGCGCCCGAGGACCTCGCCGACGAACCGGTCGCGGCGCTGGGCGGCGGCGAACGGCTGGCGCTGCCCGGCAACGCGCTGGGCGCGCACATCGCCGCGCTCAACGCGGGGATCCGCGAAGTCGCGGCCGGTGACTTCACCAAGAACCTGGCGATCGCCGACGGCCCGCTCGGCTCGCTCGCGATCGGGCTCAACAAGCTGATCTTCGGGATGCGCGACTTCTTGGGCGCGATGCACGGTGAAGCGCAGCGGCTGAGCATCTCCGGCGGCGAGCTCCAGTCGACCGCGGCCAGCTCGCTGGCGGTCATCGAGGGCGGCGCGATCGCGCAGAAGCAGCTCGAGGAAGGGATCCTCGAGCAATCGCGCATCGTCGAAGGCGCGCAGTCGAAGGTGCGCTCGATGACCGACGCGATCACCGACCTGGCGGGCTCGGCACAACAGCAGACGCGCTCGCTCGACGAGACCGCGCTCTCGGTCACCGCGATGTCGGCGTCGATCGAGCAGGTCGCCGCGCAGGTCGATTCGCTGCTGACGATCTCCTCGGAGACGACGCTGACCGCCGACCGCGGCGGCAACGCGATTCACACCATTGTCGACGCGATGTCGACGATCCGCTCGACCATCGCCGAGCTGGGCGGCGACATCAAGCGTCTGGGCACCAACTCCGATCAGATCGGCGACATCGTCAAGGTCATCGACCGCATCGCCGAGCAGACGAACTTACTCGCGCTCAACGCCGCGATCGAGGCGGCCCGCGCCGGCGAGCACGGCCGCGGCTTCGCCGTCGTCGCCAGCGAGATCCGCAAGCTCGCCGACGGCAGCGTTCAGGCGACCAAGGAGATCGCCTCGCACATCGGCTCGACGCAGGGCGTCATCGGGCAGGTGACCGAGGCGATGACGCGGCTCTCCGAGCGGCTCGAAGAGAGCGTGGTCTCGACCGACAACGCCTCCGACGCGTTGCGCGAGATCGTCAGCGCCGTGCTCGGTTCGAACCAGCAGATCGGCCAGATCAACGACGTGACGCGCTCGATGTCGGACAACGCCTTCCGCGTCATCCGCTCGATCGAGGACATCACCAAGTCGGTCGGCGCGAACCTGGCCGCCACCACGCAGATGGCCTCGCACTCCGGCGAGGTCTCGAGCGCCTTCGAGGCGATCACCTCGATCAGCGCGCAGAACGCCTCCTCGGTCGAGGTGCTGACCTACGTCAACGACGAGGTCACCTCGGCCGCCCAGCGCATCCTGTCCTCCGTCGAGGAGATGAACCAGCGCGCCGCCGCGATCGACGGCCACTTGGGACGCTACACTATCAAGGACCGAAAAGTGGAGGAGGCCCCGGCATGAAGCTCGGCCTGCGGACCAAGATCATCGGCACGCTCGTGATCGCGATGATCATCTCGACGGCGATCTCCGCGATCGCCGCGCGGCAGACGATGGCGACCGACCTCAATCGCCTGGCGGCGCAACAGGTCACCAGCGGATCGACCGGCTTCGCCGGGTACTGGGACGGCAAGCGCGACGCGGTCAAGCTGCTGGTCACCCAGGCGGCGATCGACGACGCGGTGCGGCGCGACACCGCCGCGCGCAACGGCGCCAAGCTGTCCGACACGCTCAGCGGCATCGCGCGCCAAGCCGGGCTCTCGTTCCTGACCGTCATCGACGCGAGCGGCAAGGTGCTGGCGCGCGCCAACGGCGGCAAGACGGGGACGACGAACGGCTCGCCGTTCGTCAAACGCGCGCTCGACGGTGAGACCGTCAGCACCGCCGCGGTGCTGCCGTACGCGGAGCTCGATGCCGAACAGCTGGTCCCGCAGATCGAGTCGACGACCAGCGGCAAAGCGGGCGTCGACAACGGCTTGGCCGTCATCTCGGCGACGCCGATCTCCGACCAGAACGAACGCACGATCGGCGTCGTCTACGGCGGCATCGTGATGAACCACTACTACGACGTCGTCGACGAAGCGGCGCACGCGCTGGGCGGCAAGGCCGCGGTGCTGTTCGACGGCCAGTTGATCTCGAGCTCGATCTCGCGGGCCGACGGAACGCGGTTGGTCGACGAGCCCGTCCCCGCCGCGCTGGGCTCGACCACCACCACCTGGACCGGCGTCGACACCGAGGGCGGCGAGCAGTACATCGCGCGCGTGCAGCCGGTGCTCGACGATCAGAACAACGTCATCGCCGAGCAGTGGTTCGGCGTGCCGCTCGGCACGTTCCAAGACATTCAGTCGCACACGATCTTCTCGCTGCTGCTGTGGGGCGTGGTCGGCATCCTGATCGGGCTGCTGATCGGGATCCCGGTCGTCGAACGCATCTCGCGCCAGCTCATCCGGCGCAGCGGCCAGGTCCGCGCGTCGGCCAAGGAGCTGTCCATGGTCATCGTCGGCAGCGAGGTCTCGGGCGATCACGTCGCACAGACGCGCGCTGCGATCGAGCGCGAAGGCGAGCTGCTCTCGCGTATCGCCGCCGAGGTCGCACCGGCCGGCGGCGGCGTCGCGACCCAGTCGGCGGTCGCCGAGACGGTCGGCGAGGCATCGGCCCTCAACGCAGAGATCCTCGGCGACGTGATCGTGATCGACACGCTGGCCAGCGAGATGGCGGCGCGCACCGCGCAGGCCGTCACGCGGGTCAACGAGCTCAACGAAGTCGCCGCTGGTCTCGATCAACTGGTCACCGGCTCCAAGTAGCCGATGGCCGACGTCATTCTGTTCTTCGCGTCGAACGCCGACACGATGATCGCCACCAAGGCGCTCAAGGACGGTGGCGTCGCCGCGAAGATGATTCCGAAGCCGGCGCACGTCAACGCGCCGGCGAACCTGGCGCTCAGCGTCGACGGCGCGGTCGAGTCGACCGCCGTCGCCGTCCTGGCCAGCGCCAACGTGCAGCTCGGCGGCGTCGTGAAGTAACGCACCCGCGCGGCGCGGCGTCGCGCGGGTACACTGAACGCGCCATGGGTGAGTTCAGCCGTCAGACCGTACCGGGTTCCGAGCGCACCGTTCCCAGCGGTGCGGGCGATCGTGGTCCCGCCGACCCGAACGACGTCGCCGAGATCAGCGTGCTGCTGCGCCCGCGCGAGACGCCGCCCGAGCCGCGGCCCGGTCGTGCGCCGTTCGACCGCTACGAGTACGCGCGCCGCTTCGGCGCGACGCGCGAAGACGTCGAGGCCGTCGAACGCTTCGCGCGCGACGCCGGCTTGCGCGTGGTCTCGCACGATCTGGCGCGGCGCACGGTCCGCCTGTCGGGCACCGTCGGCGCGCTCGGCGCGGCCTTCGGGACCGAGCTGCGCAGTTACGATCACGGCGGCGGCTCGTTCCGCGGCCGCAGCGGTGCGCTCAGCGTGCCCGCGGAGCTGGGCGACATCGTGGTCGGCGTGTTCGGCTTGGACGAGCGGCCGCAGGCGCGCGCGCAGTTCCGCCCGGCCGCCGCCGCAGCGACGGCCTACGATCCGATGCAGATCGCCGATCTGTACGGCTTTCCCGCCGGCACCACCGGCGCGGGCCAGACGATCGCGCTGGTCGAGCTGGGCGGCGGCTATCAGACGAGCGACTTGCAGACCTACTTCGGTGCTCTGGGCGTGAGCGTGCCGAGCGTGACGGCCGTCTCGGTCGACGGCGCGACGAACGCGCCGACCGGTCAAGTCGACGGGCCCGACGGCGAGGTGATGCTCGACATCGAGGTCGCCGGCTCGGTCGCGCCCGACGCGGCGATCGCGGTCTACTTCGCGCCCAACACGGATCAGGGGTTTCTCGACGCGATCACGACCGCCGTGCACGCGACTACGCCGGCGGTCGACGTGATCTCGATCAGCTGGGGCGGTGCCGAATCGACCTGGACCGCACAAGCGATGACGCAGTTCGATCAAGCGTTCACCGACGCCGGCAACCTCGGTATCACGGTGTGCGTCGCCGCCGGCGACGGCGGGTCGAGCGACGGCGTCACCGACGGCAAGGCGCACGTCGACTTCCCCGCGTCGAGTCCGCACGCGCTGGCCTGTGGCGGAACGACGCTGCAAGGCAGCGGCAGCGTGATCGCGAGCGAGGTCGTGTGGAACGACGGCGCGCAAGGCGGCGCGACCGGCGGCGGCGTGAGCGATCAGTTCTCGCTGCCGAGCTGGCAGACCACCGCCGGCGTGCCGCCGTCGGTCAACGACGGGCACGTCGGCCGCGGCGTTCCCGACGTCGCCGGCGACGCCGATCCGAACACGGGCTATTCCGTGCGCATCGACGGCACCGACACGGTGTTCGGCGGGACCAGCGCCGTCGCGCCACTGTGGGCCGCGCTGATCGCGCGGCTCAACCAAAGCGCGAAACAACCGCTGGGCTTCGTCAACCCGGCGTTGTACGCGCAAGGCGAGACGCCGTTCCACGACGTCACCAGCGGCAACAACGGCGCCTACAGCGCGGGTCCGGGCTGGGATGCCTGCACGGGCCTGGGCAGTCCGAACGGCACGAAGCTGTTGGCGGCGATCGGCTAACGTAGCAGCCGCCGGATCACGCAACGCGACACGGCGGCGCGCCGGGAAGAGCGAGCGTCGGCATCAGACGGTACCGTTCTATGTCGAGCCGGACGGCAGGGGGCGCCCGCCCTCCAGGGAACGCGCGAGATCGTTTGCCTTCCACCAAGGGATAATTCGACATGTCGGCCGATCGTTTTTCGCGTCTGGGATCGCTGGTCGCGATCGCCGTCCTGCTTGCGGGCTGTGGTGGCGGCGCTGCAGCCGTGGCGCCCGGAGGTCCGGCGGCAACGTCGCCGGTCGGCGCCGACCGTGGGACGGCGCGCTTTACGATCGCGGTTCCGAAGGCGAGCGCCTCCACCGCGAGCGCGCGCCGCTCGCCGCGCTACGTCTCGCCGGCGACCGCCAGCATGACGGTCTCGATCGTGACCAATCCCGGCGGCAGCAGCCAGGTCAACGAGACCGTCGGGCTGACGCCGACCTCGAACGGCTGCAGCTCGACGTTGGCGTCGACGTCGTGCACGCTGACGATATCGCTGCCGGCCGGATCGTACGACGCGGCGATCTCCACCTACGACGGCGCGAATGGAACCGGCAACGAGCTCTCGCAAGGCCAACTGGTCGATTTCACGATCGCCGAAGGTCAAGCCAACGCGATCGCGCTGACGCTCTCGGGCATTCCGGCCTCGCTGCACGTCATCGGCGCCGCGTACCCTGTGCAGGGCTCGCAGAGCGGCGGCTTCACGCTGTACGGCGCGGGGGCGCAGAATCTCATCGTCGAGGCACTCGATCCTGACGGCAACGTGATCGTCGGACCCGGCTCGCCGACCTTCACGCTCGCGCAGTCCGCCGGCAGCGGCTTCACAATCGCCAATCCCACCGCCACCTCCCCCAACACGGTGAAACTCACACCACCCGGCACGAACGGGACGAGCGAGACGTTCTCGCTGACCGCGGCCTACAGCGACTCCACCTGCTCGATCAGCGGCGCGGTCTGCAGCGCGACGTTCTCGGTGAAGAACGACGTCCAGACGCTGTTCGCCGTGAATCCGAGCGCCGGGGACGTGACGGCGTATGCGCCGCCGTACACCGGAACGCCCGCGACGATCACGAACTCGCTCTCCGAGCCCTTCTCGTTGGCCGTCGACGCATCGTCGAATCTCTTCGTCGCCGACGAGTCCCTCAACACCGTGACGGAATATGCCCCGCCGTATACCGGCGCCCCGATCACGAGCATCAGCAGCAGCGTGAACGGCCCCAAGCAGATGCGACTGGATGCGGTCAGCGACCTTTTCGTGATAGATTCCAGCGCGGTGACCGAATACGCTCCGCCGTACACCGGCACGCCGACGTCGATCACCAACACCATCAGCGAGCCGGGGGCCATCGCGCTCAACACGTCCGGCGAACTGTTCGTCGGCAATTTGTCGAGCAACAAAGTCACCGGCTACACCTCGCCGTACACCGGCGCGCCGGCCGTGACGATCAGCACCGGCATCAACTATCCCGGCTCGCTTGCGTTCGACGCCGCCGGCGATCTGTTCGTCGCGAATCAGACCGGCGAGACGGTGACGGAGTATGCGGCGCCGTACACGGGGTCGCCGAAAGTGACGATCAGCAGCGGCATCTCGGGTCCGGAGTCGCTGGTCTTCGACCCGCTGGGGAATCTGTTCGTGGCGAACCACGCCGGCAACACCGTCACGGAGTACGCCTCGCCGTACACCGGCGCGCCGGTCGTGACCCTCTCGGGCCTCTCACAGCCCAACGCGCTCGTCCTGGACGGCGCCGGAGACCTGTTCGTCGCGAACCAGGCAAACAGCACGATATCGATCTACGCACCGCCCTACACCGGGACGCCCACGACGATCTCGACCGGCTTGAGCCACCCCGACGCGATCCAACTGACCCCCTGATCCCTCGTCGCGCGATGCGAGTCCCACGGCCGGTTCCCGGACGGTCGATTAGACGACGCGCGCGTCGGCGAGGTGGACCAGGCGTTCGCGGCCGTCGACGTCGAGGACGAGGCCGCCGTCGCTGCCGAGTCGTTGCGCGATGCCGTCGACGAAGGTGCCGTCGGCGTCGAGCCGCAGCCGATAGGGGCGCCCGCGCAGCTCGGCGCGCGCCTCCCAGGCGCGCGCGATCGCCGGGGGATCGTCGAGCACGTCGAGCAACCCGTCGAACGCGCCGAGGATCGCGGCGAGCAGCGTCTCGCGTTCGAGCTGCGGCGTCGCGTCGGAGAGATACGCCGGCGCGGGCACGATCGCCGCGATCGCCGCGTCGGGCGGACGCCGCACGTTGAGACCGATCCCGGAGCCGACGTGGGCCACCTCTCCGGTGACGCGCGAGACGCACAAGATGCCGGCGGCTTTGCGCGCGTTCAGGTCGAGGTCGTTCGGCCAGCGCAGCTCCAGGCGCGGACCGCCCGCCGCTTCGATCCCGTCGGCGAGCGCGAGCGCGACCCAGAACGGTACCGCCCAGAGCGCATCGCTCGCGACCGTGCGCGGCAGGACGACGGTGAAGGTCAGCGCGGTGCCGGCCGGGGCGACCCAGCTGCGACCGGCCTTGCGGCCGCGACCGGCCGTCTGGTGTTCTGCGACCAACGTCGCACCGGCTGCCGCCGGATCGCCCAGCAGCGTCGTGGCATCGTCGTTGGTGCTGCCCGTCTCCGCGACGTAGCGCACGTCCGCGAAGCGCGTTCCGGCGAGGGCGGCGCGCACGCGCGCGACGTCGAGAGGTGCGTCGGGACCGGGCACGTATCACCGTTGCGCTATGGCAGTCGAACGAACCTTGATCCTCGCCAAAGCGGACGCCGTGGTCCGCGGCCTCGTCGGCGAGGTGCTCTCCCGCTTCGAGAAACGCGGGTACACGATTCTGGGCCTCAAGCTGATGCAGGTCACGCAAGACCAGGCGAAACGGCACTACGCCGAGCACGAGGGCAAGCCGTTCTTCGACGGCCTCGTCGCGTACATCACCGGCTCGCCGATCGTCGCGATGGTGATCGAAGGCGAAGACGCGATCGAAGGCTGCCGCGCGACGATCGGCGCCACCAACCCGATCAAGGCGACGCCGGGCACCATTCGCGGCGACTACGGTCAGACGATCGGACGCAATCTCGTGCACGGTTCGGACTCGCCGGCGTCGGCGGAGCGCGAAGTCGCCATCTTCTTCACCGGCGCGGAACTCTTCCCGCGCCGGAGCTTCTTCGGCGACTGGGTCGCCGCGAAGTAGGCGATCGATGGCGATCGAGTCGTTGCGGGGCGGCGGGCGGCCGCTGATCGAAAGCGTGCGCGCGCGAGAGATCCTCGACTCGCGCGGGAACCCGACCGTCGCGGTCGCGGTCGCGACTTCGTTCGGCGCGGTCGAAGAAGCGATGGTGCCCTCGGGCGCGTCGACCGGCGCGCACGAGGCGGTCGAGAAGCGCGACGGCGATCCCAAGCGCTACGGCGGCAAGGGCGTGCTCCAGGCCGTCGCCGCGGTCAACGAGATCATCGGGCCGGCGATCGAAGGGATGGACGCGACCTCGCAGCGCGAGCTCGACGCGACGATGCTCGAGCTCGACGGCACGCCGAACAAGAGCAACCTGGGCGCCAACGCGCTGCTCGGCGTCTCGCTGGCGGTCGCGCGCGCGGCGGCGGTCTCGCTGGGCGTACCGCTGTATCGCTATCTCGGCGGCCCGTCGGCGGCGACGCTGCCGGTGCCGATGATGAACGTCATCAACGGCGGCAAGCACGCCGAAGGCGCGCTGCAGTTCCAAGAGTGCATGATCGTCCCGCTCGGCGCGCCGACGATGGCCGACGCGGTGCGCTACGGCAGCGAGATCTTTCACACGCTGGGCAAGCTGCTCCACGAGGCGGGCCACTCGACGCTGGTCGGCGACGAGGGCGGCTACGCGCCGAAGCTCGACTCGATCGACGACGCGCTCACGCTGATCGTCAAAGCGATCGAGAAGGCCGGCTACACGGCGGGCAGCGACGTGGCGATCGCGCTCGACCCCGCCTCGACCGAGTTCTTCCGCGAGGGCAAGTACTGGCCGCACAAGCCCGACGATCATCCGCTCACGTCGGCCGAGATGGTCGGTTTGTACGAGGGCTTGTGCCGCACGTATCCGATCGTCTCGATCGAAGACGGCTTGGCCGAGGACGACTGGGACGGCTGGCAGCTGTTGAACAAGACGCTCGGCGCGCGCGTGCAGCTGGTCGGCGACGATCTGTTCGTGACCAACGTCGAGCGGCTCGAGCGCGGCATTCGCGAGGGCAGCGCCAACGCGATCCTGGTGAAGGTCAATCAGATCGGCACGCTGACCGAGACGCTCGACGCGGTCGAGACCGCGCACAAGGCCGGTTATCGCGCCGTGATCTCCCACCGTTCGGGTGAAACGGAGGATACGACGATCGCCGATCTGGCCGTCGCGACCGGCGCCGGGCAGATCAAGACCGGTTCGCTGGCGCGCAGCGATCGCACCGCGAAGTACAATCGCCTGATGGGCATCGCGGAGGAGTTGGGGCCGTCGGTCGCACGCTATCCGGGCCGAGCGGCCTTCGCCGCGTTAGCGCGGGATTAGGGTTCACCGACCGGCGCGGGCGTAGGGGTGGGGTCGTCGAACGCAGACGTCCCCACCTCCCGTAGTGCTCCAGGAGGGATGCACGTGCGCTCGACCCTCGCCATGATTTCCGCGCTCGGCGCGATGCTTACCATCGCGCTCGGTTCCCCGTTTGCCGCCTCGGCGCAGCCGTTCCCGAATGAGACCATCCAAGGGACCGTCAAGCAGTTCGACGGTGGCGAACATCTCTATGTCGACGACGTTCGCGGTTTCACCGACGACGTCGCGCTCGGCGAGCAGACGGCGGTTCGTCCCGCCGGCACGCAGCTCGCGCCGGGCATGTCGGTGACGATCCACGGCTACAACGCCGGCCACTGGTTCGACGCGACGACCATCGACGTCGGCGCGACCGCCTCCGAGCCGCCGCCGGCCCCGCCGCCGCAGGTGCCGGTCGCGCAAGATCAGCCGCCGGTCGACGACACCGCGCCGGTCGACACCGCGCCGGTTGTCCAGCCCGACCCGTACGCGGTCGCCCCGCCGCCGGCGTATCCGCCCTACGCCTATCCCTATCCGGTCTACTATCCGTACCCGGCGCCGGTCTACTACGGCTGGTACGGCGGAGCGCCGGTCGTGCTGAGCTTTGGCTTCGGCGGCGGCTACTACTATCACGGCCACCCGTACCACGGCCGCGTCTGGGCCGGCGGCGGCTATCGCGGCCCGGTCGGCGCCTATCGCGGCTACGCCGGCGGCGCATACCGTGGCTACGCCGGTGCGTACCGCGGCGCGGCGGGCTACCGGGGCGGCGCGGGTCGCGCGCCGGCCGCGCGCGGCGGTGGCGGTCGCCACTAGCGGTCGGCCGCTCTCCTCGTCCCGACCCTCTCCGCGGCGCGCCGGCCCTCCTGGCGCGCCGCGGGCGCATGCAACCGCCCCGGCGAAACAGCCGGTCGAGGGCGGATGGGCCCGTAGCTCAGCGGTAGAGCAGCCGGCTCATAACTGGTCGCGCGCTGGTTCGAATCCAGCCGGGCCCACGTCCTCGAGCTTTCGCCGCGGCAGGTTCCCCGCCGGTCGAAGCCCAAGCCCGCGCGGTTCGGCGCCATAGTCTATCGGTTAGGACGCCGCCCTTTCAAGGCGGAGAGACGGGTTCGACTCCCGTTGGCGCTACCAATTTGCTGCACACTCCCAGATTCGTCCAACCACCCGGTGAATTTGGGAGTAGGGCAGCCCGTGTCCAGCCGAATTTGGCATATAAGGGCGATGACTGGCGACTTCGGCAAAACGGAAGGGCGCATGCTCGTGCATCTGAACACGGCCGGCGCAGCAGTTGAACACAGTTGGGTCTCGCCGGACCGCGACATCTGGGTGGTGCGGTACGCCGCAAACGGGCACGAAGGCACCCTGGTCGTTTCGCACGTCGCCGCGAATGTGCTCGATCATTGGACGGCTGAGGACATCGACGAGTTCCTGCAAGGTCTTCGTGTCGTTGAAGCCGTCGAGGATCTGGGCGCGGGCCTCGCGTTCTTCATCCGTGGCGCCGACGGACCGACGGGGACGTTCAAGGAGCGGGGCATCGTCATGGTCGAGGTGCCGAAGGAAAACCTCGGTCTCGCCTAGGCATCCCCTAATGCTGGGTCCAGGCCTAATGTGTCATCCGCAGGCCTGACCCAAGCGGCTGTTGCTGCAACTTGCCGGCGGCGTGTTACGATCCTGATCGCGACGTATCACGCTGAACTTCCTCCGCGCTTCCGGGGCGAGGAAGCAGACATGGCGACGCGCGCTCGCCGAGGGCGCGGAGACCGGTGATCGTGCGCCGCATATTCCCCCCGCGGCGGAGTCCACCAGATCTGGTAACAGCTTGCGGCGATCCCAGCAGCAGGTCTATGACGTCGAGGACCTCGCCCGGACCTCGCGGCTGTGCATCCGGAGCCCCGCGACCGATTGGGTTTAGTCCGTTGGTCGCGGGGCGGTGTGTTTTTCCGGCCGTCGGGCGGGCGGATCGCGGATCATGCCCGTCTCGGCCCCCAAAATAGTCTTGCGCAGAACGAGTTTGTACGGTGCAGGACACGCAGACGGCCAAGGACGCAAGTGGTGGCCGGCGTATCGGCACTCGTGGCATCTTTTACCGTGACGGGTCCATTCGAGATTCCCACCCGCGTGGGGCGCACCGGTGCGAGACACGTCGACTCCAGGGCACTCGACGAGTTTTGGGAGGTTGCTGGCTGCGACGAGCGCATCGGGTGCTACGTGTTCGGTATCCGGAGCGGGCGCGGCACAATCCCGCACTACGTCGGCCGCACGACTGCCTCGTTCGAGGGCGAGTGCTTCCAGCAGCACAAGATCGGAAAGTACAACGACGTGCTGTTGGATACGCTCAAGGGTACGCCGGTAATGTACTTCGTGACGCTTGACCGCGGTCGCGGCCGGCCGAACGAGACTGCCATCTTCGCCCTCGAAGAACGTTTGATCGCGCTCGGGAAGCAGCGGAATCCCGAGTTGAAGAACATCTCTGGGACCAAAGAGACGGCGATCACCGTGCACCGCGTCATGGGCGCGGGTCGCGTTCAAGGCGCCCCCAGAATTCCCGAACGCCGCTTCAAAGCGATGATGGCTATCCGATGACCCGAGTCGGCTGACACGGCCTCGGTCGCAGCACCGAAGGACGCGGACAGCGCGAGATGAAGTGCGCGGGTGGGTCGCTTGACGCGCACCGATCCAAATTAATGATCCAGTCCGCTCGCGGCACCAAGAAGCCTCCGGTTCGCACAGGACGAACGAAAGGCGTTGATCAGGGTGCCACCCAGATAGCACAGTAGCGCGTAGGATGGAGGAGTGGTGAGGATCGTCGAGGCGTCCGCAGCGGTCTTCAACGACGTCGTCGACGTCGTTCGCGCCGCCATCGATCTCGGGGCGAAGTCCCGCTGCGGCGGCCGCCGCACAAGCGGCGAGAACCGTCTCGTGAGGTGGGCGATGCTGCGCCCCGCTCTGCCTCGAGCCATCGTCGAGGACCTGGCGTCCGCCATCCGCGCCGGCGAAGACCCGCTCGGCGAGGCGCTGCAGCGCCTGCACGACCGCTCGAAGCGCCGGTCGACCGGCATGTTCTACACCCCGACCGCGCTCGTCGAGCCGATGGTGACCTGGATGCTGGAGCAACATCCGGAACTGGTGATCGATCCCGGTTGCGGCAGCGGGCGCTTTGCAGCGGCCGTCGCGCGACGCTCGCCGGGGACAGCAGTTCTGGCAATCGACAAGAACCCGGCGGCAACGCTCGTCGCCCGGGCGGTCCTCGCGACCCTGGCTCCAGAGCGCTGGACGGTGCGGCACGCCGACTTCCTCACCATGAGCCGCGACATGATCCCGCGCACCGGTCAGATGCGGGTCGGTTGGCTGGGCAATCCGCCCTTCGTGCGCCACCACGAGGTCAGCCGCCGCGCGAAGGAGCGCGGCCTGGAAGTCGCGCTCGAAACCGAACATCACTCCAACCTGAACGCGGGCCTTCACCTCCTCTTCTTCGCGAAGACGAAGACGCTGGCGCTAGGCGGGGATGTCGGCTGCTACGTTACCAGCGCCGAATGGCTAGACAACCGCACCGGAGGGCTCGTGCGCGAGTTATTCCTGAACGGCCTGGGGGGCACCGGCGTGACGGTGATCGAACCGAAGACGTTCACGTTCACCGCGGTCAAGACGACGGCTGCACTCACGCAATTCGTGATCGGTCAGCACGACACGCCCAAACGCATCGCCCTGGGGGTGCCTGTGGCCGAGGTGCCGCGGCACCTGGCCGGCGAAGGCGGCGTCGTGATCGCCCGCGAGCGGCTGGAAGCGGCGCGGGGATGGACACACGCTGCACGCAATCCACACGCTGTGGACGACCACGGACCGACCATCGGCGACCTCTTCAGGGTGACCCGAGGAACGGCCACCGGCAGCAACGAGTTCTTCGCCCTGACGCCGGACCGCGCAAAGGTCCTCGGCGTCGCGAAGTACGGCGTCCCGACCGTCACCCGTGCTGAGGATATCATCGCTGCCAACGGCGTCCTGTGGCGCCGGCCGGACCTCAAGATCGTCCTGAACATCCCGAAGACGCTCCGTCGTCAAGACGATCCGGCGCTTGACGCGTATTTAAAGACCGGCGAACGTTCGGACGAGCAGGGCTTGGTCGTCTCCGCGGGCTCGAACGCGCAGAAGCGCAATCCGTGGTGGGTTCTGAACGTCGCGCGACCGCCCATCGTAGCGACCTACATGGCGCGTCGCCCACCGGCGTTCGCCCGGAATCCCGACCAGCTTGGGATCCTCAACATCGCCATCGGCCTGACGCCGAAGGTCCCGATGTCGGAGGAGCAGATGCGGACTGCGGTCGACGCGCTCAACGCGGCCGCCCCGACCTACGAGGGGCACGCCGTGACGTACTTCGGCGACCTCAAGAAGTTCGAGCCCAGAACCCTAGCATCGCTGCCGCTGCCGGCATCGCTATGTGCGTTCCTTCCCGCGACGACCACGAAGTAGTCGCGAGATCAAGCGCACGCGAGTTCGCGCAAGACCGGCAAGCCTGCCGGAAGGGGGCCGTGGAACTCAACCGTCCGTCCCGGCAGCAGCCGTCGATAGGTTTCGGCTTCCTCGGGATACAGGTTGAATACGTCGACTCGGGCGGTCGACGTGAGATGCCGCGCAAGCAGATCGCGCACCGCCCAGTCGTACTCCGGCGCGCTATAGCCGATGACGATCAGCCTGCGCGCTGCGGCGAGGACGGACGCTGCGCCTGACCATACGTGCTCGAGTCCGCGCGGCGCGACCGGCTTTTCGCGTACCGGCGGAACGATGAATGCCCGGCCTGTGATCGCCGGCCGGCAGTCTACATACCGCATGATGCGGCCACCGGGCGCGAGGCTCCAGGACAACGAACCGTGCAACTTGTAGAGCGGCACCCGGCCGGAGGTCGACGTATCCTGTCCGTGTCCACGAAAGAGCGCTCCCTCAAGCCGTTCGCCGACGATGCCGTAGTGGAATCCTGGTGAACGTCGCGTCGGCTTGAAGCGCAATCCGCGCTCGATGATGATGTCGTAGTTGGTCGTGACGACCGCCAGATGCGGAATCGCTCCGAGCGTCGTCCAAAGGTTCTCTTGGTCCGGAACCTGCGTGCTACCTGCGATCTTCGTGAGCGTCGTGAACTGGGTACGGTAGTTACGCGTGTGCGCCATGTCCTGCGCCAGGTTGTGCGCTATCAGGGCTGCGAGGTCGTGGAACAGGGCGAGGTCTCTTGGGTCATCGCTCGCCTGAAGTTCGGAGAACCACGCTTCGAGCGCTACGGGACCGATTGCTTGCCGCTCATTCCACGCCTCTATGACGTGCAGCTCGCGTGCGTGACGCCGACGGCCTCCATCGTACTCGGGCGCCAAACGCAGAAGATCGACAGCGAGGCGCGCCGCCCGCCCAACGGCGCTCGCACCGGCCCCGGCGAAGACTACCGTCATCCGGCCAGCTCCAAGGCGGACGTGTCCTTACTGCGTCTTCGCCACCGTGAGATGCCGTCCGACATGTCCGATGAGCAGTTCTCCCTCCGCATTATCGCCGAAGTAGATCCGCACCGACGCATCGGCACCACCGCTGCCGATCTTAACGTGTTTCTCAAGTTGCGCCTGCCCGCCGTCGAATGTCGCGATCCGCTCGCCACCGAACTTGTTTGTCGCCGTCAACGACTCGTGAAGCGCGCAGGGAAAGCGAACGACCTGACGGACGGTTTCCTCGATCGGACGGCGGGTGTTCCGAATATCCTTCCAAAGGAAACCGAGACGCAGCAGGGCCGCCAGCACGTCTGTGGGACGCTTGAACGGAGAGTCGAACGACGAGGTGAACGCGGTATCCGACACAACCACGCGCGCGCCGTACAGGCCGAAGAGGTTCTTCGCCGCCTCCACGGCGTCGACCACCGTTTGTGGAGCAGGATGCGAGTCAATGAGCCGCTCGACAAACTCGGCGTCGATCACGACGGAGGTCTGGCCGTTCTTCGTCGCGAGCAGATGGAGCAACGAGGCACGCTCGGTCTGCAAGGCCCAGTTGCGCCGCTCCTCGTTCCGAAGCGCTTCGCCGAGTGACTTGCTTTCGTTGAGGTAAGCCTCCGCGCGCAGCGTCAGCTCCTTGATGTCGGCGCTAAGCTTGTCATTGTCCTCTTCATAGAGCGCAATTATCTCGTTTGCCGCCTCGAGATCCGCTTGGACAGTCTGCGCGCTGGGTCGCTGCTCGCTCAACTGTACGCGGCGCTCGCCGACAGCGTTGGCCTTGATCTTCTCGACGGTACGATGCGCGGGGTCGTTGAGCATCCGCAGGACGACCGCTCGGGCGATTTCCTCATGCAGCCAGTGCGCGAACGCCGGCGGACCACTTTCGCCGTCACCGTGCCAGCCGATGATGGTCTCGAACTTCGCAGCCGGCGCCAATGGGCGTTTGCCGTGGGCCGGCGGATAGAACGTGCTGACCGCACCGTGCTGGAGTTCGTAGGCCTCGCCGCTGTTCTCGGCGAGCGTGACCATGAGCGCGAGGCGTACGTGACGCGAGAGACGGACGACGTGCGCGAGTCCAGCCGAGTCGGTCGCCACGCGCTCAGCATTGAGCGGACAACCGTCGGCGAGCACGACAACTGGGAAGTCGCGGTCCTCGTCGAGCAGCAGATCCGCGAGCGGGCCCGCCTCGGCTTCGATGTCGAGTACGCGCGGTCCGGGGACCATGATGTCCAGGTCTGAGAGCGCTTGCTTCTCCAGCAGCGTCCTAATGAAGCGCGGCGGCGAGCAGCGGCGCTTGTCGCTCGCGACGCCCGTGAAGAACTGGCGCGTCGCGATCCATACCTGGTCGCCATCGGCTTCACGGTCGAGAGTTACCTCGGTGCGCCAGTTGCGGATCGGATCCCATGTGCCGTCGCGGTCGCGTTCTTGGTGCTGCAGACGATAGACGATGGTGTTCCCGTCGGGGCTTGTCACACGTTGGGCGATAAGATGATCGCGCTCGAGATGACGTTCAATCTCGAAATCGCCTGGCGGCCGGTCTGCCACATACGGTCTTACCGTGTCGTGCGTGCGGAGCCAGATGTCGACGACGTCGCGAGCTTGGTCGAACCCACCCTGCGGGTCGAGATCGAACGCGCCCGCGTAGATCGGGCGGATGAGGCCGCGCATCGCAGGATCGGCCGCGAGGCGGCGAACATGCAGGCGATGAGGGACTGGATGGACCGGCATGAGATCGGCCATGCTAGATCTCCGGCAGTAAGATTGGTACCGGCTAGGTCGTCGGGAGCCGGTCGTTTCCCGGGTCGCTCGCGGCGACCTACCGGTAAACACCAGGATCATGAGGGGCCCCTCGGACAAGGCGCCCCTCATGATCACTTAGACGAACGAGGACTAGAAGTTCTCGTGGCTGTCGATGTGACGCGCGAGGCGCACTGCCTTGAAGCGCGGGCGGTTCCCACACTTGTTGCACGGCGGGAACTTCTTGTCGTAGATCACGGTCACGTCATGCTCCTGCGTGTGAGCCGGGTCGTGCGTGACCTTGTAGATCCCCGAAGCCTCGACCTTATCGCCCGGCTTGAAGACCTTGCCCATGACCTCCGTTGCGGTAGCCATGTCGTCTACACCGCCGCCAGCTCGGAGTCGGCGCCGACGTTGGTCTGATCGTCGGTACTCTCGCCGACCGTCTCATCGTCCTTGTCCTCGCGGACCACCAACGACGGCAGGTTCAAGCCGATGTGGGTAGCGACGTACTCGGCGCCCTTGATGACCGACCGGTGACCGGTCGAGACGCGGGTCGGAGTCGCGACGCCGAGCGCCGCCCAGTCCTTGTTCGTGGCGCGGTGCCAGTCGATGACAGCGGGGTCTCCCATGCGCGCGACCGCCTCTTCCCAGTTCACGACGCCGTCGCGACGGATGGCCCAGCCGATGCGCGCGATGATCGCCAAGCCCGTCGCCGTGAAGAACAGCCACCCGGCGTTGCGCAGTTCGGCGAACCGCGCCTGCACCTCGAGCGGAGTCAACTCGGCGTACTCCTTGAGTTTCGGAATCGCGTTGGTGACCTGATTGAGGTACTTGACCATGAACGCGCTTGCCTCGGCGTACGAGGTGCTCGCACTCGAGCCGAACATGTCCTTTGCCTTCGTCTCGAAGTCTTCTTCGGCGATGCCGTAACCGCCGGTCAGGAACGTCTTGACCGATTGACGAACCATGTTGGCGAGGAACAGACCCGGACTCTTCTTGCCGAGCTTGAGATTCGTCGAGTCGGTCTTCTCCTTGAAGATGCCGCACGACTCGACGAGATCCATCACCAGCCCGTTCGCGGGGTGACGACGATCATAGACGGCGAGCAGCGACTTAGGCATCTCGCGACCCTTGCTGCAGTCGGCGAAATCCTGGTGGATCTGCTTGATATCGCTCGTCAGCGTGATCATCACCGGGATCGACGAACGATTCAGGTGCTCGAGCGAACCCGTGTCGTTCTTGACCTCATCGAGCAACTGCTTGATCGCGGACTGACGATGCTGTCCGTCGGTGATGCGCAGCACCGACTGCAGCGGCAAGTACATGTACGCATACCGGCTCGGCGGCTGCTGATCGCCCTCGACCAGGAACGTGTGGATGCGCGTTTTCGCCATCACGTTCGCCGTCAAGCTCGGCAAGATGAACAGTCCCGTCGGGACCGTCTCCTTGAGGTAGGAGATGATGGCCTTCGTGTGATTGTCGTCCTTAGGACGGTTGCTCTTGTCCTGCACCTCCTCGGTCGTCGCCACGGCGCTCGCGGAGTCCGAGGTCAGGATGGTCGAGACGAAGTTAAAAGCGAGCGTCCCCATGAGCATCGGGCGCTCGCCCTGTTCAAAGAGAATGCCGCTAACAATCGCGCCACCACCGGCGTTGAACATCTCACGCTGGGCAGCCGCTTGAGCGACTTCCAGCCCGGTCTGCTGGCGACCAGTCGGGTCGACGGTCGGCGGGTGGTAGACGATAGTAGAGTGGCCGTAGACCTTCGTCTCGGCCGGGTATGGCATACTATAGCCGCTGGCGCTGCCGGCGGCCGATGTGCTAGGATGCACTTGGAGTTAGGCTCCCTGGGGCCCCCGTGTCTGTACACGGGGGCCCCGGCTTTTAGTAACCGGTCCCCAAAGGGGGCTCCGGGTCGGGCCCCATCCCTTCGGATGCTGTAGTGGGCGGCGACTTGCCCAGCATAACTCATTGGAAGAGCACCTGCAAGGGTTTCCGGGAGTTCCTCGCGCTCCAAATTGGTGTTTAATCGGCGGTGAAGGCAAAAATGCAATGAACTTGCCTCCATCTGGAGCAACACATCGCATTTCGATCATACAAAATGATCCAAGTCGGCGTCAGATCACGTGCTCTTGATGGCTGTCGACGAAACAGCCAAAATCCACGAGGGCCCGTTTTTAGACCCAATGCAAAGCCTGCTGCTACGGGGCAAGATTGAAGCCAGGAAAAGCAAGGAGGTTGCTTTTTTCGAAGCGTCGGCGAGAAGGCTGCGACTTAGGTCACTTGCCCCGTTCGGGTCGTCCTCCCAGGGTCCGACGGGCCACTTGGGCGCACGCCGTCGCATCGCACGATGAGCCGTGTCTGAAGAGCCTTGTCCGACGAACGGGAAGACGAGCATCCCGATTCGTCCGGCGCCGTCGACCTGACCCGTGACCGCTCGGCTCGTCGTTGGGGATTGGCAAGCACAAGTCCAAGCCTCGGTTAAGCCGCTCGCCGGGGACGCCCCGCTACCGAGGGCCGCGGCTCGCGGAGCCTCCCAGACTAGCTCGTCTAACGCGACACCAAGCGCCGGATCCCGAGCAGAGTAGTGTAAGGTAGGCCGAATTCAACTCGCCACGGTCTGTCTGGGAAAGGGGCCTGTCCTCCTTGACGGCGACGATCCGTAGAAGGCTGGCTCCGGCAGAAGGTCCGGTCCGCGATGATCGACCGAAACCCGCTCTGACCACGCCTCTGGAGCAGCTCTCCTGGAGTCCAATTGGGACAACAGCGAACAACGACGGACGAATCTGGGAGAACAGGGCCCCCGGGGGCGAATCTGCAGCGAGCGCCATGACCCCGTCTCACGACGGGGTTTTTCATGTCGATTCGACGAGGGTCCGTTCGACGCATCAGCAGAGAGTCAGGACCGCAACCGAAGAGGAGACCTCGCAATGCGATTCATGGTCATCGTCAAGGCAACCCCGGAGTCGGAACGAGGAGGCGCTCCTCCCGATCCGCAGATGTTGGCCGAGATGGGCAAATTCAACGAAGAGCTGATCGAGGCAGGCGTTCTGCTCGCCGCCGACGGCCTGCATCCCAGCTCGAAGGGCGCCCGGGTCAAATTCTCGGGCACGTCGCGTACCGTCATCGACGGTCCCTTCACCGAGACCAAGGAGCTCATCGCCGGCTTCTGGCTCTGGGAGGTCGGGTCGCTCGACGAGGCCATCGCGTGGGTCAAGCGTTGCCCCAACCCGGACGGCGGCGAATCCGAAATCGAGATCCGCCAGGTTTTCGAGATGGAAGAGTTCGCGCCGGTCCTCTCCGAAGCGGAAATCCAACGCAAAGTACGTGCCCGAGCGCAGCTCCCGAATCAGACCACGAGAACGTAGCTCCCTCGGAGACCCGCATGAAGTGCTTGTGGACGATCATCGGCGTGGCTGACGTGCCGCGCAGCTTCGCGTGGTACCAGACGTTGCTCGGCCTGCCGCCGTCGGCGCCGGCCCACGACGACTTCGGTCGGATCGTCGACGCGGACGAAACGGTTCTGCTGAACCTGCACGCGTGGGGCGTCGAGGAGCACCCACCGCTGACGAATCCGGATGATCCCAAGCCCGGCAACGGCCTCCTCCTGTTCTTTCGCGTCGACGATTTCGAGGACGCGTTGCGCAACGCGCGTGGGCTCGTCGACCGATTCGAAGAGGAGCCGCACGTGAACCCCAACACCGGAACGATGGAGTTCTCGGTTCGCGATCTCGACGGCTACTACGTGAGCATCAGCGCGCTCGACGCGACGGAACGGCGGTCCGGGGGCTCCTAGTCCCTCTTTGTCAGGCGGCGGTCGTGGTATCGTGCCGGGCGGAGGGAACTATGTCAGCAACGTCAGGTCCGACCCGGGGTCGCTTTTGCACCACGGCATCCGCAGCGCTCGCGGCGATTCCGTTCACCCTGGTTGCCGCGCGCGGCGCCGTCGCCGCGACGCAGGTCGCGCAGGCGACGTCGGGCGACGCGTCCGTTCGCCCGTTTCACGTAAACGTTCCGCAGGCCACGTTGACGGAGATGCGGCGGCGCATCGCCGCGACGCAGTGGCCCGACCGCGAGACGGTCAGCGACGACTCGCAAGGCGTCCCGCTCGCTCTGATGCAGGCACTCGCCGCGTATTGGGCGACCGACTACGATTGGCGCACGTGCGAAGCCAAGCTGAACGCGCTGCCGCAGTTCCTCACCGAGATCGACGGCCTCGACATCCACTTCATCCACGTGCGCTCCAAGCACGCGAACGCGCTGCCGCTGATCGTCACGCACGGCTGGCCCGGCTCGATCATCGAGCAGCTCAAGATCATCGCGCCGCTGACCGATCCGACCGCCTACGGCGGAACGCCGGCCGACGCGTTCGACGTCGTCGTGCCGTCGATCCCCGGGTACGGGTTCACGGCCCGGCCGACCGTCACCGGCTGGGACACGGCACACACCGCGCGTGCGTGGACCGTGCTGATGAAACGCCTGGGCTACACGCGCTTCGTCGCGCAGGGCGGCGACCTCGGTTCGGTCGTGACGACGCTGATGGGAGAGCAGGCGGCGCCCGAGCTCGCCGGCATCCACACGAGCTTGCCGGCGACCGTTCCGGTCGACGTCGCGAAGTCGCTCACGTGCGGCGATCCGCCCCCGCCCGGCCTGTCGGCGGATGAGCTGCACGCCTACCAGCAGCTGCAACTGCTCTACGGGAAGCAGTTCGCGTACGCGGGATTCATGCGCACGCGGCCGCAAACGCTCTACGGTCTGGCGGATTCGCCGGTCGGGCTGGCGGCGTGGCTGCTGGATCACGGTGACGGCAACGGCCAGCCGGCGGCGGCCGTCGTCTCGGCGGTGGCCGGCCACACCGTCGACGGACACAGCGCGGGCAGCCTCACGCGCGACGACGTGCTCGACAACGTCACGCTGTACTGGGTGACGGGCACGGGTGTGTCGGCGGCGCGTTCGTACTGGGAGAACAAAGTCAGTCCGATCAACGCCGCCAACGTCTCGATCCCCGCCGCCGCGACGGTGTTCCCCGCCGAGATCTACGAGGCGCCGCGCAGTTGGACCGAGCGCGCCTTTCACCATCTCATCTACTTCCACAAAGCGGCGGCGGGTGGTCACTTCGCCGCCTGGGAGCAGCCGCAGATCTTCGCGGAGGAGATGCGCGCCGCGTTCACGAGCCTGCGCAGGGGCTAGGGCCCATGGCTACGGGGAACGACGCGCAGCGGAAGGTCGTCATCGTCACGGGCGCGTCGCGGGGTATCGGTGCGGGGCTGGTGCAAGCGTTTCGCGATCTCGGCTACGCGGTCGTCGCGAACGCGCGCGCGATCGAGCCGTCCACGGATCCCGACGTCCTCACGATCGCCGGCGACATCTCGCTGCGCGCCACCGCGTCGGACATCGTCGAACGAGCCCTGCGCCGGTTCGGCCGCATCGACACGCTCATCAACAACGCCGGCGCGTTCATGTCCAAGCCCTTCACCGAGTACCAGGACGCCGACTTCGCAGACCTGGTCGCGACCAACCTGGGCGGTTTCTTTCACGTCACCCAGGCGGCGATCGTCCCGATGCTCGAGCAGCGGGCCGGTCACGTCGTCAACATGGCGGCCAGCGTCGCGGATCATCCCAGCTCCCGGGTCCCGGCGGTCCTCACCTCGCTCACGAAAGGCGGCCTCACCGCGGCGACGCGGGCGCTCGCGCTCGAGTACGCAGCGCGCGGCATTCGCGTCAACGCCGTCTCGCCGAGCGCGACCAACAGCGCGAAGCAGGCCGTCCCGGTGCAGACACCGGCGACGACGTTGCAGCCGCTGGGCAGAATGGCCGAGATCGCGGACGTCGTGGGTGCCGTGCTCTACCTGGAGTCCGCGCCGTTCGTGACCGGTGAGATCCTACACGTCGACGGCGGCGAGAGCGCCGGCCAATAGCGTCCAGCGCAGAGCCGTCGGCTAGGCGTTCGGGTCGGTCGCGAAGCCGAACGGGCGGTACGCTTGCGGCCAGTCGCGTGTGAAGATCGGCGGTGGGCCGGCCTCGACGCGGGCGAGATAGCTGACCCGCTCGCGCCGGTGGCCCAGCCGCTCGATGGTGAAGCCGGCCGAGCGGAACCACGCGCGCACGCCGGCGTCGTTGGGGCCGACCCAGTTGGTGTAGTCGCCGTTCAACTCGTCCCGCTCGTAGAAGACGGCGGCCGGGCGGCGCGTGAGCAGGCGCGCGGTGTGCGTCTCGACGTGCACCTCGCCGGTCGCGACGGCGCGCAGACGATCCAACCCCAGCAGCGGATAGCGCAGGTGGTAGAGCACGCCGGCGTAGATGACGAGATCGAACGTCCCCAGCCGCGCAGGATCGAGGTCGTACGTGTTTCCCTCCGCGAACCGCACGCGCGAGCGCAGGGCGGCGTGGGCGAGCGAGAACGTCGGGTGCTCGACGACGTCGAGCGCGACGACCTCGGCCGCGCCGCGCGCTTCGCACGCGAAGGCGAGGCCACCGTCGAACGTGCCGACGTCCAGGACGCGGCGACCGCGCAGGTCCGCCGGCAGGCGGAGGAAGTCGCACAGCTCGCCGACGTCGCGCTGCCCCGGCGTGCGCACGTCGCCAAGCTGCATCCCGTGGTACCAGCGCAGTTTCGCGACCTCGGCGCGCAGATCGTCGGGCGTCACGCCGTGCTTCTTGCACGGCGAGCACCGGCTACCCCGTCAGTAGACGTTCGGGGTGTCGGGGACGGCCGGCGCGACGACCTTGTGCTTGATACCCAACAGGCGCGCGAAGAACGAGTGTGAAGGCTCGTAGCGGACAACCGGTTCGGGTGTCGCTACGGCCAGCGTCGTGTCGTGCGTGATCGACGTCGCGGCGAGGTGGATCATCGAACGTGCCGGTGCCGCCAGCCGACTCGGGCGCAGGACGTGCTGCGCGAGCGTACGCGAGACGCGCTCGTCGGTCCGCGAGCGGGCGCGCGCGTACTGCCGAGACTCCGGCGCGGCCGGCGCCGGCGTCGTCGCGGCGCGGTTGACGAGCGTGGCGACGGCGCGTTCGGACGGCGCGTCGAGCAGCGTCGAGAAACGCTGCCACTGGGCGAGCACGCGACGGACGTAGTCCTGCGTCTGCCGGTACGGCGGTACGCCGTGATAGCGGTCGACCGCGTACGGGCCGGCGTTGTACGACGCGACGGCGAGGCGCACGCGCGCCTCCGGTTTGAGCGCGGCGTACCGCATCAGCAGGCGGCGCAAATAGCGCGCCGTTCCGTCGAGGTTCTCGTACGGCTCGAGCGACTGCACTTTGAGGTTGGCGGCGGTGGCCGGCATCAGCTGGCCGTAGCCCATCGCCCCGACCGGCGAGACCGCCGTCGAACGCCAGCTCGACTCGACCGAGACGATCGCCAGCAGCAGCCGCGGATCGACCTGGTAGTACGAGGAGAGCAGCAGCAGCCGTTCCGCGATGTTCGCCCGCGAGGCCGCCGACAGGTTGCCGTTGACCGACGCCAACACCGAGGAGTAGCGCGCGACGACCGGTACCAGCTCCGCCGAAGCGGGGCGCGGCGCGAAGAGCGCGGGCACGGCCAGGAGCAGCGCTGCGAACGCCCCGAGGGAGACGCGAAGACGCCGCATGGGGTAACCCATACGCCTCCCTCGTTCGGCTGGACGGGAGCTCCGTCCCCACCTCGCCTTGGCAAAGGTGTCACCGAGCACAAGCCACCCCCTTGGCGGAGCGGCCGGCTCCGTCTATACTACCGAAAAGAAAGTAACGATCCGGCGGAACGTGACGGAGGAGCGATGACCACGGCCGAGGAGCCGCTCGAGCGAAACCGGCTCGGCAACTGCAACAGCGCGAGCTGCGTCGCGCGCGACGTGCTCAGCAAGCTGGCGACCAAGTGGGCATCGCTGGTGCTGCGGCAGCTCGCGGGCGGCGAGCGGCGCTATTCGCAGATCCGCGACGCCATCGGCGGGATCTCCGAGAAGATGCTGGCCCAGACCCTGCGCGAGCTCGAGCGCGACGGCCTGGTGCGGCGCACCAGCTTCCCGGTCGTGCCGCCGCACGTGGTCTACGCGCTCACGCCGCTGGGCCGCGACTGCGCCGAGCAGGTGAGCGCGCTAGTCAACTGGATCGAAGTGCACCTGGGCGACCTGCAAGGCGCACGCCGCGCGTTCGACTCCGAACGCGCGGCCCGCCGCGCGCCGCGCGCGGGCTAGGCGTTCACCGCCGCGCGCTCGAGCGCCGCGACGTCGAACTTCACCATCTCGAGCATGGCCTCCATGACCCGCTTACGCTGGTCCGCGTCCTCGGTGTCCATCAGCTCGAAGAAGCGCTTGGGCACGACCTGCCAGGAGAGGCCGAACTTGTCGGTGAGCCACCCGCATTGCACCGGTTGCCCACCGTCGGTGAGCCGGTCCCACAGCCGGTCGACTTCGGCCTGCGTCTCGCACGCGATCGCGAACGAGATCGCCGGCGTGAACGTGTAGATCGGGCCGCCGTTGAGCGCGACGAACGGTCTGCCGTTGAGGTGGAACTCGATCGACATCACCGTGCCCGCTTCGCCCGGACCGCCTTCGCCGTAGTGGGCGACGTTGTCGACGCCGGAGTTGGGGAAGACCGAGGTGTAGAACGCGACCGCTTCTTCGGCTCGGTCGTCGAACCACAGGAACGGAGTGATCTCGTTCATAGCTGTCGCCTTTCACGGGAAGATCGGCGGTTGATGGTGCAGGCCGACGACGTTGCCGGCGGGTCCATGAAGAGGGCGTTCGTCGTCATGCCGTTCATGCCCGGCACGACGGCCGGGGGACGATGGGCCGTGGCTTGGCAAGCGCGCGCTACTCGATCGGTTCGTGGAGCTCTTCCGCATCGAGTAGCGCGCACGGCCGGTCAGAAGTGGTGGCTGATCGAGAGCGTGAAGGTCTGGAACGGCGGCTCGATGATCCCCAGCACTTGGCCTTCGCCGTAGCCGGAGACCGACGAGTAGCCGATCTGGACCTGTCCCTGGTACTCGATGGCGCGCACCAGATCGTTGCCGAAGTTCCGGTTGAAGATGTTCTGCCCGGAGAGCTGCAGCTGGAAGCCGGCCCCGACGTCGACGTGCGCGGTCATGTCGAAGATGTAGAACGCGGGCACGTTGTATTCGTTGTCGTTGCCTTCGTAGTCGACGCCCAGTCGCACCAGGCCGTTGTGGGGAAAGGCGAACTGTGCCGACGCGTACGCGGTCGCGTACGGAACGCCGTTGGCCTCCAGGCCGTCGATGTTCGTCTGCTTCGTCGCCGTGCCGAAGTACGAAGCCGGCAGGTTCTCGTAGTAGACGTGCTCGAGCGTCAGGTTGCCGTAGTAGCCCCAGCCCAACCGTGGCTGGTCGGTAATGGACAGCTGCGCGCCCTTCGAGATGCGCTGCGGGCCGTTGAGCGTGCTCGACTGGAAGCACTGTCCCGAGATGCGCTGACAGTAGGCGATCGGTTCGACCGTCGTTTCGGTCAGCCACGGGTTGTGCACGGTGTCGTACCACAGATCGCCGGAGAACACCGCGCCGTTGGACAGGCGGCGGTCGCTGCCCAGATCGTAGCCGACGACTTCTTCCGGCTCCAGGAACGGGTTCTTGACGGTGACGGTCGTCGACGAGGCGCCCTCGTTGATCGTGGTGTAGCCCGAGATCAGCGTCGAGTACGGCACCACCACCGACGAGCCGCCGTTGAGGCGCACTGCCGTGTCGCGGTCGGGGCGGAACACGAAGCCGAAGTGCGGATCGTAGTGCGACTTCGTGATCAGCTCGGAGACCGGGTCGACCGGCTGCTCGTTGATGTACGCGTTGTTGGCCGAGCCCGGATACGCGGCTTGGAAGGCCGCCACGATCGCCGGGTTCTCGAAGGTGACGTTGGTCTTGTAGGTCGTGAGGTAGTTGCCCCAGTCGAACTCGAGCTTGGGGGTGAGCTGGAACTGGCCGGTCAGCGAGATGTCGGTCTGGTAGATCTGCGTGTCCGGCGTGCCGATGTCGGTCGTCGGCAGGCTGGCCGTCGCGGCCGTGCCGTTGGTGGAGTTCAGCAGACAGTTCGGCTGATAGCCGATGGTGCCGACCGGCGGCTGCGCGCCGCCCTTGATGACCGGCGTACAGCCCGCCAGCGGTGTGCTGGTGTCGTTGAGGATCTGGATCGTGTCGTCGAGGAAGTGGTCGACGCTGAAGCTATACGTGTTGGCGCCGACCGGGTGGATGTAGCTGAACGTGTAGCCGTTGAGGTGGTCGTACTCGTTGGTGCTGTACGGCGTGCCGTAGCCGTACTGGCCGGCGTTGTCTTGCGCCGTCCCCGTCGTGTAGCACGGCGTCGCCGCGGTGCACGTGTACGGCGTGGTCGTCGTCCCGTAGGTGTGCGGGACGGTGGGATTGTTGACGTACGGCAGCGTGTTGATCCCGGCGCCGGCGGGGAAGCACGGTCCCTTGGCGCCGCCGGTCGCGGTCGGCGCGGAGAACTGGACGGTGCAGTTGGCGTCGCTGATCACCTGGAACCAGCCGTTGCCGTCCTCGCCGGGGACCTCGGATTCGCCGGTCCCGTCGATGTTGCGCGTGATGTCGGCCGTGTACGGCCGAAACAGCACGGTGTCGTTGCCGATGGTGGTGCGGAAGTCGGCGTTCAGGCTGGGCTGGCTGAAGCGCACCGCCGAGCCGGGATAGAACGTGTAGAAGCCCTGCGTCGTCCCGATCTGATTTTGAACCGAGGGCGCTTGATAAATCGAGGTTAGCGTGCAGCCGGCGCCGCTGGCGCCGACGAACGCGCCGCTGACCTTGTTGACGCACTCGGGGACGGTGTTCTGGCCGATGTACTGACCGTACGCGCCGCCTTGCGGATCGAATTGGCCGTAGAAGCCGACGTACTCGAGCGTCAGCTGCGTCGCGCCCGAGAACGAGAAACGCAGCTTGGCCAAGTTGTCGGTCAGCACGTACGTGTTGCTGGCGTCGTACAGCCCCTCCGCCGCGAGGTTGGTGAACGAGGGGACGGTGTAGTTGAAGGTCTGCGGGATGACCGTGGTCGCGGTGTTCATCCCGTTGGTGCCGTCGATGACGTCCACGTCGTGGTCGTACGAGGGACCGCGGTAGCCGTCGAACGAGCGCCCCAGGATCATCGAGATCTTGCCGCCGTCGAAGTTGCGGTCGAGCAAGATCGTGTAGAGGCTGCCGTTGTAGCTGTCCTTGCCGGCTTTGACGAAGCCGCTGTCCTGCGCCGTGAAGTCCGGCGTGCGGAAGTTGATCGTGCCGACGCCAGACTGCCCGGCCGTCGGCCCGTTGAGGCCCATGCCGTACAGGACGTCGACGCCGCCGATGATCCCCGAGCCGGTGTAGTCGGCGGTGTAGGTTCCGGAGACGCCCGAGGAAACGGGGTGACCGTCGAGGGTGACCTTCGTCTCGTTGAGGAGCCCGTGGATGAGGAAGCTGTTGTTGACGTTGGTCGCGCTCTCGGAGGCGTTGATGCCGGGCAGCGTCGCGATGAGGTTGGTGATCGCCGGCTGATCGAGGTTCTGGAACTGCTGCATGCTCAAGGTGGCCTGCGCGCTCGAGCCGATGTCGAAGCGGGCTTGATTGCCGCTGCCGCTGGTCGAGGTGCGGCCGATGGTGGTCAGCGTCGAGAGCGTCGTCTCTTGCAGCGTCACGTTGACCGCGGTCGGTGCGCCGGCCGTGATCGCGACCTGCGTCGATGCGGTCTGATAGCCGCCGTGGGTGACGGTGATGGTGTAGAAGCCGGGCGGTGCCGCGATCGCGAAGTGTCCGGCGGCGTCGGTCTGAGCGCTGACCGTGACCGGGCCGGTGGCGGTCACGTCGGCGCCGGCGAGACCGGTGCCGCGCGCGCTGGCGACGGTCCCGGTGATGGTTGGCGCGGAGCTCGTCTGTGCGGCCTGCGTCGCCGGTACCGCCGCACGAACGGGTCCGGTAAGCGAGCAGAGGGCGAATAGACAAGCCAGCGCTGCGCTGAGGGGATAGCGCACGCGTTCGTCCTTTCAAAATGACGAAGGGAAACGTCGAGTCACACCCCGACCCAGAGCTACCAGCCTCGCGTTAAGGTCGCTTTATGCGCCTCGCCGTCCGGCCAGCGATCCGCCGAGGGAACACTCGTCCGCTCGCGCTTGCCAGGTTCGTCCCAGAATTCCTTGTGAACCCTCCGCCGTGGTGGCGGTCTTCTCGCTTGCCAAATGTCGAATGACGAACGAGCGCGAGCTGGCTATCCTATGCTGAATCGCTCGCGCGTCGTTGAGGGATGATGCGGACACATCGTTTTGGGCCTGGGGCGCTTGCCGTTACCACCGCCTCTCTGCTGGCTTTCTTACCGACGCCTCCCGCCGGCGCGGCGGCGAGCGCGCCGGCCCTCGTCGCGCAGGCCGCGCAGACCGCTACCATCACCGGGACGGCGAAGGACGGTTCGGGGACGCCGGTGGCGGGCGCGGTGGTCACCGCCAGCGGACCGCAGACGGCGACCGCGACGACCGACCCGACCGGCGACTTCGTCCTGGTCGTCAAACCCGGCATCTACACGATCGCGGTGACGCGCGGCGGCTTCCAACCGGTGACGCTGAACGACGTCGCCGTGACGGCCGGCTCGTCGCAGCCGCTGAGCGTCACCCTTTCGCGCGTCGACCTCTCCTCGCTGCGCACGATCGGCCGCGTCTCGACCAGCGGACGCGGCGCGAGCACGATCAACGCCGGCGCGGCGGTCAGCGACTACGTTCCCGCGCAGACGTTCGAAGACATCGCCAGCCCGCAGATCAACACCGCCTTGCAGACCCAGGGCGACGTCACCATCGAGCACTTGGGCAGCCAGCAGGACACGGCCATCATCGTCGGCGGCTTGCAGCCGTACGAAACGCAGGTGCTGATCGACGGTCACCCGGTCGCGCTCGGGCAGTACGGCGTGTGGCTCAGCCACTTGTTCCCCAGCTACCTGGTCGGCGGCATCGAGACGCAGTCGGGTCCCGGAAACACGACGCCGTTCGCGAACCTCGCGGTCGGCGGCACGGCCAACATCCTCACGCCCGGCTTCACCCAGCGCACGACGGCCCAGGTCACGACCGGGCTGGACAACTACAACTCGCAGTACACGAACGTGATCGCGACCGGCGCGGCCGATCGGCTGCAGTACGTCGTCGCGGCGGGCGTCGCGGGCATCAACGGACCGTACTTCCACAAGTACGGCTGCGCGGTGTCCGAGGACTACGGCTCGGTGGCGAACTCCAGCGCCTCGGCCGGCATCGTGCAGTTCTGCGGTGACGAGAGCGGGTCGGAGTTCGACAAGGGCCAGCTGCTCAAGCTGCGGTACAACTTCAGCCCCGGCACCTCGTTCGACGTCGGTTTCCTGGGCTCGTACGGCGGCTACTCGCCGCAGGGAACCGCCTGGGGCAACGCGCTGGGCCCGACGCTGATCGAGTCGTGCATGTACAACTCCGACCCGATGATCTGCGGGAACCCGGCGTACGCGAACCTGACCGGCAAGACGATCAACGCCATCCAGTGGTATCCCGGCACCCAGATCACCAACACCCAGCAGCTCTACACCGCGCAGTTCCGGACCTCGATCGGCAACGACACGCTGCTGCTGCGCCCCTACGTCGGCAACATCCAGCCGGAGTCGTACGACGGCTACGACGAGGGTTTCTACCCGTCGTTCTATAGCCCGCCGAACGCCGATGCGGCCGCGTACACGGCAGTCGGCGGGACCTGTCCGCCGGGCACGGTGTTCAGCTACTCGCAGCCGACCAACTCGAAAGGCCAGACCTACACCACCCCCAACGGCCAAATCGAGTGCTTCCAGTATCCGTACACGTTCTACGAGCAGGACAAGCTGTACGGGAACACGTTCTCGTACATCCACCCGTTCGGCGACGACACGCTGCAGTTCACCTACGACTTCCACGGGCAGAGCACGTTCGCCTACGCCAACGCGATCGGCAACGTCACCGTCCCGTTGACCGGGACGCGCTTCTCCACGCTCGCGCTGACGGGCGATTTCCACGCCGTGCGCAACCTGACGTTCGACGCCGGGCTGTACGACACGACCTGGACGCTGGCCGGATCGCAAGGCGTCGTCGACGTGGCGACCGGTGCGGAGTCGCTGGTCAACTTGCAACGCGCGGAGACGCGGTTCGATCCGCACGTGGCGGCGATCTTCCGGCCCGGCGCCGACGACTCGTTCCGCCTGGCGTGGGGCACCTCGCACACCTTCCCGTTCGCCGGCGACGTCAGCGGATTGCCCGCGTACCAGCCCTTCGCCCAGTCGGCGCCGACCTACACCGCCGGCATCTACACCGAGAAGAACCCGCAGCTGCTGCCCGAGTTCAGCTCGGAGTTCACCGGCGGCGTCGACCATCGCTTCAAGAACGGCGCCGTGCTCAGCGCGGACCTCGAGTACGCGGTCGTGCACGACGTCTTTCAGCAGCTCGAGTACTCGGAGGTCGTGAGCGAGTTCCAAGGTAGCGCGACGAACCCGTCCAACGACGTGCTCGGCATCTTCCTGCCGATCAACGTCGCCGAGCTCACCGCGAAGATCGCGACGGTCAAGTACACCTATGCGCCCCCCGTCGGTTGGGGATACAGCGTCTCGGTAACGGCCGACAGCTCGGTGTTCAGCGGCATCCCGCTCAACGCGTACAACTTGAGCCCCGCCTTCCCGGTCAACAACGTCCAAGTCTGCGGTACCGGCCTGTTCACGCCGGGCCTGGCGACGTGCATCCCGTACCTCAAGAGCTTCGGCTCGCTGGGCTATACCTGGAGCGACGGCTCGGTGGCGCGCCTGGCGGTGGACTACGAAGGGAAGAACAACCCGTTCTACCAGCCGCCGTTCGCGGAGCTGTTCCTCACGCTGCGGCATCCGATCAACAAGTCGCTCGAGTTCCAAATCTCGGTCGAGAACCTGCTCAACACCAACAACTTCAGCAACCTGCCCGCGCCGAACATCGGTGAGCCGCTGGTCGCCGCGACGTCGGTCGGGCAGACGACGTACCTGCCCGACCTGCTGCCGATCCCGCCGCGCACCGTGCGCGCGCAACTGCGCCTGCACACGGGGCGCTAAGCGGAGCGCACCGCGCGCTAGTCGCTCGCGGTGCGCTGGTGCAGGCAGATGCCGAAACCCGCGGCGTCGGTGCCGAACGCCATCAGACAGACCGGACTCGCCTGCGGATCCATGACCTTCGCGCCGCGCGAGCGCGCGCGCGCGGCCGCGGCCCGCGCGTCGCGGACCGCCAGCATCCCGGCGCCGGCCGGCGGGAGCTCGACCGATCCGCCCGGGTTGTAGACGCCGAACGTCGAGCCGTCGGCCAGCGTGAACTCCGCGCCGTGGTCGTCGGCGTACACCTGCGTCGGGGTCAGACCGAGCACGTCGCGATAGAATGCGATCGACCGCGGCACGTCGCTCGCGACGAAACCGGTGAGGTCCGTCCCGATGACGTCGGCCGGGTCGGTGCCGGCCGCCGGCGCGGGCGCGTCGTCGGCGCGGTTCTTGCGCTGGTGGACGCAGAAGCCGTTGCCGTCCGGGTCGCTGCCCCAGCCCATCACGCAGACCGGGCTCTCGAACGGGTCGCCGATGGCACCGCCGCGGGCACGGATGGCGTCGATCGCCGCGCGGGCATCATTGACAGCGAAGAAGATGACCAGGCCGGGCTGCAGCTCGCCGTCCTCACCGGGGTTCCAGACGCCGAACGTGGTGCCGTCCGCCAACGTGAACTCGGCGCCGCGGCCTTCGTCGTCGACGGCGGTCGGCGCGATGCCCAGGACGTCGCGGTAGAAGGCGATCTCGGCCGGCACGTCCTTCACGATCAGCCCGGCCAGATCGATGCCGCAGATGGAAGCGCTTGCGCGCGTGCTCTCGTTCATGTGCTTTAGCGTACCGCTCGTATATGACAGGTGCTGTCATATACGCCGCCGGAGAATCACGGGGTGCGCTCGCAGCGGCTGCTCTCGCTGATGCTCCTGCTCCAGGGGACGCGCCGCCGAACGGCGCGCGAGCTGGCCGGCGCGCTCGAGGTGTCGATGCGCACCGTCTACCGCGACGTCGAAGCGCTCAGCGCCGCCGGCGTTCCCGTCTTCATGGAGCGCGGGCCGCACGGCGGCGTCGTGCTGGCCGACGACTACCGCCGCGCGTTGGCGCAGTTCACGACCGAAGAGCTGCAGTCGCTGTTCGCGGCCAGCGCCGGTCCGATGGCGGACCTCGGCATCGCGCCCGCGCACGGTGCGGCCTTGCAGAAGCTGGCCGGCGCGCTTCCGGCGCTGCAACGGCGCGCCGCCGAAGAGACGCGCGGCACGATCCTGGTCGACCACAACCGCTGGTACCGGACCGAGCAGCCGACCTCGCTGCTCGGGCGACTGCGCGCGGCCGCCGCTGAGAGCCGCCGGCTGCGGCTGCGCTACCGTGACCGCGCCGGGGCCGAGACCGACCGGCTCGTCGACCCGTTGGGTCTGGTGGCGAAGGCCGGGATCTGGTACCTCGTCGCTGACGAGCTGGGCAAGGGGATGCGCACGTTTCGCGCCGAGCGCATCGTCGCCGCCGACGCGACCGCGGAGCACTTCACCCGGCCGGCCGACTTTGACCTCGACGCGTATTGGCGCACCTCGACCGCCTCGCTGGAAGGACGCGCCGTCGGCCAGGAGACCTTCGACGTCGTCGCGCGCATGAGCCCGGAGACCGTCGAACGCTGGGCGCCGTTCCTCAACCTCGAGCTGCTGGCGAACGACGGCGCGCAGGCGCGCGTGCGGCTGCGCTTTCCGATGCGCGAGTTCGCGATCTCCTTGATCATCACGATGGGCGACGGCGTGCGCGTGCTCGAACCGGCCGACCTGGGTGCGGAGATCGTGCGCCGCGCGCGGGACGCCATCGCTCGCTTTGCCGTGCAGTAGGGGTCCGCGCGAAAAAAAGTTCGCAGGTCCCGTTTGGCCCCGGGTCCAAAGAACCGACCCTCGTCCTTGTTGGATTTGTCGGGAGGACCCACCGGCTTGCACGAACTGGCGCAACAAATCGTCAGCGGCCTCGCTTCGGGCTCGGTGTTCGCGAGTTTAGCGCTCGCATTGGTTCTCATCTACCGCTCGATGGGCGTCATCAACTTCGCCCAGGGCGAGATGGCGATGTTCACCACCTACATCGCCTGGCAGTTGGCGCAGAACGGCCTGCCGCTGTGGGCCGCCTTTGGGCTGACGATCGTGGCGGCGTTCGTCGGCGGCGTCGTGCTCGAGCGCGTCGTGATCCGGCCCGTCGAGCGCGCCGGACCGCTGACGATCGTCATCATCACCCTGGGCCTGCTGATCGCGTTCAACGGCCTGGCCGGCGCGATCTGGGGTTACGTCGTCAAGGACTTCCCCTCGCCGTTCCCGACCACGCCGGTCTCCATCGCGGGCGTCGGCTTCAGCTTGCAGGACATCGGCGTCATCGTCGTTTCGCTCGGCACGCTGGCGCTGATCTCGCTGTTCTTCCAAAAGACGAAGTTGGGCTTGGCGATGCGAGCGGCGGCGCTCTATCCGGAGCAGAGCCGCGTGCTCGGCATCCGCGTGAGCTGGATGCTCGCGCTCGGGTGGGGATTGGCGGCGGTGGTCGGCGCGATCTCCGGGATCATGATCGCGCCGGTCGTGTTCCTCGACCCGAACATGATGCAGTCGGTGCAGGTCTACGCGTTCGCGGCCGCCGTGCTGGGCGGGATCGAGAGCCCGATCGGGGCCGTCATCGGCGGCTTGCTGCTGGGCGTCGGCCTCAACCTGGTCGCGCTGGTCCCGGCGATCGGCAACGAGCTCAAGCTGACCGCCGCGCTGGTCGTCATCATCTTCGTGTTGGTGGTGCGGCCGTCCGGACTGTTCGGCCGCACGACGGTGCAGCGCGTCTAGTGCCCGTCTCGATGCGTGGCAACGCGCTCGTCGCGCTGGCGGTGATCGTCATCGCGATCGTGCCGTTCGTGTTGCCCTCGTTCCTCGTCTTCGACATGATCTTCGTCGCCGAGTTCGCGATCGCCGGCCTGGGCCTGGTCGTGCTGACCGGGATGAACGGTCAGATCTCGCTCGGTCACGGCGCGTTCCTCGCGCTGGGCGGCTACGTGCTCGCCGTGGTGGCGCACTTCTGGGGCGTCCCCTACGCGCTGGGCGTCCCGCTCGCCGCGGTGCTCAGCGGCGTCGTCGGGCTGCTGATCGGTCTGGTCGCGTTGCGGCTCGAAGGCGCGTACCTGGCGCTGGCGACGTTCGCGCTCGCGGTCGCGATGCCGACCTTGCTCAAGCACTTCAAGTCGATCACCGGCGGCTTCAACGGCCTCACGCTCGACCCGGTCGGCGCGCCGGCGTGGTTTCCGTCGACGGCGCAGAACTGGCTCTACTACGTGACCTGGTTCTCGGTCGGCGTCGTCTTCCTGCTCTCGGCGCTGTTGGTCCGCGGGCGCTTCGGCCGTGCGCTGCGCGCGCTGCGCGACAATCCGATCGCGGCGGTCTCGTTCGGGATCAATCCCTACGTCTACAAGACGCTGGCGTTCGGATGGAGCGCCGCGCTGGCGGGCGTCGCCGGCGCGTTCTTCGCCATGTCGAACGCGTACCTGAGTCCCGACTCGTTCCAGGCGACGCTCTCGATCCAGCTCTTGGTCGGCGCCGTCATCGGCGGCATCATGAGCTTCTGGGGCGCGATCTTCGGCGCGCTGATCGTGCAATTTCTGCCGCTCGTCGCGCAGAAGATCAACAACGGGGCCCCGTCCGTCGTGTACGGCGTGGTCCTGATCCTGGTGATGCTGTTCCTCCCGGACGGGATCGCCGGCGGCCTGCATCGCGCGTTCGCGCGCCTGCGCAACGCGAGCCCGCCGCTCGCCCTCGAATCCGAACCCGTGTCCTCATCCGTTCCCATCGCGACCCATCAGCCAACGCGCGAGTAGCGCACACCCAGCGCCATTCGGCGCAGCCGAGGAGGTCTTCGTGGTACGAAAAGTCACTCGAACGGCGATCGGTCTGATCGCAGCAGCGTTCGCGTTCACCGTGACCGGGGCGACGTTCGCTCCCGCGTTCGCGGCCGACCCAGGCGTCTCGGACAACGAGATCATCCTAGGCGGCGACCACCCGTTCAGCGGTCCGGCGTCGGCGTACGGCAACATCGGCAAAGGCATCGGTGCGTACTTCGACTACGTGAACGACCACGGCGGGGTCAACGGCCGTAAGATCAAATGGATCGACCTCGACGACGGCTACAGCCCGCCGCTGGCGGTCCAGGACGTGCACCAGCTCGTCGAGCAGGATCACGTCTTCGCCGTGTTCGACTCGCTGGGCACGGAAGTCAATACCGCCATCCGGCCGTACCTCAACCAGAACGGCGTGCCGCAGGTGTTCGTCGCGACGGGTGCCTCGAAGTTCGGCCGCGACTACAAGCAGTTCCCGTGGACGATCGGCTGGCAACCCGACTATCAAGCCGAAGCGATCATCTACGGTGAGGACATCGCCCGCGAGCATCCGCACGCGAAGATCGGCATCCTCTACCAGAACGACGACTACGGCGCCGACCTGATCACCGGCCTCAAGCGCGGTTTGGGCAAGCACACCAACCAGATCGTCAAGATGGCCTCGTACGAGACCAGCGATCCCGACGTCAACGCGCAGGTCGCCTCGCTCAAGGCGGCCGGCTGCGACACCTACATGATCTTCGCGACGCCGAAGTTCGCGATCCAAGGGATGATCTCGGCGGCCAAGCAGGGCTGGCATCCGCTGACCTACCTCAACAACGTCTCCAACGTGGTGACGTACATGCGTCTGGTGCAAAAGGTCGCCGGACCGTCGGCCGTCAACGGCATCATCACGACCATCTATTTGAAAGACCCGGGCAACGACGCGCGCTACGCCAACGATCCGGGCATCAAGTTCTACAAAGAGATCATGGCCAAGTACCTGCCCAGCGGCGACCCGACCGACGGCAACTACTTGTACGGCGTCGCGATCGCATATACGATGGTCGACTGCCTCAAGCGGGCCGGCCGCGACCTGACCCGGGCCAAGCTGATGGACGCGGTCACGCACCTGGACGAGACCAACAACCCGCTCGTGTATCCGGGCACCGTCGTCCGCACCACCCCGACCTTCCGCTTCCCGATCACGCAGCTGATCACGGCGCGCTGGCTGGGCACGGACTGGTCGCCGATGGGCGTCCTCACCGACACGCGTTCCTCGTCGATGAGCGACGCGAAGTAGCGGCGTGGAACCCTTGCTCTCCGTTCGCGACCTGACGATCCGGTTCGGCGGGATCAACGCGCTGACCGACGTCTCGTTCGACGCGGCCGAAGGCCACATCACCGGCCTCATCGGCCCGAACGGCGCGGGCAAGACCACCTGCTTCAACTGCATCACCCGGCTGTACCAGCCCAGCGCGGGGCGGGTGCTCTTCCGCGGCGAGGACCTCTTGCGGATCGCTCCGTTCGAGGTCGCTCGCCGCGGGATCGCGCGCACGTTCCAGAACGTCGCGCTGTTCGACCACATGAGCGTGCTCGACAACGTGCGGGTCGGCGCGCACGCGCGCTCGCGCGGGCGGTCCGAGGACGACGTCACCGCCGAGGCCCACGAGGTGCTCGAACGCTTGGGCCTCGACGGCTTGGCGACGCGCTGGGTGCGCGGTCTGCCCTACGGGACGCGCAAGGCGATCGAGCTGGCGCGCGCCCTGATGGCCCATCCGACGCTGCTGCTGCTCGACGAGCCCGCCGCCGGGCTCAACCACGAAGAAGTCGCCGCGCTGGGCGGCCGCATCCAGACGATCGCGCGCGAGTTCGAGACCTCGGTCCTGATGGTCGAGCATCACATGCAGCTGGTGATGCGCGTCTGCGATCACATCGTGGTGCTGGCGTCGGGGCGCAAGCTCGCCGACGGCTCGCCCGACGTCGTGCAGCGCGATCCGGCCGTCATCGAAGCCTATCTCGGAGCGGTCTAGCATGGCGCTGTTGGAGGTGCGCGGCCTGCGCGCGCGCTATGGCGAGATCGCAGCGCTGCACGGCGTCGACCTGACCATCGAGCGCGGCGCGTTCGTCGCGCTGTTGGGCGCCAACGGCGCCGGCAAGACCAGCACGCTGCGCGCCATCACCGGCGCGATCAAGCGCAGCGGCGAGGTGCGCTTCGACGGCGGCGCGCTCGACGGCGGGCCCGAGGACGCCGCCCGCAAGGGAATCGCGCACGTTCCGGAAGGCCGCGGCACGCTCAGCGGGCTGACCGTCGGCGAGAACCTCGCGCTGGGCGCCTACGTGCGCGGCGATCGCGCCCGCGTGCGCGCGCGCGAAGACAAGATGTGCAGCTACTTCCCGTGGATCGGCGACCGTCGCAAACAGGCGGCGGGGACGCTCAGTGGCGGGGAGCAGCAGATGTTGGCGATCGCGCGCGCGCTGATGCTCGACCCGCAGCTGCTGCTGCTCGACGAGCCCTCGCTGGGGCTGGCACCGATGATCGTGCGCGACATCTTCGCGCTGCTGCGCACGATCAACCGTGAGGACGGCGTGACGATCCTGGTCGCCGAACAGAACGCGACCATCGCGCTGGAGTCGGCCGACGAAGCCTACGTGCTGGAGACCGGCCGCGTCGCCACCCACGGCCCGAGCGCCGACCTGGTCCAGAACGACCGCGTCCGCCGCTCGTACTTAGGCTACTAAGTGGCTTCGCCTACGGCGAAGCCGTCGCGTTCGGCCTTCGGCCGATCCGCCGTTTAAGGGTTAATTCCAGCCGACGCGCCAGTGGACTTCGCCGTCGTCGTCGAGGTGGCGAATGCGCACGACCGTGAACGGCGCCCGCCGCCGCGGGTGCGGCGTCGTGACGGCGTCGGTCTCCGTGGCGAACCCCATCGTGCATCCCAAGATCAGGAAGCCGACTGCGCCGACGAGGACCACTGCCTCGATGCCCACGCAATCATTCTCCCCCACCGAACGCCGGAACGCAACACCGTTTGCGTAGGAGTGACCGTTCGTCGGCGCGTACACCGCGCCTCACAGAGCGCTTGCTCGGGAAGGGGTGTGTCGCATGCGGTGGACCGTGCTGCTCGCAATCGTCGTGCTGGTGCTGGCGGGCGTCCGCGCGCCGCTGACGGCCCAGCCCGTTCCACCGGTCGACGGTCCGCGCTTCACGCCTGACGGGAAGGTGATTCCGCCGGCCGATTATCGCGGCTGGGTGTTCGTGAGCACGGGCTTCTCGATGACCTACCCGCAGGGACTGCTCAGCGCCGGCGCGCGCGCGCACCTCCCGCTGGCGGTCGCGGCGGCCGGCGGCACGCCGGTCTTCCAGAACGTCTTCGTCACGCCCGCGGCGTACCGCGCCTTCCAACAGACCGGCACGTGGCCTGACCGCACGATGTTCGTCCTCGAGATCCGCTCGGCCAAGGACAAGAGCCAGATCGTCTCCGGCCCGGGACCCGGCTTGAGCACCGGCTCGGTGCAGGGCGACCTGCTCGACCTCGAAGCAGAGCTGCGCGACGACGCGCGCTATCCGGGGACCTCGTGGAAGTGGGTGACGTTCGACGCCGGCCGCGGCGGCTACGTGCCGACGCAGCCGTGGGCCGACGATCAGCCGACCGGACATGCCTGCTTCCAGTGCCACACCGCGCACGGCGCGGTGCAGAAGTCGATGGTCGAGTTCTATCCGCAGCTCTGTCCGCTGGCGGCGCGCAAGAACACGCTCAACCCCGGCTTCTCGATCAAGAACTGCTCGGCGCCGACCGACTAGGTCGCGACCGGCAGCTCCTTGCCGTCGAGGTCGTCGAGCAGCGTCGTCAGCCGCTGGCGCCGCCACACGCCGAAGTAGTAGGCCGACTGCAGCGCCAGGCCGACGCAGAACGCGACCGGGTAGGCGATCCACACGCCGGTCAAGCCCAGGTGCGGCGCCAACCCGTACGCGACCGGGACCTCGACGGCCCAGATCGAGACGATCGAGAGCAGCGTCGGCCACAGCACGCTGCCGCTCGAGCGCATCTGTCCGGACAGCACCGCCGAGGTGCCGAAGATCACGTAGCTCCACAGCGTGATCTCCAGCAGACCGTGCGCCAACTCGACCACGGTCGGATCGGTGACGAACAGGCGTAGGATGTCGCGGTCGAAGACGTAGACCAGCGTGATGAGGATCGCGCCGATCGCCCAGTTGAGCCCGACGGCCGCCTTCGCGATGTGGCCGAGCCGGTCGAAACGCTTCGCGCCGATCGCCTGGGAGCCGAAGATCGACGCGGAGATGCCGATCGAGATGGCCGGAAACTGCACGTACGAGACGATCTGGTTGACCGCGCCGTACGCCGCCGTCGCCGACGAGCCGAAGCGGTTGACCAGCGAGATGACCGCGATCTCGGCCAGCGAGATCATCACGAACTGGACGCCGGTCGGGATGCCCAAGCGCAGCAGCAAGACCACGACCTTCGGCATGATGCGCATGTGCCGCGCCAAGCCGGCGTCGAAGGCCAGCGGGTTCTTCTCCGCCGCCAGCGCGATCAGCATGAACGCCAGCGCCGCCGCGCTGCCGACGATGTTCGCGACCGCGGCCGACACGATGCCGAGCTTGGGCAGGCCAAGCCAGCCTTCGATCAGTGCCGGCGTGACGACCAAGCTGACGGCGGTGCTGACGATGAGCGCGACGAACGGCGTGCGCGTGTCGCCGGTGCCGCGCACGAACGTGGTGTAGGCGAGGTAGACGAACAGCAGCGGCAGCGAAAGAAACGTCACCCGCGCGTAGCGCACCGCCAGCGCGAAGACGTCGGCGGGCATCCCGATCAGGTGCAGCAGCGGCGTGATGAACAGCGCCCCCAGGACGCCGACGACCAGTCCGAGCCCGATCGCCAGCGTCAGCGTGGTGCCGGCCACCGACTCGATGCGGTCCTCGTCGCGCGCGCCGTAGGCCTGTCCGATCAGCACCGAGCTGGCGCTCGCGAGGCCGACGAAGAACGAGATCATGAAGAAGACGATCGGGAAGAAGCCCGACGCCGCCGCCAGCGCGCGCACGCCGATCAGCTGACCCAGGTAGATGCTGTTGAACGTCGACGAGGCCGACTGCAAGAAGTTGCTCGCCATCAGCGGCAACAAGAAGATCAGCATCGTGCGCCAGATCGGGCGCGTTTCGTCGAGGGCCAGCCGCCGTTGCTGCATTCTGCTCCTTGTGCCCCGTCCGGGGAGCGCGCTCCCGCCGCGGCGAAGGCCGCTCGACGGCGCGGGCGATTAGCTCAGCGGTAGAGCGTCCCCTTTACACGGGGAGGGTCGGCGGTTCGAATCCGTCATCGCCCACCAGGAAGCGCCATGCACCACGGCCGACTTCTCCGCATGGCGAACGCGTACTTCGAGCGGCTCGGCCCCGGCCGTTTTCACGCCGGCGCGGCGACCGCGAGCCCGTGGGGCGCGAACCTGCAGCACGGCAGCCCGCCGACGACGCTGCTCGTGCACGCGCTGAACGAGGCGTACCCGCGCGACGACGTGCGCGTGGCGCGCGTCAGCTCGGAGTTTCTCGGCGCGATCCCGCAAGGTGAGATCGAGGTCACCACGCGCGTCGTGCGGCCCGGCAAGCGGATCGAGTTTCTGGAGGCAACGCTCTCGGCGGGCGGCCGCGACGTGGTGCGCACCAGCATCTGGCGCATCGCGCGCGCGCCCGGACTGCACGTTCCGCCGGGCGTGACGCCCGCCGACGCACCGCCGCCGCGTCCCCCCGAAGCGACACCGGGCGCCGCGTTCGGACTGTCGGGCTGGGGCTACGCCAAGTCGATCGAGTGGCGCTTCGTGGAGGGCGGCTTCAACGCGCTCGGACCCGCGCACGTGTGGACGCGCGTCGACTTGCCGCTCTTTCCCGGCCTCGCGCCGACGCCGCTCGAGCGGCTGCTGCTGATCGTCGACTCGGCCAACGGCATCAGCGGCGAGCTGCCGTTCAAGGAGTGGCTGTTCGTGCCGCCCTCGCTCTCGATCGCGCTGGCGCGCGAGCCGCGCGGCGAGTGGATCTACATGGACGCGCGCACGGCGCTCGGCGACGACGGCGGCGGCGTCACGACGGCGCGGCTGGCCGACGACGACGGCTACCTGGGCGTCGCGACGCAAACGCTGTTCGTCGAACCGCGTACCGCCTGAGCCGGCGGTGCCCAAGCTCGCCGCGAACCTGAGCTGGCTGTTCACCGAGCTGCCGTTGCGCGAACGGTTCGCCGCCGCCGCGGACGCCGGATTCCGCGGCGTCGAAGTGCTCTTCCCGTACGAGCTCGCGGCGGAGACGGTGCGCGAGCGGCTCGAGGCGCACGGGCTGGAGCTGGTGCTGGTGAACCTGCCGCCGGGCGATTGGGCCGCGGGCGAACGCGGGCTCGCCGCGCTGCCGGGCCGCGAGGCGGACTTCGCGGCCGCGGTGCGCACGGGACTCGCGTACGCGCGGACGTGCGGCGTGCCGCTCGTGCACGCGATGGCCGGCATCGTGCCGCCCGGCGCGGACCGTGCCGCGTACGTCGAGACCTACGTCGCGAACCTGCGTCGCGCCGCGTGCGCGGCGGCACCGGTCGGCGTCACCGTGCTGATCGAGCCGCTCAACGCCCGCGACAACCCCGGCTACCTGCTGCGCACGACCGCCGAGGCGATCGCGATCATCGAGCGCGTCGACGAACCGAACCTGGCGCTGCAGCTCGACCTCTATCACGCGCAGATCAGCGAAGGCGATCTGGCGCACCGCATGCGCGCGTTGGCCGGCCGTTACGCGCACGTGCAGATCGCCGGCAACCCCGGCCGCGACGAGCCCGACCACGGCGAGGTGAACTACGCCTATCTGCTCGCCGTGCTCGACGAGCTCGGGTACGACGGCTGGATCGGCTGCGAGTACCGCCCGCGCGCCGACACGCGCGCGGGGCTGCGCTGGGCGCAACCGTATCTCACCCGCTGAGCGGCGCCGATCAAATCTGCCAGGTCCAGGCGTTCCACCACGGGCCGGCGATCGGTGCCGGTTCGTAGCCGTGCAGGTCGTCGTTGTAGATCGAGATGCGGCGGCGCAGGTAGAGCGGTAAGTACGGCACCGCGTCATGGACGATGCGGCCGATCCGGCGATAGATCGCGGCGCGCTCGGCCGGATCGTCGGTGGCCAGGCCGGCGCGTTCGAGCGCGTCGACGCGCGGATCGCAGAAGCGCGACTCGTTCTCGCCTTTGGGCACGAACTGGTTGCAGCCGAGCAGGCTGGTGCTGTCGGGGTCGTAGTTGAGCGTGTTGCCGTAGACCGAGAGATCGAACCTCCCGCGCACGATCGGACCGTCGAACGCGAAGATCCCCTTGTACGGGAACGTCTTGATGGTGACGCGCGCCCCGATTTGCGCCAGCATCGCTTGGATCTGCACGGCGAAGTTCTGCTCGTCGGCGCCGGCGGGAACGACGAAGAGCAGGTCGAGCGGCGCGCCGTTCTTGACCCGCACGCCGCCCGGACCGAGGTGCCACCCGTCGCGCTCGAGCAGCGCGCGCGCCAGCGCCGGATCGTACGGATAGGGCGGGAGCTGCGCGTACCCGAGCGAGGTCGGCGCGCCCAGCTCGCCGGTCGCCGCACCGGTGCCGAAGGTCAGCTTGGCGATCAGCGTGCGCACGTCGATCGCGACGCTGAGCGCCCGGCGGACCGCCGGCTCGCGCATCGCCGGCCGCGCGTCGTCGAACATGATCAGCCGCAGCGCGTTCCACGGCGTCACCCGGTCGACGATCCCGGGCACGTCGTGGAAGCGCTGGTACATGACCGGGTTGCCGTTGACGATCAGATCGATCGCGTGCGTCTGCAGGCTGGTGGCGACGGTGTTGGCGTCGGGCAAGACGTTGAGCACCACGCGATCCAGCTTCGGTCGGCCGCGGAAGTAGGCGTCGTTGCGCTCCAGCACGATGTCGCGGCCGCGGTCCCAGCGCACGAAGCGGAACGGCCCCGTCCCCACCGGCGCGGCGTTGAACGGGACGTCGTTGATCTCGGCGTAGCGCGCCAACAGGTGCGCCGGCACGACCGGCTTCGCGCCCTCTTGCAGCGTGGTGAAAAACTGGGTGACGAAGGGCGGATAACGCCGCCGCAGGCGGACGACGACCGTGTACGGGTCGGGCGTGTCGATCCGCACGACCTCTTGGTAGCCCTCGCGGTGCAGGACGTTGTTGCGCGGGCTCATGATCGCGCGCCACGAGAAGGCGACGTCGCGCGCGTCGAACGGGACGCCGTCGTGCCAGCGCACGCCGCGCCGCAGGTGATAGGTGACGCTGCGCCCGTCGGCCGAGATGCCGTGATTCGCCACCGTGGGTACGGCCGTCGCCAGATCGGGGATGAGCGCTCCCTGCGCGTTCGCCGTGACCAGATACGAGAACATCAGCGAGGACATGTCGTAGCTCAGGTCCATCGTCGAGAGCAGCGGGTTGAGGCTGTCGGGCTCGGCGATGTCGCCCAGGCGCAGCACGCCGGGCTGCGTCCACGGATGGCGCCCGCCGACGCCGGTGCCCGCGTCGCGCGTGCAGCCGCACAGCACCAGCAGCGCCACGCCCAGCGCCAGCGCGGCCTTACGCACGCACCAGCCCGCGCAGCACTTTGCCCTCGGTGTTCAGATAGTACTGCGCCGGATCGAAGCGCGGCGTGCTCGCGAACATCAGGTACAGGTACTTGAAGTTCTCGGAGAACGCGTAGGCGGGGAAGAGATCGCCGAGCACCATCGGGCGCGGCCGCACGTCCTGGACGATGGTGTAGCCGTTGGGCACGCGGCAGTAGGTGCGCATCGCGTCGAAGTACGCGTAGGCGGTGTCGCGGTACTTCTGCTTGCCGGTGAGGAACCACAAGTCGAAGGCGGCGTTGAGGTACTCGGGCCGCAGCTCGTTGCTCGGTGCCGTCACCACGCCGGTGGCGTAGTCGAAGACTTCGGGGATTATGCCGTAGCGCTGCGCCATCCACGTCCACGAGTCGTAGTACGCCTCGCCGACGGCCCGGTCGCCGCCCTTCGCGACCAGCTCGGCGTAGAACGCGGCCAGCTCGACTTGCTCGGTGCCCAGCGGCGCGCCGGTCGTCGCGTCGACTTGGCGAAACCACAGCCGCCCCGCGACGTGGTCGACTTGCCAGCGCAAGATCGCGTCGGTCAGCATCCGGTACCAGTCGCGGCACTCGGTGTCGCCGAGCATCTGCCAGCCGCCCCACAGGTACTCGTAGAACGAGTCGACCGGCGGATTCGGCGCGACGTCGCGGACGTCGGCGAACGTCCCCTGCTCGACGTCGAAGTACGTGCCGAGCAGATTCAACGGCGTGCGCTTCGCGATGACCGTCGCGTACGCGCGCTTCGACGCGGCCAGGTACTTCGGATCGCCGGTCAGACGGGTCAGCTCGCCGTACTCGAGGATGTTGCTGCCGATCTCGGCCAGGTTCATGTGCGGCTCGCGCACCGCGCCGGTGCGCAGGTTGGCGTACCGGTACGGTGCGCCGGTGGGCGATTTCGTGAAGCACGGCAACAGCCGGTCGGCGAGATCGCGGCCGCGCTCGAGCAGCACGCGTTCGCCGGTCGCGGCGTAGCCGGCGATCAAACCGCCGACCAGCCGGATCATCGCCTCGAACATCTGCGCGTCGCCGTCGACGTCGAAGTCGAGCCGGTCGACGATCCAGCGCACCGCGCGCTGCAGCTCGTCGTCCAAGCCCATGACGTACAGCGTGTCGAGCGCTTCGACGATCGATAGGCCGAGCGAGTGCCCGGGGATGAAGAAGTCGCTGGGCGTGCCGCTGACGGGCTTGACCTCGTCGGCGCCCCACGCGAAGCGGACGTAGCCGTCCCACGCGTGGCGGAACTCGGCGCGCACCTGGTCGGCCACGCGCGCGGGCGGCGGCGTCGCGGCGGACGCGGCCGTCACTCGGCCGGCGGCGAGCGCCGCGCCGAGCGTGCCCAAGAAACGGTTGCGAAGCATCAGCGTCCGGTCACTCCCACCGAGAAGACGCGCGTCGCGCCGCGGCGGTACGAGCCGACCGCCAGCGCGAAGCGCGAGGAGAAGGGGATGCGCGCCGCGCCTTCGAGCGCGCCGTTGCGCACCAGCAGATCCAGCCGCAACGGAACGTCCCAGGTCAACCAGAGCAGTTGCCGTTGCGTCGTTCGGTCCGCCGTGCCGTACCCGAGAGGGCCGCCGGCGTAGATCGGCAACAGCCGCTCGTAGACGTCGCCGTCGCTGGCCGCCCACGCGCGCAGCGAGAGCAGCGGCGCGAACTCCCAGCCCAGCGAGGCGGCGTAGCCGCGCACGACCGCGTCGGGATCGTCGGTGCCGTCGGCGTACGCGATCACGTCGCCGAGCAGCCGGCGGTGATCGGCGTACGAGAGTCCGGCTTGGCCGAGCGAGCTGCGCGCGATCGCCGTCCCGGGAATCCCGATCGTCGCATCGCCCAGGCCCGCGTGCGCCGTCCAATCCGCGCTCAACGGCGCGACCGCCGAGATCGACGGCAAGAGCGCGAGCCCGGTGCGAGTGTCGTCGTCATCGCGATCGGCACCGTACGCCAGCGCTAGCGCGATCGTCGTGCGCACGGCCGAGCCGCGCGTCGTCCCGATCACCAGCGCCGCGTCTTCGTGCGCACCGCTGCCCCCCTCGAAGAGATCCTGTTCGTCGAGCCAGCGCAGGCGGACCGCGAGCGCGTCCGGCCCGCGTGCCGACGCGTCGAGGTCGAGCTCGGCGACGCTGCCGACGTCGGGCAGACTCGGCGCGTCGTACGGTGACACGGCGGCGTCGCGGGTCAGCGCCAGGTGCGCGCCCAGATCGAGCGCGGTCGTCGCGGTACGCAGGTCGAGCCCGACGCCGCCGTAGGTGGCGTCGGGCGTGTCGCCGGCGAGCGCGACGAAGGCTGCCTGCACCGGCCCGAGCGATCCGGTCGCGCGCACGCCGGCCAGCTGCCGCACGCCGTCGGGGTCCCACGAGGTCGCCAGAATCGCGGTCGGGTCGCCGCCGCCGGCGACCAGCGCGTCGCGGTCGGTCGCCCGGACGGTGTCCTGGCGGTCGAACGGGTCGGCGTCGATCACGCCGCCGCCGGCGCGATCGCCGTACCACAGGGCATCGAGGGGATCGGTCACGCTCAGCGAGCCGGCCGCGTGGTCCGGCAAGAGCGAGGTCGCGTCGGCGCCGTCGCCGCGGCGGTAGAACGGAAGGCCGGCGATCGTGACGGCCCCGTACCCGCCGCCCAGCCCGCGATCGTCGATCCCGTTGTAGCCGGTGAACCGCTCGGGGACGACCGACGCCAGCGAGGCCAGGTCGCCGGCCGGCAGCGCGGCGAGATCGGCGACCGTCGGGATCAGGTCCGCGGCGCGATGCCGGGGCAGGATCGCGACCACCGGCCCGGCGGCCGGAACCCGCACCCGCTGGGGATCGGTGTCTGCGGCGCGGATGTCGAGGGTGACCGGCCGGACGGGGACGCTCAGCGCGAAGGTCCCGTCGGCCGCGCTCCGATCACGGCCGAGCACGCTCCCGCCGGCGTCGCGGGCGACGACCTGCGCCCCAGCGACCGGGCGGCCGTCCTGATCGCGCAGCGCGCCGACGACGAGCTCGTCGGCGGCCGCCGGGCGGACGAACGCGAGCAGCGTGGCGACCAGCAAGGCGAGTAGGCCGAGGGCCGGGCCGCTCCTCAGGAATCGTTCACGACCCCGCCGTACACTACCGCACGTGACGGGCCTGCGGCGCTGGCTGATAGCCCTCGCGCTCGCGGTGGCCGCGTGCGCCGGTGGCGCCATGGGCGCCGAGCTGGTCCTCGGCGACCCCGCGGCGCTGGTCCCGAGCGCACCGCCGGCCCTGCTGGGCCCGATCACCGAGAACGGCCGAACCGGCTGGGATTGCGCGCCCGAGCGAGCCGCCCGCGCGCACACGGCCGCCGCCGCCGGACTGCCCGGAGACTGACGTGCGGTCGCGCGCGCCCGTGTTCGCGCTGGCGTTGTTCGCCGCGGCGTCGGCCGGCGCGCTCGCACAGACGTACGCGACGCCGACCGCCGCGCCGCGCACGACCGACCCGCGCGCGCTGGCGGCGCTGGCGCTGCGCCGCGAGCTGCACGAACGCTTCGAGCGTGGACTCGCCGCGGAGAACCGCGGCGAGTGGGCCGGCGCCGAGGCCGAGTTCAAGCGTGCGGTCGCGCTCGACCCGCCCGAGCCGCAAGGATCCACGGCTCGCTACGACCTCGCGCTCGCGGAGGCGAACCTCGGCCGCGACGACGCGGCCGCGGAGCTCCTGCACCAAGCGCTGCATCTCGACCCCTCCTTCGCCGCCGCCGCCGCGAACCTGGTTGCGATCGAGCTGCGCCGCGGCGACCTGCCCGCGGCGCGCGCCGCCGGCGATCGTTTCGTCGCGCTCGATCCGCAGGCGGCGCTCGCGCGCTACGGGCGCGGCTTGGCCGCGTTGCAGAGCGGCGACCTCGCGACCGCGCGCGGCGACTTCGGCACGCTGTTGACCAACGACCCGGCCTACGCCGTCGCGCACTACGACCTCGCGCTGGTCGAGCTGCGCGCGGGACGCGACGACGCCGCGCGCGCCGAGCTCGAGCGCGCGCTGACGCTTTCGCCCGCGTACGCGCGCGCGCGCTTCGCGCTGGGCACCGTTCTGCTGCGCGACGGTCAGCGCGCCGACGCCCGGATCGCCTTCGATCGCTGTGCGCACGACGCGGCCGATCCGGTGCTGCGCGCGCTGGCGGCCGATCTGCGGGACAAGCTCTGACCGATGCGCATTCTCGTCATCGAAGACCAGCACGAGATCGCCGAGGCGCTGCGCACCATGCTCGAACGGCGCAAGTACGCCGTCGACGTCGCTCCCGACGGCGAGAGCGGCTACGAGCTGCTGCTGCGCGGGACGTACGACGCCGCCGTCGTCGACGTCGTGTTGCCGGGCCGCGACGGGTTCGCCCTCACGCGCGCCGCCCGCGCCGAGGGGATCGCGACGCCGGTGCTGTTCCTGACCGCGCGCGACGCGGTCGAGGACCGCGTGCGCGGCCTGGATGCCGGGGCCGACGACTACCTGGTCAAGCCGTTCGTCGAGGACGAGCTGGCGGCGCGCGTGCGCGCGCTGCTGCGCCGCAGCCCGCTGCCGATCCGCTCTTCGCTCTCCGTCGGCGATCTGGTCGTCGACCGCGGCGCGCGCGCCGTCCACGTCGGCGGCCGCGAGGTGCCGCTGGGCGCGACGGAGTTCCGGTTACTCGAATATCTGGCCGCCAACGCCGGGCTCGCGCTCAGCCGCGCGCAGATCCTCGAGCGGGTCTGGGGCGACGACTTCGACGGGTCGAGCAACGTCGTCGACGTCTACGTGAGCGCCGTGCGGCGCAAGCTCGCGGCGGTCGGCGCGCGCGATCGCATCACCACCGTGTGGGGAGTCGGCTACTCATTGCACGCGTAGTCGCGCGGCTCTGCCTCTCGTATCTGGCGATCCTGGTCGTCGTCCTGGTGGCGCTCGACGCGGGTGCGTACGTCTACTTGGCGCGCGCGCAGCACGACATGCTCGAGCCGGTGCTCGGCACGCCCGAGGGCCAAGCCGTCTACGCCGAGGCGATGCGGCGCATCGTGCTGGGCCTGGCGCTGCTCGACGTCCCGCTGCTGATCCTCGCCGGCGCCGCCGCGTACGTGTTGGCGCGCATCTCGGTGCGCCCGCTGGTCGCGGCGCGCGAGCGCGAAGCGCGTTTCGCCGCCGAGGCGGCGCACGAGCTGCGCACGCCGCTGGCGCGGATCGCGAGCTTGGCGTCCGCCGCGCGCGCGGGCGCACCGGACGAGCGCGAGGCCAGCCTCGAGCGCATCGCCGCGGTCGCCGTCGAGGCGGCGGCCGGCGTCGGCGACCTGCTGGCGCTGGTGCGGACCGAACGCGTCGCGCCGCAGTTGGCGGAACCGGTCGAGCTGGGGGCGCTGGCGCGCACCGCGCTGACGGTGCCGCTGCGCGAGGGCGTGCGCTGGGAGCTCGACGCGGAGTACGAGGTGTGGGTGGTCGGCGACGCGCATCGCTTGCGCCGGCTGGTCGAGAACCTGCTCGAGAACGCGGCGCGCCACGCGACGGCGACGATCTGCATCCGCGTGCGCGCGCAGGGCGAACGCGCCGCGCTCAGCGTCGAGGACGACGGTCCGGGCGTGCCGAGCGGCTTGCGCGAGCGGATCTTCGAGCGCTTCGTGCGCGCCGCCGAGGACGGCGGCGGCACCGGGCTGGGCCTGGCGATCTGCCGCGCGATCGCGCGCGCGCACGGCGGCGACGTCGTGCTCGAAGAGCGCAACCGGTTCGTCGCGCGGCTGCCCCGCCTCGATCTGAAAGAAGTCTGAGCCGCGGCCGAGCGCCGCCTCATCGCGGGCTCACGCCGGCGCGCGAGAGTGCGCGTGTGCGCATTCCGCTTTTGTCCGTGGTGCTCGCGGCCGCGCTGTGCGGCTGCACCGCCGGCGCCCCCGGATCGGGGAGCAGCGGCGGCTCGGCGACGACCTCGAACGCGACGACGACCTCGATCGCGATCTCGCTGACGGCCTCCGTCGTCACCTCGACGCCGTACGGGAGCAGCGGCGGCTTCATGCCGGCGGTGACGACCGTCAAGGCCGGCACGTACGTCGTGTTCGTCAACAAGGACTCGTTCGCGCACACCTCGACCTCGATGAGCGCGACGAGCTTTCCCGCCGCCTCGCCGTTCGGCTCGTCGGCGCTGACCGCGTCGGGGACGACGCTCTCGGGCGGCTGGAGCACCGGGGCGCTCGCGCCCAACAACGCCTCGCAGAAGCTGTTGGCCGACAAGCCCGGCACCTACCTCTACGGCTGCTTCTTCCACTACGGCGCGCCGATGCGCGGAGCGATCGTTGTTCGATAAGCTGCGAGTCGCGCTGCTCGCGGTAGCGTCCGTCGCGAGCGGCGCGCTCGCGCCACGTCCGGCGCAAGCGATTCCGATCTTCGCGCAACGCTACGGCTTCCAGTGCGGCGTCTGTCACTCGGTGCTGCCCGAGCTCAACGCGTTCGGCAACGCCTTCCGGAACAACGGATACCGGCTGCCGGGCCTGCCCAAGCACGGGACGACGATCCTCGCGCTGCGCGAGCAGATCGGCTACACCAATCCGCCCGAACCGGGCAGCGAACGCACGGTGCCGGCCGGCGCGATCCTGGGTGCCGCCGAGATCGGCGACGTCGAAGCGTTCTTCCACGAGAGCCTGGGCAGCGAAGGCGGTCCGTCCTCGCTGTTCTTGGGCTACCTCGCGTACAAGGACCAGCCCTCGAAGATCCTGTTTCGCTTGGGCCTGTTCGAGTTGCCGCTGGTGCACTCGCCCGCGCAGCGCAACGACACGCTGACGACCTACGGCTACGAAGGGACGCGTTTCGGGCTCGACGATCTCACGCTGGCGACGCCGCGCTGGGGACTGGAGATGGAGCGCCCCGTCGGCGTCGCGACGCTGGCGACGACGATCGCGTTCGGCAACGCGGCCGGTTCGGCGTACGGCGGCAAGCCGGTCGCGACCGGCACGTCACAGACGTTCGCCGCGCCCGAGTACGGACTGTACTTCCGCGTCCCGGTCGTCACCAACGACGTGCGGGTCGGGCTCGACCTGCTCGACGGCGACGCGGCGATCGCGCAGTTGGCGAAGCCGACCTTCGACGACGCGTACACGCGCGAGGGTATCTCGGTCGACGCGCGGCACGGGCGGCTCGAGCTGTTGGCCGAGCAGTGGTACGGCCACGACGTTAATGCCGACGGCGCGGGCGACCCGCTGGCCTCCACCGGCGGCTTCGCACGGCTGCGTTGGGCGCTCGGCGACCACGCCTACGTCGGCATCCGCGAAGACGCGTCCGCCGCGCCGGCGGCGACCCGCACCTTGCTGTGGTACGCCGAGGCCCAGGTCGGCCGCCACGCCCGCGTGCTCATCCAGCAGCAGCGCCCGATCCCCGGTGGTCCGACCAACCTGGGCGGCGCGCTCACCTTCGGGTTCCCCTGGCCGTGGGGCAAGTAGTCGCCCGAAAGGGCGCCGGGTACGGGCGACCCGAACCTTCCTTCATGCTCGCGACGACGTTGTATCAGCACCTCTTGCTCGATCTCGACGACGGGATCGCGACGCTGACGCTCAATCGTCCGGAGAAGCGGAACGCGCTTTCGCTCGAGGTGATGCTCGAGCTGACGGCCGCGTTCGAGGCGCTCGGCGCCGATCGCGGCGTGCGCGTCGTCGTGCTGCGCGGCGTCGGTCCGGCCTTCAGCTCCGGTCACGATCTGCGCGAGATGTTGGCGCGCAGCGTCGACGACTATCGCCGCACCTTCGACGTGTGCGTCAAGCTGATGCAGACGGTCCAGGCGATCCCGCAGCCGGTGATCGCCGAGATCGCCGGGATCGCGACCGCAGCCGGCTGTCAGCTGGTCGCGACCTGCGACCTCGCCGTCGCGTCGAGCGAAGCGCGCTTCGCGACGCCCGGGGTGAAGATCGGGCTCTTCTGCACCACGCCGATGGTCGCGCTGACGCGCGCGATCGGGCGCAAGCGCGCGATGGAGATGCTGCTGACCGGTGAGCCGATCGACGCCCAGACCGCCGCCGAGTGGGGATTGGTCAACCGCGTCGTGCCGCCCGAACAGCTGAGCGCCGCGACGCGCGCGCTCGCCGCGCGCATCGCCGACGCCGCCAGTTTCGTCGTCGGGCTGGGTAAAGCGGCGTTCTACGCGCAGATCGATCTCGACCAGCCCAAAGCGTACGCGTACGCGAAGGAAGTCATGTCGATGAACGCGCTGGCGGAGGACGCGCAAGAAGGCATGGGCGCGTTCGTCGGCAAGCGCGATCCGGTATGGCGCACCTGACGCGGCGCACACGGCTTTACCGTACCGCGACCTAGTAAAGCAGTTTTAACTCGGGACGACGCAGCGGCCGGAGGATTCCCGGTCGGCGTTTCCAATTCACTCCCCACCGTCGCGGGTGGGCGCGCCGCAAGGCGCTATCAACGTCGCCCACACCCGGTAGTAGGGCAACCTGCTACGCGACGGCAACAAGGCCCGCCCACGGCGGGTCTTGTTGTTTTCGGGCCGAAAACGCGGGCCCGTGACGTATCGCCGCCTGTTGCTGGGGCTGCTGGCCCTCGGTTTGCTCGCCTGCCTTTTTGTCGCGGTACGCCGCGAACGGCACGAACATCGCGCGAACCGCGTCGAGATCGCGATGGACGATCAGGACTTCCAGGCGCTGGCGCGGTCGTACGCCTACGACGAGCGGGCGTTCCTGATCGCGCTGCGGCGCGCCGGGCTGACCTCGCTCTCGGTCCAGGAGGAGCTGGGCGGCGCGGTCTCCACCTCGTCGACGGCCGCCGCCTACGCCGGGACGACGCTGCTCGACCAGGCCCGGCTGACGGGACTGACCGACCCGACCTTGAGCCGCCTGAACCGCGCTCACCAGCTGCGGGCCGACGAGATGTACCTGATCGCGTACGACGGTCCGACCGCGGCGCGCTACGCGTTCCAGCTCCCGCTCAAGTTCTCGGCGCACGCGGTGCGGCGGCTGACGGCGCCGCGCGCGCTGCCGGCCGTGTTCGCGATCCGCACGCAGAGCGATTACTTCCAGACGGTCGGCCTGGGGTTGCCGGCCGATCGCGTCGCGCTGGCGCACGAGCTCGGCCTCAAGCTGATCCCGCGGCTGCAGAACGACGAGCGCTTCGGTCCCCCGCAGATCGACGGGCTGCTGGCCGGGGCGGTGCGCGGCAACCGGGTCTCGACCGTCATCTTCTTCGGGCTGCGCAATCAGGTGCTCGGATATCCCGACCAGCTGCCGGCGACCGCGGCCGAGATGCAGCGGCTCAAGGTCAGCTTCGGCACCATCGAGACCTACGATCCCAAGCAAGACCAGGCCGGGAACGAAGGTCTGGCGCGGCTCTTGCCGAGCCAGACCGTTCGCGTCCAAGCGATCAGCAAGCTCGAGCAAGACAAGCTCCAGCCGCAAGAGATCGTGCAGCGCTATCTGCTCGGGGTGCGCGAGCGCAACGTGCGGGTCGTCTACCTGCGGCCGTTCGCGCACGAGTGGGACGGGCGCTCGATCGAGGCGACCAACGTCGAGCTGGTCCGCCAGATCGCGGCCGGCATCCGCGCCTCGGGGCTGCGGATCGGCGGCGCGACGCCGTTCGACCGCTTCGTGAGCGTGTGGTGGGAGATCGCGCTCTGCTCGCTGGCGGTCCCCGCGATCGTGTTGCTGCTGCTCGGCGAGTTCGGCATCGGCGGGATGCGTTGGCTGGTCGTCGCCGTGGTGCTCGACCTGGTGCTGGTGCTGGCCGGCTTCGCGCTCCACCACGACATGGCCGCCCGCAAGCTGTTGGCGCTGATCGGCGCGATCGTCTTCCCGCTGGCCGGCTTCGCCGCGATCGCGCCGGCGCTGCGGTCGCCGCGCGCGCCGACCACCGGCGCCGCGATCTTGGACGGCATCCGGGTCGTCGCGCTGGCGACCGCCGTCACGCTGGGCGGCGTGCTGGTGGTGATCGGCTTGCTGTCCACGCCGCTGACGATGCTCGAGATCGACCGCTTCAGCGGCGTGCGGCTGGTGCTGATCCTGCCCGCCCTGTTGGCGCTCGCGCTCTACCTGTTCACCCCGCGCTGGGGCGCGCGCGTCCCGCCCGACCGGTTCGCCAGCGCGCCGGTGACGGTGCTGCAGCTGCTGCTGGGCGTCGTGATCCTGGGCGTGGGCTATCTGGTGCTGGTGCGCAGCGGCAACCAGAGCGACATCGCGCCCTCGAACTTCGAGCTGGCGCTGCGCGCGCACTTGACCACCTGGCTGCAGGTCCGCCCGCGCTTCAAGGAGTTCGTGGTCGGCTTCCCGGCGCTGATGCTGGCGCCGGCGCTGATGCCGGTCGACCGCGCTCGTTGGGGCTGGCTGTTCGCGCTCGCGATCGGGCTAGGGCTGAGCGACGTGGTCGACACCTTCTCGCACCTCCACACCCACCTGGCGATCTCGGCGCTGCGGCTGGTCAACGGGGCGGTCATCGGCGTCATCGTCGGGGCGATCGCGATCGCGATCTACCGCCGGCTGCGTCCGTCCGCGGCGTGAGATGGTCCCGCGCTTCCTGCTCAGCGGATACTACGGCTTCGGCAACCTCGGTGACGAGGCACTGCTGGAGATCATCGTCGAGCAGCTGCGCGCGCGTTGGCCGGCCTGCGAGGTCGACGTGCTGAGCGGGGATCCGGCGCAAACGGCCCGGACCTACGGCGTCGAGGCGACGCCGCGCATGGACCGCACGCGGGTGAAGGCCGCCATCGACCGCGCCGACGTCGTGCTCTCGGGCGGCGGCGGGCTGTTGCAGAACGTGACCAGCCTGCGCAGCCTGCTCTACTACGGCGCCGTCATCCGCTCGGCGGTCCATGCCGGCCGCCCGACGATGATCTTCGCGCAATCGGTCGGTCCGCTCGACTTCTGGGGCCGCGCCGTGGTGCGCTCGTGCTGCAAGGGCGTCGTCGCGGCGACCGTCCGCGACGAGCAGTCGCGTTCGCTCTTGCACGGTCTGTTGCCCGAGGTTCCGATCGAGCGCACCGCCGATCCCGTCTTCCTCTTCCAACCCGGCAGCGAGCCGCTCGACCTGACGGCCGAAGGGCTGGCCGACGACGGGACGCCGCTGGTCGTCGTCTCGATGCGCAAGTGGCAAGGCGCCGAGGCGACGGCGCAAGCGCTGGCGTTCGTCGTCGACCGGCTGGCCGATCGCTACGGGGCCCGGGTCGCGTTCCTCCCGCTCGGGGGGGCGTCCGACGCCGAGGTCTCGACCACCGTCATCCGCCGCTGCGCGTCCGCGCCGGTGCTGCTGCCCGACTATCCATTGGGCCAAGCCGCGCAGGTCATCGAACGCGCTTCGCTGGTGATCGGGATGCGGCTGCACGCGCTCATCATCGCGGCGCGGCTGGCCGTCCCGTTCATCTCGCTGCCGTACGACCCGAAGGTCGCCGCGCTGACCGACGACCTGCACTATCCGCTCGAACCGTTGTTCGTGCCGGGCAGCGCGATGCCGTCGCGCGAGGAGCTGGCGCGGCGGCTCGACGACGCGTGGGAACGCCGCGCCGCGCTCAGCGCGCATCTGCGCTCCGTGCGCTCCGACGTCGAGCGGCTCGCCGAGCGCAACTTCGAGGTCTTGAACGAAATCGTGATGCGAACGACACGAAAGTCGGCAGGCACGTAACTCGCGTGCGCGAACGTCGCGCATCACGGTGCGAGGGACTGTAACGATCGGTCGTCTCTGCGGCATTCGCGTCGGCGTGCACGTTTCGTGGCTCGCCGTCTACGCGTTCGTCACCGTCGTGCTCGCCGGCGGCTTGCCGGCGTTGCCGCGCTGGGAAGCGCTGACCCTGGCCGCGATCTGCGCGCTGGCGCTGTTCGCCAGCGTCATCGCCCACGAGTACGCGCACGCGTTGGCCGCGCGCCGGTTCGGGGTGCGGACGGACGCCATCACGCTGTTCCTGTTCGGCGGGGTCGCGCTGCTCGACGAGGAACCGGCGACGCCGCGCGCGGACGCGCTGATCGCGCTCGCCGGACCGGCCATGAGCGCGGTGCTCGCGCTGGTCGCACTCGGTCTGCTTGCCCTGCTGGACCGCTTCGCCGGCGCCGCGTGGGGCGAGGCTCCCGCGCTGATGGCCGCGTATCTCGCGGTCGCGAACGGCGTGCTGGCGGTCTTCAACCTCATTCCAGCGTTCCCGATGGACGGCGGCCGCGTGCTGCGCGCGCTGGCCTGGCGCCGGTTCGGCGACCTGCGCCGTGCGACGCGGCTGGCGTCGCGGGTCGGGATCGGCTTCGCGCTGGCGTTCGTCGCGGCCGGCGTGTCGGCGGTCGCCGCGACCCACGATCCGATCTACGCGTGGTACGCCGTCCTGGGTGCCTTCCTGTTACGGCAGAGCTGGACGCAGGAGCGCGGCGCGCGGCCGCTGCCGGCCCCGGTCGAGCTGCGTTCCGACGTGGAGGTCGGCGCCGCCGCGTAGAACAGGTCCGGTCGCATGCCCGAGACCACCGCCCGCGATTACCGCTCGACCCTCAACCTCCCCTCGACCGCGTTCCCGATGCGCGCCGAGCTGCCCAAGCGTGAGCCCGACCGGGCCCGCTGGTGGCTCGAGCACGACGTCTACGGCAAGCGGGTCGCGCGCAACCGCGCCCAGGGCGGCGCGCCGTTCACGCTGCACGACGGTCCCCCGTACGCCAACGGCGACATGCACATGGGGACCTTCCTCAACCGCTTCCTCAAGGACGCGCTGGTCAAGATCCATCTGCTCGACGGCGAGGTGGCCGACTTCGTGCCGGGCTGGGACATGCACGGGCTGCCGATCGAGCGCGAGACCCTGCTCCACCTCCGGCAAGACTTCCGCACCGCCGACCCGATCGCGCTGCGCAGCGCCTGCCGCGAGCGCGCGCTGTACTGGCTCGACCGCCAGCGCGGGCAGATGCAGCGGATGGGGCAGTTCGCGCGCTGGAACGAGCCCTACATGACGATCGCACCGGCCTTCGAAGCCGCGATCGTCGAATCGCTGGCCGATCTGGCCGAGGCGGACTACCTCTACAAGGGGCTGCGCTCGACGCTCTGGTGCGTCGTCGACGAGACGGCGCTGGCCGAAGCGGAGATCGAGTACAAGGACCACGTCTCGCCGTCGATCTACGTGCGCTTCCGCGCCGACGACGCGCAGCGCCGCGCGCTGCTGGACCAGGCCGGACTCGACGACGACGGCACGCCGCTGTCGGTCGCGATCTGGACGACGACGCCGTGGACGCTGCCGGCCAACGTCGCGATCGCGCTCAAGCCCGACGCGCTGTACGGCATCTATCGCGCCGGCGCCGAGGACGTCGTCGTCGCCGAGGCGTTGGCGAGTCCGGTGCTCGAGCGGATCGGCGCCGGCGCCGGCACGCTGCGCGGCGAGCTGCGCGGCGACGCGCTCGCGGGACTCGCGGTACGCCACCCGTTCCTCGACCGCGACGCGCCCATCGTGCTGGCCGACTACGTCGAGCTCGAGACCGGGACGGGCGCGGTCCATACCGCGCCGGGCCACGGCGAGGACGACTTCGAGACCGGCGCGCGCTACGGCTTGCCGGTCATCAATCCGGTCGACGGCGCCGGGCGCTTCACCGGCGAGGCCGGACCGTACGCGGGCCTGTTCATCTTCGATGCGAACCAGCGCATCATCGAGGACTTGCGCGCCAACGGCGCGCTGATCGCGGCCGAGTCGTACGAGCACAGCTACCCGCACTGCTGGCGCTGCAAGAACCCGGTCATCTTCCGCGCCACCGCGCAGTGGTTCATCGGCCTGGACCGCAACGGGCTGCGCGAGCGCGCCGAAGCGGCCACGCACGGCGTGACGTGGTTGCCGGCCTGGGGCGAGACGCGCATGTCACAGATGGTCGAGAAGCATCCCGAGTGGTGCGTCTCGCGCCAGCGCGTGTGGGGCACGCCGATTCCGGCGCTGGTCTGCACCGCCTGCAACGAGACGTTTCTCTCGCCGGCGCTGGCGCGCAACTTCGCCGCCGCGATGCGTGCGCGGCCGCTCGCGGACGGCAACGCGTCGGATCTGTGGTGGACCGAGCCGATCGCGGCCTACGCGCCGCCGGGCTTGGCCTGCCCGCGCTGCGGCGGCACGGCGTTCGAGAAGGAACGCAACATCGTCGACATCTGGTTCGAGTCGGGCGTGACCTGGCGCGGCGTCTTGGTCGAGCGCGGCTTGCCGTTCCCGGCCGACGCCTACCTCGAAGGCGGCGACCAGTACCGCGGCTGGTTCCGCTCGAACCTGCTTACCTCGGTCGCGATCGCGGGCGTCGCGCCGTATCGCGAGGTGATCTCGCACGGCTGGGTCGTGGACGAGAAGGGCCACGCCATGCACAAGTCGGCCGGCAACTACATCGGCGCGCTCGAGGCGATCGACAAGTACGGCGCCGACATCCTGCGGCTGTGGGTCGCCTCGACCGAGTTCACCGGCGACTGCCGGCTGGGCGCGCACCTGCTCGACAACCTCGCCAACGTCTACCGCAACCTGCGCAACCGCCTGCGCTATTTCTTGGGCGCGCTCGACGGGCTCACGCCCGACCACGTCGTCCCGCGCGCCGAGATGGAGCCGCTCGACCGCACCGCGCTGGCGGCGCTGGACGCTTTCTCGGCCGAGGTGATCGCGGCGTACCGCGCCTTCGACCTGCACGCGGCCTACGTCGCGATCCAGCGCTTCGACAAGGAAGACCTCTCGGCGTTCTACGTCGACGTGCTCAAGGATCGGCTCTACTCCTCGGCGCCGCACGCGCGCAGACGGCACAGCGCACAGTCCGCGCTGCTCGAGATCTTCCGCACCGTCGCGGTGCTGCTCGCGCCGATCCTCTCGTTCACCGCGGAAGAGGCGTGGCAGCACCTCGATCCCGCGCTGCGCGCCGGCCACGACTCGATCTTCGACGTCGCGTTCCCGCGGGTCGGCGCGCTCGACGAGCCGGCGCTCGAGGCGTGGGCCGTGCTCAAGGGCTTGCGCGCGCAGGTCGCGGCCAGCGAAGGTTTGCGCGACTTCCAGCTCGACGCGGCGGTCACGGTTCCGGCGTCGCTCGAAACGCGCTTCACCGCGCTGGGCGACGGCCTGCGCGAAGCGCTGGTCGTCTCGTCGCTGCGCGGGCTGGCGGTGCGCGAGGGCGCGCCGGCCGTCGAGCTGTTCCCGGCCGCCGGCGAGAAGTGTCAGCGCTGCTGGAAGTACTTGCCGCTGGGCAGCGATCCCGACCACCCGACGCTGTGCGCGCCGTGCGCCGAGATCGTGCGCGACTTGAAGGCGGCCGCGGCCTGAACCGAGCTCAGTTACCGCCGGGGTTGGTGATGATCGAGCCGCCGGCGACGGGGATGCTGACCGCGGCGCCTTGGGCCAGCGCGCGGCCGCCGAACGTGGGCGCGTTGATGGTGACCGCGGTGACCGCCAGCACGTTGCCGTAGAAGGTTGCGCCGCCGAGCGTGGCCGAGCTGCCGACCTGCCAGTAGATGTTGCACGGGCTGGCGCCGTTCTCGAGGACGACGTTGCCGCTGGTCCCGCCGTTGAGCGTCGTCGTCAGCGTCGAGGCCATCTGGAAGACGAACACCGCCTGCGCGTTGCCGAGCGCGTCGAGGGTGAGGTTGCCGGCGGCGATCGAGAGCGTCGAGGTCGACTTGTAGACGCCCGGCGGCAGCGTGCCGGTCGGATAACCCGGGACGTTGGCCTGCGAGAGATCGCCGGCGACGGTCGCGGTGGCCGGCTTGGCGGCGACCGCGTTGTAGGCCGCGATCAGCGCGGTCTGCGCGTTCAGCGGGACGGCCGCGTCGGCGTTGTATCCGGCCCCGTAGATCGCGTTCGGTCCGTCGGTATCGGTGCCGGGCGGATAGAAGCCGGTGATCGCGGTCCCCGGCGAGACGCCGATGAGATCGTCGTTGACGCCGGCGGTGACGGCACCGGTCGCGTACGTTACGTTGGTGAGCCCAACGTTGGTAACCGTCGAGCCGGCCAGGATCGCGAACGGCGCGAGTGCCGGTCCGAGCGGAATGGAGCCGGCTCCTTGGCTGCACGAGAGCGCCGGGGGCGCGGGCGTGGGCGTCGGTGTGGGTGTGGGCGTCGGCGTCGGCGTCGGCGTGTGCGTCGGTGTCGCGCCGGGCAGCGGCGTCGGCGAAGGCGTCACGCCGGGAGGCAGCGGTGTCGCCCCCGGGCCGGGGGTCGGCGTGGCGTGGAACGGCGGCGCGGTGCAACAGTTCGAGCCGCCCCCGCTGCATCCGGCCACGACCGCGAGGAATCCGATCACGACGAGACTGATCGAGAGCGAGAGGCGTCGGTTCGTGCGCATGCGATTCGTCCTTCGGCCGTTAGAGCTTCACGCCGAGGCCGGCATACGGACCATCGTGCAGTTGGTTGATCGGAGCGTACGCCCGCGCGCGGTATTCGTCGCCGCTGAAACCGCCGTACAGGTACACGGGGAAGTGGTTGGCGACGAGCGCCAACCCGACGTCGTACTTGGTGATCGCGTACTGCTGACGGTACGAGATGCCCACGTTCGGACTGGCCGGGTTGCTGATCGTGTACGTCCCGGTGGCGCTGGGATAGTAGAACGCGGAACCGAAGAAGCTCACGCCGGTTCGCAGCTCGGGCAGTTTCTCAACGCCGAAGCCGACGCCGTTGAGCTGCGGGTAGCCGTAGTTGTTCGCGGTGTGGAGATACCCGATGCCGACGTAGATGCGCGGCGCGGCGACCTGGTATTCGATGCGGCCGTCGAGTGTGCTCTGTCGAGCGACGAACTCGGGGGTGAAGGCGTAGCCGCCGTCGATCGTCGCGAAGCCGGTGTAGTGGTTGCCGTACGCGTCGACGACGCTGCTGGTCGTGCCGTAGACGTCCTGGTGATAGTCGACCTTGACCGCGAACGGCGAGCGCGGCCCGAACGCGTACGCCGCGGCGACGTCGTAGGACTGCGGGCAGCGCAGTCCGTCGGAGAACTCGTTGAAGGTCTGCGTGTCCGAGACCGCGGCTTCGATGAAACCGCCGTACGGTGAGGGGGCCGTGATCGGGGTCGGCACCGGGCTGGGGATCGGGGTCGGCGGCGGCGAGGCCACCGGCACCGCGGTCGGCACCGGCGCGGGCGGCGGCGCGACCGGCGTCGGCAGATACCGCACGACGACGACGCGCTGACCCGGCACCCATTGGACGTACGCGCCCATCGCTTCGGAGATCACGCGCACGGGGACCAGCACGATGCCGTGGTACACGATCGGCGCGACGTCGAGCGGCCGCGACTCACCGTTGACGACGACCTCGTTTTTGCCGACGGTGACCGAGATCATCGCGCCGGGCTTTTGGGCGGTGACGGTCAGGCCGTCGGCTGAGGCGCTGACGGTGGCGCCCATCGCTTCGAACATGCTGCGCAGCGGCACGAACAGCCGATTGTCCTGGACCAGCGCTGCCAAGACGCGACCGCGTTTGAGCACGTCCGGCTTGGCGTACACCGTGTGGTCGTTGTAGAGAATCGGGATCTCGCCCGAGGGCGCGTGTCCGAAGTCACTCTCGGCCGGAGCCGTCGTTTGCGCAGACGCCGCGGAACCACAGAACAGGAGCGCGACGAGCGTGACGGTAAGCCGGCTGAGCCATGCATGCATAGGCTTGTCATCATAGACGACCCGCCCTCGCTCGTCTGGTCACAATTGCTCATCACGCCAAGCGCTCGGCGCGCCGCGCGTCGTCAGTCGTGCAGAATGACGTTCAACAGCGAGGTATGCACGTGCATGCCGCCGTTGTACTCAATGAACCCGAGCTTGCGAAACTTGTTCAGGAAAAAGCTCACCCGCGAGCGCGTCGTTCCGATCATCTCGGGCAGCGTTTCCTGGCTGATCTGCGGAATGACTTCCTCGGGGTGGCCGTCTTTCCCGAAGTTCGCGAGCAGCAGCAAGATCCGCGCGAGCCGCTTCTCGCTGGAATTGAAGAGCTGGTCGACGAGGTCTTCTTCGATGCGGATGTTGCGGGTGAGGAGATGGGCGATGAACGTCTCGGAGAACTCCGGCTCGTCGTGGAGGACGCGGACCATCGTGGCGCGCTGCACCTGCACCAGCGAACAGTCGGTCATCGCCATCGCGGTGGCCATGCGAAGCGGCTGGCCGGCCAGGCACCCCTCGCCGAAGAACGAGCCGCTGTTCAAGACCGCGATGATCGCCTCTTTGCCGCGCGGTGAGACGATCCCGAGCTTGACTTTGCCGCGCTGGACGTAGAAGACCGAGTCCGCCGTCTCGCCCTGCGCGAAGACGACGCGGCCCTTCTTGTACGAGCGTATCGCTCGTCCGTCGCCGACCGCGGCCAGAAATGCCTTCGAGTCGAACGGCTTGGTTTCGTCGATCATGAGCCCCCTGGCTCGATCATGCCGCTAATGAATGCCGAGTGCCTGCAGAGCGGCGTAGGCGAGCGTGCTCACGGCGATCGCCACGATCAGCCGGACCGCCATCAGCAACTCGCCGCCGACGCCGCCGTGTCCGCTCGGCCCCCACGGACGGCGAAGCACGCGGGTGGTGGCGTCGAGACGGCGGCGCGGTGATGGCACGCGGGACTCCTGTGCAGCGGCGGGGGAAAAAAGAAGACGCCGCCCGGGGTCGCGAGCGGCGCCGTTCTTCTGTTCATCGGCAACGCGTGCGCTGCGATGAAGCGGTCGGCTACATGCGGCCGGCGGCAATGCCCGCGTTGACTTCGCCGATCGCCTGGTTCACCAGGTTCATGGCGTTGACGCGATGGCCGGCCTTGTCGGGATCCGCGGCCTGCAGCTCGCCCAGGGCGGAGCGCAGGTCGGTGCGGGCGGCATACATGTGGGGCTGGCGCGCGAGCGCGACGCCGGTGACCGAGCCGCCCAGCAGCAAGCCGGCGGAGAAGAGGACGGAAGCCATTCCGAAGCGGGTCTTCATGGAGAGTCTCCTCAAGTAGGCGTTGACAAATGCGCCCGGAGTGTGCCGGACCGCTCGTTCTCTGACGATGCCCGGTCGCTCTCCTCTCTTCCTTGCGAGAACGGCCGATCTCTCATGCTCTCTTCACTCGACCGCGCGGTTCCCGGCACGATCACCGACGTGGCCGGGCTTGCCGTCGGGCACTGGACCGCGCCGGCTCGTTCGACCGGCTGTACGGTGGTTTGTTGCGGCCCCGACGGCGCCGTCGCGGCGTGCGACGTGCGCGGCGGCGCGCCGGGCACGCGTGAGACCGACGTGCTGGGGCCGTTCGGCGCGGTCGAGCGCGCGCACGCGATCCTGCTCAGCGGCGGCAGCGCGTTCGGCCTCGACGCCGCCGGCGGCGTCGTCCGGTGGCTCGAAGAGCACGGGATCGGCTACGCGACCCCGTATGCGCGCGTCCCGATCGTGCCGGCCGCCATCCTCTACGATCTGGGCGTGGGCGATCCGGCGATCCGCCCCGACGCGGCCGCCGGCTACGCGGCGTGTGCCGCGGCGTCGGGCGAACCGCCGGCCGAAGGCAACGTCGGCGCCGGCGCCGGGGCGACGGTCGGCAAGCTGTTCGGCCTGGAGCGCGCGATGAAAGGCGGCATCGGCACCGCGTCGGTCCGCGTCGGCGGGGTGACGGTCGGCGCGCTGGTCGCGGTCAACGCGATCGGCGACGTCTTCGACGGCCCGACGCCGCTCGCGGGGCTGCGCACGCCCGACGGGCGCGCGCTGGCCGGTTCGGTCGCGGCGCTGCTGGCCGGTCAGCGGCCGACGCGCGCGCGCCCGGCGACCGCGACGACGATCGGGGTCGTCGCCACCGACGTCGCGCTGGACAAGCTGCAAACGCACCTGTTGGCGCGCGTCGCGCACGACGGGTTGCCGCGCGCGATCGCTCCGGTGCACACCGGTCTCGACGGCGACGCGCTCTTCGCCCTGGCCACCGGAACGAATCCGGCGGCGGCCGACGCGACCGTGCTCGGCGCGATGGCGGCGGAAGCGGTGCGCGCCGCGATCGTACGCGCGATCCGCGCGGCGCGCGGCATTCCCGGCTTCCCGTCGGCCGCCGACCTTGCGCGCGCGGCGTCCACGGCGTGATCGCCGTCCCGCCGGGAGCGTCGGCCGACCGAGTCAGGCCTCGACGTGCGCTGGTGCGGTGCCCTTGCGCGGGCGCGGCATGAGGAACGCGACCGGAATCGCCACGATGGCCAGTGAGGCCAGCACGAGCGAGATGTCTTCGTAGGCGGCGATCAGCGCCTGACTGAAGACCAGGCCGTACAGTTCTTGCGGCATCCGTGCGAGCTGCGGGTGCAGCTGCAGCACCGGTGCGTTGAGCGTCACGTTGCCCGCGAACACCGAGAGATGGAAGGCGATGCGGCGGTCGAGGATCGTCGAGAGGAGGGCGATGGCGATCGAGCCGCCCAGCTGCGTGCCCAGGTTGACGTACGCGGCGGCCTTGGCGCTGTCTTGCTGCGGCGCGCCGCCGAGGACCGCGGTCGAGAGCGGCACGAACAGGCATGCCGCGCCCACGCCCGTCAGCGCCAGCGGGACGACGAAGCTGGAGAACACCGCGTTCGGCGCGGTCACGAACGCCTGCAGGGCGTTGCCCAACCCCATGAACACGAAGCCGACGCCGATGAACGCGCGCGCGTCGTACTTGCCGACGTTGCGCGCCACCCACGGCGTCGCGATGCCGATCGGGATCGCGCGCACGAAGATCAACAGGCCGCTGAGGGTGGCGGTGAAGTCGAGCGAGCCTTGCACGAACTGCGGGATCGTGTAGGTCGAGCCGAAGATGAGCCCGCCGATGACCAGCGCGCACACGAAACCGGCGCTGACCGCGCGATGGCGAAAGACGCGCAGGTCGACCAGCGGGTTGCGGGTGGTCAGCTCGCGCCAGACCAAGAGCGTGATGAAGATCGCCGCCAGCACGCCGTCGATCAGGTTGTTCTGATCGGAGAACCAGTCGTAGCGTTCGCCTTCGCTGAGCACGTACTGCAGACAGCCGATACCGATCACCAGGAAGATCAGCCCCGGCAGGTCGATCGGTTGGCGTTTCGCCGACGCCGGATCGCGCAAGACGGCGAGCAGGATCAGGAACGAGGCGACGCCGGGCACGACGTTGATGTCGAAGACCCAGTTCCAGTTGAGGTTGTCGACCAGCACGCCGCCCAGCGGCGGCCCGAGCGCCGGTCCCATGATCGCGCCCAGCGCGAAGATGCCTTGGCTCACCCCGAGCTGCTCGGGCGGAAACGTGTCGCGCAGGATCGTCTGCGCCGTCGCCAGCAGCCCCGCGCCGAACACGCCCTGCACGATGCGGAAGACGATCAGCTCGTCGATCGAGGTCGAGATGCCGCACGCGAACGACGCCGCGGTAAAGCCGGCGATGCAGGCCAGGAAGTAGCGCTTGCGTCCGAAGGTCGTCTGCAGCCACGGGATCATCGGGATGACGATGACGACCGCGATGATGTAGCCGTTGATGACCCACGTGCCTTCGTCGGTGCTGGCCCCCAGGTTGCCCTGGATGTTCGGCAGCGCGACGTTGGTGATCGTCGAGTCGAGCGTCTGCAGCAGCGCCGCCAGCATCACGCCGATGACGACCAGCATGCGCCGCGAGCCGGTCTCGACGACCGAGCTCCCGGCCGGCCCGGCGTTGCCCGTCCGCGCGGTCGCGGACCCGCCGGAACGCGGGAGCGCCGACGCCGATGACGCCATCAGGACGAGCCGCTCATGTGCAGGTTCACGTGGTACCCATCTTGCCACGCGGGACGCGAAGAGGCCACCTCCCGGTGGGGTGACGGTGTGGAGGTGGCCTCTCGCAGCGTTCGGGTCCGAGGAGGACTCAGGTCCCGAGCGCCGCGCTCATCGCGTCCACGTCGACGCTCCCCAGGCCGCTCGTGTAGTCGTAGCCCGGAGCCGCGGTGTAGGCGCCGTTCGCGCCGGTGAGGATGTCGTGGAAACCGCCGCGCGGGGTGGTCGGCGGCGGACCGACCAGCGAGACGCCGTTGGTCGCGACGGACCACGCCTCGTAGAGGACCGGTGCGGCGAAGCCCAGGCTGCGCTTCTGCTGCAGCATGCGGGCCCACGTGCCGGCGGCGAGCGGTGAAGCGAGGCTCGTCCCGCCGATGACCGTCCAGCCGCCCTCGTCGCTGAGGTAGAGCACCATTCCGGTCTGCAGGTCGGCGTCCATCGCGACGTCGGGCAGGCCGCGCATGCTCACCGCGCCGGCGGAGGCGACCGGCTGCGCCGATGCTTCCCAGTACGGCGAGTACTCGAACTGGCTGAGCCCGCCGCCGCCGGAGTACCACGCCGCCTCGCCTTGATAGTTGCCGGCGACCTGCGTGAGCAGCGTCGTGCCGCCGACCGCGACCGTGTACGGCGACGCGGCCGGGTACTCGACCAGCGGCGCACCGGCGGGGACGCCGTTGGGCGTGCCGACCGAGCAGAACGCGCCGGTGTCGCCGGTCGAGGCGAACATGGTCTGGCCTTGCGCCGCGCCTTCGAGCAGGATCTCGTCGTCGAGCAGCATCGAGCCGTCCAGGTACGGGCCGAACTCGCAGCCGCCGAAGGACGAGTTGCCGATCTTGGTGAGATCGTCGGTCACCCAGCGGTTGTACTCGAGCGCGATGTCCGAGTCGGTCAGCGAGGTCGTGTCGTAGAGGTAGACGCCTTTGACCGCGCGCGCCATCCCGGTCGACGCGGTCAGGTCGAGCGTCCACTCGTCGTCGCCGCTGGTGTCGGTGCTGGCCAGGCCGACCGGCTTCACCACCACCGGCACGTGCACGAGCCCGTCACCTTGTTCGTTGGTCTGGAAGTCCTCGACCGACTGCTGCACGTTGCCTTCGGCCATGATCGCGACCAAGACGTTGCTCGCGGCGGGCGTCACGTTCGCGTCGTACGCGCGCCAGAAGTCCGACGGCGTGTAGTTGCGCGCGCATCCGGCGTCGGCGGCGACCGGTGAGGGTTCCGGCTCGGGCGAGGGCAGGCCGACGATCTCGACGCTGCCGAGCGAACACGGCGATTCCGGCTGCGGCGTCGGCGTCGAGCTTGCCGCCGCGAGCGTGCCGGCCGGCGCCGCGTGCGCCGAACCGACGTGCTGCGGCGTCTTGAACATCTGCACGTCGTTCAGGCCGAGCACCGCGACGACGATCGAGCCCAGCGCCTGCGGCACGTAGGCCGGCGTCGTGTTCGCGAACACCGTGGCGCCGTCGACGGAGAAGCGGTGCAGCGTCGTGTCGAACGCCGCGCTGGCTTGCGCCGCGGTCGCGTTCGCGCTGACGATCAGGTTGTTCGGCTCGACCGAAACGTTGGTGAAGCCCTTGCTCTGCAAATACGCGGTGACTTGCGAGACCTGGCTGGCGGTCGGGCCGTCGGCGGCGACCTGGCTCGGCGAGAGGATCTGCCCGCTGCGCGCGGCGGCTTGCAGCGCGCTCGGATTCTGCAGCTGCAGGCCGACCCGGATCGTCAGGGTCTGCGTGCCGCTGAGCACGCCCAGATCACTGCCGCCGAGCAGGCTGAGGACTTGCGTCCCGGTGGTGGCCCAGCCGGCCGGTGCGGCTGCTTGGGCGAGCGCGCGCGTCGTGCGCGTGCCGCGAGTGGTGGCGGTGGTGGTTGGGCCGGTGCCCGACGCGGTTGCGGGCCCGGGCATGTACGTGCCGCCGGAATGGGCGCCGGAGCACGAGGCGAGAGTGAAGGCGACGATCAGCGCCGCCGGCGCGAGTCGATGCATGGATGGTCCTCCTCGCGACGAGCGTAGCCGTCGCCGGGGAGCACCCGATATACCGAAAACCGGGTAGGTGGCTTCGGCCTCGGCCGAAGCCTTCGCGGTCCTCGCTTCGCTGCGGTCCGCCGCTCAGAGACCGTGGATGCCGTTGGGGGAGCCGAGTCCGGTGACGAGGTCGATGCCCGTCGGGGGGACGTCGTGAAACGCGCTTGGGCGCTGGTAGGAATAGCCGGGGCCCGCCGGATGGCCGGAGAGCGCGTAGCCGGCCGCGACGAGCGGCGCGCCGACGCTGGTCCCGCCGGCCACCAGCCAGCCGCCGCTGGTGGTGCAGAAGAACGCGACGCCGGTCTGCGGATCGGCGACGGCGGCGACGTCGACCGCGGCGCGCGTCGCGCACGGTGAGCCGACCTGCCAGCGCGGCGCGGCGACGTACGCGCTGCAGCCTTGCCCGCCGTAACTCCAGGCGGTCTCGGTCCAACTCGTTCCGCTGCCCTGCAGGCTCGTGCCGCCGACGCCGGTCACGAACGGCGAGACGGCCGGATACGACGGTGTTCCCGCGTCGCCGGCGCTGGCCGTGATCGCGATGCCGGGGTGGTGGAAGTGGACGTCTTCGCTCTGTTCGCCGGACCACTCGGCGGCATAGTAGCTGTTGCTGATGGCGAGCGGCCGCAACGACGCGGCGGTGTCGACGGCGGCGCCGAGGTCGTCGAGCGAAGACGAGTTCGCCTCGACCAGCGCGATCGTGCAGTTCGGGCAGGCCGCTGAGATCATGTCGAGGTCGAGCGCGATCTCTTGCGCCCAGGTCGTGCTCGGCGCCGGCAGGCTGGCGGTACCGTTTTCACCGAGCTTGCGGAAGCAACCGTTCTGGCTCGTGCACGCCGGCAATCCGAAGGCGGTGCGGTAGACGGCGAGGTCGGACTCGGCGACGGGGTCGTCGTAGGCGTCGACGACGGCGACCAGTCCGCCCGCGCTCGGCGGGAGACCGTAAGCGGCTTGCAGGTCGGCCGGATGCAGGCCGGGGATGCCGGCCGGCGGGAGCGACGGGTCGGGGTTGGGCGCGATCGTCACGTTGATCGCGAGCGTGCAGCTGGCGCTGCCGGCGCTGGTCGGCGGCGCGCACACCAGCTGCGCGCCCGGAAGCGCGTTGGCACCGTTTCCCGGTAACGCGTTCGCCCCGTTGCCGGGCAGCGCGTTGGCGCCGTTTCCCGGCAGCGCGTTGGCGCCGTTGGCGGCGTGGCGCGCGACGTCGGCGGCGACGGGTGCGGTCTGCGTCGCCGGACCGGGAGCGGAACAGCCGGCGACCACGAGCAGGGCCGCGGCCAGCAGGGGACGAGTCACGCTTCGCTCCCTATACCCGTCGCGGGGGCAAGCATAGCCGCGGGGCGGCGTGCGCGCGAACACGAATCGCCGAGCAGCCCCTGACGAGGTCACCCGTATCGCCGCTGCCCGCTTGATGCGCGCGCGCATCAACGACCGTCTCGCCCGTGCCGCCCGCTTCCCGGTCGCGCTGCTCGTCGCGCCGGCCGGCTTCGGCAAGAGCGTCGCCTTGCGCGACTACCTCGAGACCAGCCGCGTCGACGCCGTCCGTTTCGACGTCGGTCGCGAGGTGACGACCTTGGAGGCGTTCGCGCGCGGCTTGAGCGACGCGCTGGCCGCCGTCGCGCCGGGCGCGCGCGCCTCGTTCCCGGCCTTGCAGGAACGGCTCGCGACCGAGCCGCAGCCGGCGCGCATCGCCGCCGCGTGGTTCGCCGAGCACCTCCAGCGGACGGTGTGCACGATCGTCGTCGACGACTTCCAGCACGCCGCCGGCCCCGCGGTGGTCGCGCTGCTCGTCGAGCTGGTGGAACGGACGATGGGGCGGATCAGCTGGATCATCGCGACCCGCAGCGACGCGGGGCTGCCGGTCGCGTCGTGGATGGGCTACGGGCGGATGGACGTCCCGGTCGGTGAGGACGACCTGCGCTTCACGCTCGAGGAAGCGATGGCGAGCGCCGAGGACGGTGCCGCGCCGGCGGCGCCCGACGTGCGCGCGCTGCACGCGCTGACCGACGGCTGGCCGATCGCGCTCGGCATCGCGCTGCGCATGCGGCTGCACGCCGCCGACCTGGCGGGCGCGACCAGCGGTACGCGCGAGATGATCTCGCGGTACCTAGCCGAGCAGGTCTTCGCCGGCCTCGATCGCACGCAGCAGCGTTTCTTGCTCGACACCTCGGTGTACGCGGCGCTCGACGACGAGGTGCTCGTTGCCTACGGCGCCGACGCGGCGTTCCTCGACGAGCTGCGTCGCACGGTGACCTTCTTGACGCCGGTGCGCGCTGGCGTCTACCGCTATCACGACCTGTTCCGCGACTTTCTCGAACGCGAGCTGCGCCGCGCCGGCGCGCACGCCTGGCACGACGCGCACCTGCGCGCCGCGCAGCTGCTCGAAGCGCGCGGCGACGCGGCGCAGGCGCTGACGCTGTTCGCGTCGATCGGCGAGGCCGCCGGCGTGCTGCGCGTGCTCGAGCGCAGCGGCTTGGCGCTGCTCGAGCACGGCGAGGCCGACCGGCTCGTGAGCGCGCTCGCCGCGGTTCCCGACGCGTCGCGTACCGAGCGGGCCGCGGTGCTCGGTCTCGAGGCGGCGCTGGAAGCACGGCGTGGCCGATTCGACGCCGCCGAGCCGTTGTTCGCGGCGGCGATCGCTCGCGCCGCGGAGCCGGAACGCCGGCTCGCGCTCGTCCATCGCTACGCGATCGAGCTGGTGCGCAACGGCCGCGACGCGATCGCGCTGCTCGAAGCCTACGCGAACGACTGCAGCGTCCCGGTCGCGGCGCGCGCGCTGCTGCTGGGGACCTTGGCGACGGCGTACGTCGGCGCGCGCCGGCTGGCGGACGCGCAGACGGCGATCGACGCCGCGCTGGTCGCCGGCGCGACGCTCGGCGGCGACGTGCGGGCGCGGCTCTGGCAGCAGGCCGCCTACGTCGCCTCGTTCGCCGGCGACGTCGCGCGCACGCGCGACTACGGCAACCGCGCGGTCGAGGCGGCGGTCGAGCACGGTCTGTACGAGGTCGCGGCGCGCGCGTGCAGCGCGCTCTACACGGTCGCGTTCGAGGACGACGATCCGATCGCGACGCTGGCCGTGCTCGACCGGCTCGGCGAGTACGCGCGCAAGAGCGCGAGCCGGTCCGTGCAGCTCTACGGCCTGGTCGCCGCGTACGAGGTCGAGATCGAACGCGGCGACGAGGCCGCGATCGCCGCGCTCGACGCGGCCCTGGCCGACGTCGACGCGGCGCCGAGCGGGACGCGCAACGAGGCGCTGCTGCCCGCGCAGGCGATGCGTGCCGCGTGGGAGGGGGACTTCGCGCGCGCGTACGCGCTGCTGGACGGCACCGTGGACGCGCAGACGAACGACGAGCGCCGCGCGCTGCGCGCGGCCGAGGTCGCGCTCTACGCGACGGCGGCCGGCGAGCGCGACGCCGGCGAAGCGGCGCTCGGCGTATGGTCGGACGCGCTCGAACGCGTCCGCGCGCCCGGGCGGCGCGCCGCGCGCTCGCGCGTCGTCGCGGCGCTGACGGAACTCTTGCGCGGGCGCACGCCCGCGGCACAGCGCCGCCTCGCGGAGGCCGAGGCGGCCCTCGCACCCCAGCAGCACCGGCTGCGCGCGTTGGTGCAGGCGGGCCGGGCCATCGCGCTCGTGCAGCTCGGGCAAGCCGAAGCGGCCGCCGTCGGCGTGGCGCTCGAACGCTTGCGTGCGGTCCACGGCGGCGGCTTCGCGCGGCTGCTCGCCGCGCTGCCGTTCCCCGAGGTCGCCGACCAGTCGGGCTACACGCGCCTCACGCCCGCCGAACGCGAGATCCTGCAGCTGTTGGCGCGCGGCGCGAGCACCAAGGACGTCGCGGCCTACACCGGCCGCAGCCCGCAGACGGTCGACACCCACATCCGCTCGATCTGCCGCAAGCTCCGGTGCAGCGGCCGCCGCGAAGCGGTCGCGGTGGCGACGACCGCCGGCTGGGTGCGGCCCTAGCGCGCACCCGTATCTTTGGGCCGGGCTGGCTCGTCTTCTCGACAGCTGATCATCGAAATGAGGAGACCCGGAATGAAGACACCACCGATCGTTTCCGCGCAGGCCTGGGAGGACGCACGTCAACTCCTACTCGTGAAGGAGAAAGAGCTGACGCGGGCCCGCGACGCCATGGCCGCGGCGCGCCGGCGGATGCCGTGGCTGGCCGTCGAGAAGCAGTATGCCTTCCTCGGCCCCGACGGCGCGGCCAGCCTGCTCGACCTGTTCGCCGGACGGCGCCAACTGATCGTCTATCGGGCGTTCTTCGAGCCGGGTGTCGTCGGCTGGCCCGACCATGCCTGCCGCGGATGCTCGCTGTGCGCGGATCAGGTCGCCCATCTCGCCCACCTCAACGCGCGCGACACGACGCTCGCGTTCGCCTCGCGCGCGTCGCAGGCGCAGATCGCGCAATTGAAGGAACGTATGGAGTGGCGCATGCCATGGTACACGATCACCGACGATTTCGATCGTGACATGGGCGTCGACGAGTGGCACGGCACCAACGTGTTCTTCCGCGACGGCGAGCGCGTGTTCCGCACCTACTTCATCCAGGATCGTGGCGACGAACAGATGGGTGGGACGTGGAACTATCTCGACGTCACGCCGCTCGGGCGCCAAGAGCTCTGGGAGGATTCTCCCGCGGGCTATCCGCAGAGCGAGCCGTACAAATGGTGGAACTGGCACGATGCCTACGGCGACGCGTCGCAGGATGCGCAGTGGACGGCCGCCGTGAACGCGGCGTCGGGGTTGCCCCGTGAGCCGGTCGAGTCATGACGCTGCTCGCGCACATCATGGGCATTCCCGTGGAAGAGAACCTCACGGTGATGGCTCCCGCGGCAATCTTGGGGATCGCGGCGCTGATCGCGCGCTTGCGGCTGCGCGCGCCACGGCGATGAGCCGCCGCCGGGATGCCGGGTGAGGGAGGGCGACGCGCGCGCGCTGCTGCCGGCGATGATGGAAGCGCGCGATCGTTTCATGGAGCTCGTCGACGAGCTGCGTCCCGAGCTCCATCGCTATTGCGCTCGCATGACGGGCTCCGTGTTCGACGGTGAGGACGTCGTCCAGGAAACGCTTGCGAAAGCCTACTACGCGCTGGGCCAAATGATGGAGCCGCCGAATCTGCGCCCATGGCTGTTTCGCATCGCGCACAACACCGCAATGGAGGTGCTCAAGCGGGCCGAGCGGAAGTACGTCGACCTGGTCGAGAACGTACCCGACCGCGCGCCGGACGACGAGCGCGCGGTCGACCCGGAGCTGGTCGAAGCCGCCCTGGCGGTCTTCGTCGAGCTTCCGCCGGTGCAGCGCAGCGCGATCATCCTCAAAGACGTCCTGGGTCATTCGCTCGACGAGATCGCGGCGACGATGGGCACCACGGTGGGCGCGGTCAAGGCCGCGCTCTCCCGCGCTCGCGCCAACGTCGCTCGCGCTGCGCGCCCGGTCAGCGCGCGGGTCGAGCGCATGATGACTCGTGAGGAAGAGACGGTGCTGCGCCGCTACGTGAACCTGTTCAACGAGCGCGACTGGGTGGGACTGCGCGCGCTGCTGGGCGAGGAGTCGCGGCTGGAGATCGTCTCGCGCATCCAGCGCCGGGCGCTCGACGCGGGGTACTACGATCGCTACGCCCAGATTACCACGACCGAAGACCTGCGCGCGGAGCTCGGCGTCGTCGACGGTATTCCGGCGATCGCCGTCTTCCGCTCCGCGGACGATGCCGCGCCGGCCTACTTCATGGTGCTGGACGTCGAGCGCGAGACGGTCGCGTTCATCCGCGACTTCCGCTACATCCCGTATATCGCGAACGAAGCGACCTTCTCACGCCGGTAGGTCGGCCATCGCTCCGAGTCGTGCCAGCACCGCGTCGGTGAAGGCCTCGGTGCTCACCCCGGCCGGGCCGTCGAGGTCGGGGGTGCGCGGGCCGGTGCGCAGCGCGTCGGCGACGGCGGCGTCGATCGCGTCGGCGACGGCCGTTTCGCCGAGCGAGAAGCGAGCCAGCAATGCGGCCGAGAGGATCGCGGCGGCGGGGTTGGCGATGCCCTTGCCGGCGATGTCGGGCGCGGTGCCGCTGATCGGCTCGTAGATGCCGAACGGCTTGGTGTCGGGCGGCGCGCCGATGCTGGCGCTGGGGGCGGTGCCGATGGTGCCGGTGATCATCGCCGCCTCGTCGGAGAGGATGTCGCCGAACATGTTCTCGGTGACGATGACGTCGAACGCGCGCGGGTCGCGGACCAGCTGCATCGCCGCGTTGTCGACCAGCATGTGCTCGAGCGTCACGTCGGGATAGTCGCCGGCGACGTCGTTGACGACGCGGCGCCACAGCTGCGAGCTGATGATGACGTTGGACTTGTCGATCGAGGTCAGGCGTTTGCGGCGCGTGCGCGCCAAGGCGAACGCGAAGCGCGCGATGCGCTCGATCTCGAAGTCGCGGTAGACGAGCGTGTCGCGCGCCGTCAGGACGCCGTCTTCCGGCTCGAGGCTGCGCGGGCCGAAGTACAACCCGCCGGTCAGCTCGCGAACGAGTACCAGGTCCATGCCGGTCGCCAGCTCGGCGCGCAGCGGCGAGCGCGACTCCAGGCCCGGGAAGACGCGCGCCGGCCGCACGTTGGCGTAGAGCCCGAACGCCTTGCGCAAGCCGAGGATCGCCGCTTCCGGCCGCTTGTCGGGGGTCAGGTGCTCGAAGCCGTTGCCGCCGACGGCGCCGAACAGCACCGCGTCGCTCGCACGCGCCAGTGCCAGCGTCTCCTCGGGCAGTGGCGTGCCGTGCGTGGCGATCGCCGACCCGCCGACCGCGCCTTCGGTGAAGGTCGCATCGGGGAGCACGGCGCGCAACACGCGCACCGCGGCAGCGGTCTCTTCCGGCCCGATCCCGTCGCCCGGCAGGACCGCGATGCGAGCGCTCATCCGCGCGCGGCTTCCCAGGCCCGGACCTGCGGGATCTTCGTCGCCAGATAGGCCAGGAAGCCGCCGCCGAGCACGAACTGCTTGCGCAGCGGATCGAGCTGGAACGGAATCGGCGTGCCGCCGTCGGCGCGCAGCCGTTCGTTCTGCACGTCGATCGCGATGCGCGTCGCGCCGAGCAGTCCTTCGACGGTCTCGGGCGGCAGGATGACCGGCACGACGCCGTTGTTGTAGGCGTTCTCGTGGAAGATGCGCGCGAAGCTGGGCGCGATCACGGCGCGGAAGCCGCGGTCCTTGAGCGCCCACGCAGCGTGCTCACGCGAGGAGCCGCAGCCGAAGTTCTCACCGGTGACCAGGATCGTCGCGGTCGGGTGCGTCGTCAGGTAGTGCGCGCCGTCGGGCAAGCCCTCGAAGAGATGCTCGCCCATCCCTGCCTCGTCGATGCGGGTCAGGTAGTGCGCCGGGATGATCTGGTCGGTGTCGATGTTCGCTCGCGGGATCGCGAGCACGGTGCCCTCGACGATCATGCCGGCACCGCCTCGAGCGCGTTCACGTCGGCCGGCGAGGCCAAACGTCCGAGCACCGCCGACGCGGCGACGACGGCCGGCGCGGCGAGATGGACGCGTCCGCCGTCGCCCATGCGGCCGGGGAAATTGCGGTTCGACGAGGAGACGCAGCGCGTCCCCGCCGCCAGCACGCCCATCGACATCCCCAGACACGGTCCGCACGAGGAGTGCGTCCACAGCGCGCCCGCGTCTTGGAAGACGTCGTGCAGACCCTCGCGTTCGGCTTGGCGGCGCACCAGCTGCGAGCCGGGCGTGACGATCGTCGGCACGCGCACCTTGCGGCCGCGCAGCACTTCGGCCGCCAGTCTCAGGTCACCGATGCGCGAGTTGGTGCACGAGCCGATGAAGGCCTGATCGATCGCGATGCTGGTCATCGGCTGCCCGGGCTCGAGCCCCATGTACGCCAGCGACTCGGCCGGCGCGTCGAGCGGGACGACGCCGTCGATCGGCGAGTTCTCGCCGGGGTTGATCCCCCACGAGATGACCGGACGGACCGCGCTCGCGTCGATGACGACGTGCGCGTCGTAGGTCGCGTCGGGATCGGCTTGCTCCGCCTTCCAGCCGGTCGGATTGCCCGGCGTGGCGGCGAGGAACGCGGCCGTCGTCGCGTCGGCCGCGACGATGCCGCTGGTCGCGCCGGCCTCGATCGCCATGTTGCACAGCGTCATGCGCTGTTCCATCGAGAGCGCGCGCACCGCGGAGCCGGTGAACTCGAGCACGTAGCCGGTCCCGCCCTTGAACCCGATCGTCTTGATGACGGTCAGCACCAGGTCTTTGGCGGTCGCGTCGAACGACAGCTCGCCGGTCAGCTCGACGTTCATCACCTTCGGGCGCTGCAGGATCAAGCAGCCCGCCAGCATCGCGCCGGCTTGCGCGGTCGTGCCGATCCCCAGCGCGAAGGCGCCGAACGCGCCCAGCGTGCAGGTGTGCGAGTCGCCGCAGGCGACCGTCATCCCCGGCGCGACGTAGCCGCGCTCGGGGACGAGCACGTGACAGATGCCGTTGTCGCCGATGTCGTGGAAGCGAATCCCCTGACGCTTGGCCCAGGTGCGCACGACGTGCGCCTGCAGCGCGGTCGCCGCGTCCTTGGCCGGCGCGACGTGGTCGATCATCGCCACGATGCGATCGGCCGCGTAGAGCCGGTCGTCGAACTGCTTCTCGATCGCGATCGCACCCGGCGGCGTCGTGATCTCGTGCGCCACCACCAGGTCGATGAAGATCAGCGCGTTGCCGCCGGGGAGCTCCTCGACGACGTGGGCGTCCCAGACCTTATCGAACAGCGTACGCGGCATGGTGCTCCTTCTTGGCGTCGACGGACGGGACGCTGCGGCCGACGGCGCTGACGATCGCCGCCAGCGACGCGGTCACGATGTTGGGATCGATCCCGACCCCCCAGACCGTCCGTCCGTCCAGCATGGTCTCGACGTACGAGACGGCGGTCGCGTCTTCCCCGGCGCGCAGCGCGTGCTCGTGGTAGTCGCGCACGTGCAGGTCGACCTCGAACGCGCGCTGCAGCGCGTCGACGAAGGCGTCGATCGGTCCGTTGCCGTCGCCGTAGATCGTGCGCTGGGTGAGGCCGTCGGTCAGCGTCGCGTCGATCGTGCACGGCGTTCCGGCGACGCCGTCGTTGGTGGTGACGTACTCGACCAACCGCAGCGACCCGCCGCTGACGTAGGTCGTCTCGAAGGCGCGCCGGATCTCTTCCGGCGTCACCTCGCCGCCGGTCGCTTCGGCGCGCGCCTGCACGACGCGGCTGAACTCGACCTGCAAGCCGCGCGGCAGATCCAAGCCGTGATCGGCGTGCAGCACGTAGGCGACGCCGCCCTTGCCCGACTGGCTGTTGACCCGCACGACCGCTTCGTACGTGCGCCCGATGTCCTTGGGGTCGATCGGCAGATACGGCACTTCCCAACGCGCGCCGTCGGTCTGCTCGAGCGCCGCGAAGCCTTTCTTGATCGCGTCCTGGTGCGAGCCCGAGAAGGCGGTGAAGACCAGCTCGCCGCCGTACGGGTGGCGCGGATGCACCGGCAACCGGTTGCACTCCTCGACGATGCGCACGATCTCGGGGACGTTGGCCAGGTCGAGCTGCGGATCGACGCCTTGCGAGGCCAAATTGAGCGCCAGCGTGACGACGTCGACGTTGCCGGTGCGCTCGCCGTTGCCGAACAGCGTTCCCTCGACGCGGTCGGCGCCCGCCATCAGGCCGAGTTCGGCCGCTGCGACGCCGGTGCCGCGGTCGTTGTGCGGGTGCAGGCTGATCACCACCGCCTCGCGGTCCGCGAGGTTGCGGCACATCCACTCGATCTGGTCGGCGTAGATGTTCGGCGTCGCGACCTCGACCGTCGCGGGCAGGTTGAGGATCATCTTCTCGTCCGCGGTCGGACCCCAGACGGCGACGACCGCGTCGCAGATCTCCTTGGTGAACTCGAGCTCGGTGGCCGAGAACGTCTCGGGCGAGTATTCCAGCACGACGTGCGTGCGGTCGGCGATCTCGGCCGCGCGGCGCTTGATGTGCCGCACCGCGCTGACCGCCACGTCGACGATGCCGGCGTTGTCCAGGCCGAACACGACGCGGCGGAAGATCGGCGAGGTCGCGTTGTAGACGTGGACGATCGCGCGCGGCGCGCCGTCGATCGCCGCGAAGGTGCGGTCGATCAGGTCTTCGCGCGCCTGGGTGAGGACTTGGATCGTCACGTGCGGCGGGATGAGCCGCTGTTCGACCAGCTCGCGCACGAAGTCGAAATCGGGCTGCGAGGCCGACGGGAAGCCGACCTCGATCTGCGTGAAGCCCATCCGTACGAGCAGATCGAACATCCGGCGCTTGCGATCCGGGCCCATCGGTTCGACCAGCGCTTGATTTCCGTCGCGAAGGTCGACGCTGCACCATTGCGGCGCCCGCTCGATCGTGCGCGCGGGCCAGGTGCGGTCCGACAGCGCGATCGCGGGGAAGGGGCGATAGCGTTGGTGCATCAGCGTACTCTCCGGGACGGGCGACATACTCGGGTCATCCGGCTACCTCGTCGATCTCGTAGGCCAGGATACGGTCGATCTGCGCGCGCAGGCGCGTCAGCGCCGCCGTCGGCCCGTCGAAATCGAAGCTGGCCTTGGTGGCCTGCGCGTCGGCGCTGGCGTCGATGCGGGTGCAGCGGCAGTTGAAACGATGGGCCAAGTTCACGATCCGCGCGATCGAACGGAAGTCGCGCAGGGTCACCTCGCAGGTCACGCCCGGGCCTCCATCAGGTCGTCGACCGTCATGCCGGCCGGGATCATCGGCCAGACGTTCTCGGTCGGATGGCACGCGCAGTGCAGCAGCGCCGGTCCCGGCGCGGCCACGAACTCGGCCAGCACGCGATGCGCGTCGGCCGGGTCGCTCAAGGAGAACGCCGCGATCCCGTACGCGCGCGCGATCGCGGTGAAGTCGGGGTTGTCGGCCAGGTTCGTCGCCGAGTACCGCTCGGAGAAGAACAGCTCTTGCCACTGGCGGACCATCCCCAGGTTGTGGTTGTCGATCAGGACGATCTTGACCGGGACGTCGTAGCGCCGCAGCGTCGCCAGCTCGGGCAGGCACATCTGGAAGCCGCCGTCGCCGACGACCGCGTAGACCGGCACGCTCGGGTTCGCGAACGCCGCGCCGATCGCGGCGGGGAAGCCGAAGCCCATCGCGCCCAGGCCCGCCGAGGTGGCGAACTTGCGCGGGGCCAGCGGCCGCGCGCGCTGCGCCGTCCACATCTGGTGCTGTCCGACGTCGGTCGTCACGATCGCGTCGGGCGGCAGCACCTCGAAGAGACGGTCGAGCGCGTCGGTCGCCGAGAGCACGCGCTCCGCGACCCGGTCGCTGGGCAGCGCTCCGCCGAGCAGCCGCGCTTCCATCGCCCAATCGTCGAAGCGTGGGACGTGGCCGCGCTTGAGCTCGTCGATCAGCGCCTCGAGCGTGTACGAGAGGTCGCCGTGCAGCGTGACGTCGGCCGGGATGATCTTGTTGAACTCGGTCGCGTCGATGTCGGCGTGGATGACGGTCGCTTCGCGCGCGAAGCGATCGGGTTTGCCGGTCACGCGGTCGTCGAACCGCATCCCCAGCGCCAGCAGCAGGTCGGCGCGCTGCACGGCTTTGTTGGCCGCCTTGAGCCCGTGCATCCCGAGCATCCCCAAGAACGCGGGGTCGCCGGGCGTCGCCGCGCCGAGCGCCATGATGGTCGCGGCGTGCGGGATACCGAGCATCGAGGCGAAGGTGCGGTACTGCTCGACGCCGCCGGCGCGGATGCCGCCGCCGATGATCGCGACCGGTCGCCGCGCCGCGCGCAGGCGCGCCACCGCCTCGCGCACCGAGTCGGCGCTCGGGCGCGGCTTGGCGCCGGAGAGTTGCGGCTCGACCGCGCGCGGACCGTCCGCGACCAGCGCCACGATCGGATCCTCGCCGAGCTTGGCCTTGAGCACGTCGTTGGGGATGTCGACCAGGACCGGACCCGGCCGGCCGCTGCGCGCGAGCGCGAACGCTTCGGCGATCGTGCTCGCGATCTCCGACGCGTCGGCGATCAAGAAGTTGCGCTTGGTGATCGGCTGGGTGATCGCGCAGACGTCGGCTTCCTGGAAGCCGTCGGTCCCCATCAGCTCGCTGCGCACCTGGCCGGTGATCGCGACCACGGGGACGCTGTCCATCATCGCGTCCAGCAGCGCGGTCACCAAGTTGGTCGCGCCCGGCCCCGAGGTCGCGCAGCAGACGCCGACGCGACCCGAGGTGCGCGCGTACCCGCTCGCCGCGAACGCCGCCGCCGCCTCGTGACGGCACAGCGCATGCCGTACGGGGTGTTGGAACAAGGCGTCGTAGAGCGGCATGATCGCTCCGCCGGGATAGCCGAAGACGATGTCGACGCCCTCGCGTTCGAGGGCCTCGAGGACGGCACGCGCGCCGTTCATGGTCGTACTCTCCTTCGCGACCGGGTCTACAGGACGCGGAAGCGGAGATCGTCGTCCGCTTCGGCGTTCGAGCTATGCTCGTTCATCCACGGCATCAGGCCGCGCAGCTCGCGCCCCACCGACTCGAGCTCGTGGCGCGCCGCGTCTTCGCGGAACTTGCGGAACGACGGCTTGCCGGCCGCGTGTTCGGCCACCCAGTCCTGCGCGAACTTGCCGCTGCGAATCTCGCCGAGGATCTCGCGCATGGTGGCGCGGGTCTGCTCGGTGATGATCCGCTCGCCGCGCGTGTAGTCGCCGTACTTGGCCGTGTTGCTGATCGCGTTGCGCATGCCTTCGATGCCGCGCTCGTACATCAGGTCGACGATCAGCTTCATCTCGTGCAGGCACTCGAAGTAGGCCATCTCGGGCGCGTAGCCGGCCTCGGTCAGCGTCTCGAACCCCGCCTTCACCAGCGCGCTCATCCCGCCGCACAGCACCGCCTGCTCGCCGAAGAGATCGGTCTCGGTCTCTTCCTTGAACGAGGTCTCGAGGATGCCGGCGCGCCCGCCGCCGATTCCCGACGCATAAGCCAGCGCGACCTCACGGGCTTTGCCGCTCGGGTTCTGATGGATCGCGATCAGGCACGGGACGCCGCGGCCGGCTTCGTACTCGCTGCGCACCAGGCGCCCCGGGCCCTTGGGCGCGATCATGATCACGTCGATGTCCTGCGGCGGCACGATGGTGCCGAAGTGGATGCCGAACCCGTGCGCGAACGCCAGCGTCATGCCGGGCCGCAGGTGCTCGACGATCTCGCGCATGTAGACGGCGGGCTGTTCCTCGTCGGGGATCAGCATCATGACGAGGTCCGCTTGCGCGACCGCTTCCGGGATCGATGCCACGGGGACGCCGTCCCGGCGCGCTTCGTCGCGCTTCGCCGAGCCGGGCCGCAAGCCGACCACGACGTCGTGACGGGAATCGTGCAGGTTCAGCGCGTGGGCACGGCCCTGACTGCCGTACCCGATGATGGCGATCGTCTTCCCGTCGAGTGCGCCGCGATCGATGTCGCGGTCGTAGTAGGCTTCCATGAAATCCTCCGGATAGAGAAAGCCCCCGCCGGCTGCTACCGGCGAGGGCTTTCGTCATGTTTAGAGCGACCTGGTTCGTCGTCTATGCGAAAGCGTCTCGCCGGTCGTCAATAAGGACGGCAAGAAGTACGCGGACGAGGACGAGGACCAGACGCACAAGCATCGTTTCCCGGTTGTATCCTGAATCGCGAAGCGTTGTCAACAAAAATTGAGGGCGCCCCGCGTGCGGAGCGCCCCTACCGGCTGGTCGGTCGTGGCTGTCAGTGCGGGGGACGCGCCTTGCTCGTGCCCTTGGCGTAGCCGCTGTACGGGGTCGCCGACGGCGTCGGGGTCGGGTCGGCGAGCGCGGTCGCCGTCGGTCGCGCCAGGCTGAAGCCGGCCACGCCGTCGCCCGTCGCGACGCCCGGCGAGGTGTCGCTGGCGAACGTGTAGAGCGGGCGCCCGTTGAAGGCCAGCTGGAGCTGGTTGGTGTCGGTCCGGGTGAACTCGCTCCACGGGGAGGGGAGCGCCCCCGACGGCGCCAGGACCGGCGGCCACGCCGCCAGGCAGCTGCCCGTGCAGGTCGAGACGTCGGCGGTCGTGTCGCCGTCGAAGAAGTAGGTCGCGAAGCCCGTCGCGGTGACGAAGGCCGGCGAGCCGTTGATCGTCGCGGTGCCCAGCGGCGTCGCGGCCGCGACCGGCGTCGAGCTGGGAGCCGGGCTGGGCGTCGGCGTCGCGGCGATGGGAGTCGGAGTCGGGGTCGGGGCGCTCGCCCCGCCACCCGCGGGAGGCGTCGGCGTGCTCGTTCCGCCGCCGCTGCAACCGGCCAAGAGCGCTGCCAGGAGCACACCGGCCGCGAAAGACACGTTCTTCATGCGGCGAGCATGCACGCGCCGTCTGATGCGCCCGTGAAGAGCGGACGCGCCGCGCTTCAGCGATTCTTCAAGGTTGTGAGCCGCGCGCCGTGACGGCGCCGAGTGACACGCAGATGGCACTTCGCACGCGTACGCTACGTCCATGGCGCCGGCGCTGCCGCACGGGGTCTCGGCGCTGCTCGACCCCGACGACGAACCCTATCTGCGCATCCTGCTCGGCTGCGCGCTGCTGCGCGGGCGGCTGGGTCTGCCGGCGTGGTCGTTCGACGAGCTGGTCGCGCTCCTCGACGGTGAATCGCCGCCGGTACCGCCGCGCACCAACGTCGTCCCGTTTCGGCGGCCCGTGCCGCGCGAACGGCGCTAGAAGCGCAGCCGGTACGCGATCGTCGGTGCGAAGCCGACGTTGCGGTCGGCGAGCGGATCGCCCGGCAGCGCGTAGTGCGCGGTGTAGTTGAGATAGCGCAGGCCGTAGAGCAGATCGCCGTGTTTGGAGAGGCGGTGACCGACGCGCAGCGAGAGGTCGGTCTGGGCGGCGATTTCGGGATCGGCGAAGGTCGGCTCGTAGAAGCGGCAGCCCACATGGTAGATGCACGATTCGCCCAGAATGCCGACTTGCGTGTACTGGACGCCGTGCATCGTCGGGTTCACCGCCGCGACCAGCTCGACGCTGTCTCGCCCGCGCGTCCAATGCTTCCCGAGCTCCAATCGCGGCCCCGTGACGCGCGAGTCTTGGATCTCGTCGCCGTCGATGAACGACGTGACGCCGGGACCGGCGTAGTAGCGTACGCCGATCTGATTGCCGTAGTCGGTGCGCTGGTTGTAGATCGTCTGGCCGAAGCCGGCGAAGAAACCGGCCCCGAGCTGTTGGCGGAACGTCGCGTTGATGATCGAGAGCCGCGTCGACTGCGCGCCGTCGGGGTTGCTGCCGTAGCCGAAGGTGACCGACGGTAGCCCTTCGACGTGCACACTCTCGCCGCGCCAGCGCACTTCGAGGTCGGCCAGCGGCAACGGTGCGAAGTCGACGCGGTCGACTTGGCCGTTGCCGACCTCGTGACCGCCGTCGAGCGGGTTGATGCTCAGCGTGAACGCCGCTTGCAGCGGGTCGGCGAGCGCACCCGAGCACGCGAGGGCGACGCACGCCGCGGCCGCGAGGACGGAGAGGAACGTGCGTCTCACGCGTCGTTCTTTTCGCCGGCGTCGCTGGGCGCCTTCAAGACGCGCTCGCGCAGCTCGCTCCAGCGCCCCGACTCGATCGCCGCGCGCGCGTCGCGCACCAGGCCCGTCAGCGCGGCGACGTTGTGATACGAGAGCAGGCGCGCGCCGAGCGTCTCTCCGGCGCGAAAGAGATGACAGATGTATGAACGCGTGTACGTCGCGCAGACGCGGCAGTCGCAGGCCGGGTCGAGCGGCACGAACTCGCGCACGTGTCCGGCGCGGCGCACGTTGAACTCTTCGCCCGAGCGCAGCAGGACGCGGCCGTGGCGACCGCTGCGCGTCGGGTACACGCAGTCGAACAGGTCGATGCCGCGATCGATCCCCGCGATGAGGTCGCGCACGGTGCCCACGCCCATCAGGTAGCGCGGCTTGTCGGCCGGCAAGAGCGCCGCCGTGAAGCGAGTCATGCGGTCCATCTCCTCGCGCGACTCGCCGACCGAGAGGCCGCCGATCGCGTAGCCGGGCAGGTCCAGCGCGACCAGCTCGGCGGCGCTGCGCGCGCGCAGCTGCTCGTCGAGGCCACCCTGCACGATGCCGAACAGCATGGTGCGATCGGCCTGCCGCTGCGCCGCGCGGCAGCGCTGCGCCCACGCCGTCGTCCGTTCGACCGCGCGCAGCAGCTCGTCGCGGGTGGCCGGCAAGGCGACGCACTGGTCGAACGCCATCGCGACGTCGACGCCCAGGTCTTCCTGGAACGCGACGACGTTCTCCGGCGTGAAGCGGTGCCGGCTGCCGTCCAGGTGCGAGCGAAAGGTGACGCCGTCTTCGTCGATCGCGCGGCGCGACTCGAGGCTGAAGACTTGGAAGCCGCCCGAATCGGTCAGGATCGGACCGTCCCAGGCCATGAAGCGGTGGATGCCGCCGGCCGCCACCAGCGTCTCCAGGCCCGGCCGCAGCCACAGGTGATACGTGTTGGCGAGCACGATGCGCGCGCCGAGCTCGCGCAGGTCCTGGGGTTCGAGCAGCTTGACGTCGGCCAGCGTGCCGACCGGCATGAAGCACGGCGTTTCGACCGGGCCGTGGGCGGTCGTCAGCGTGCCGCGCCGCGCCGCGCCGTCGCGCGCGCGCAACGTGAACGCGCCGATCACCGGCGCAGCATCGCCAGCGTGGCCAGATACTCGGGCGGCGGTTCGCTCTCGAACTCCATCATCTGCTTGGTGCGCGGATGCTTGAAGCCGAGGCGCCAGGCGTGCAGCGCTTGCCCCGGCAGCGGCAAGCGCGAGTCGCTGCGCCCGTAGACGGGATCGTTGAGGATGGCGTGACCGAGCGCCGCCATGTGGACGCGGATCTGATGCGTGCGGCCCGTTTCGAGGCGAAACGTCAGCTCGGCGTGACCGCGCAGCTGCTCGCGCAGCGCGTAGTGCGTCACCGCCGGCTTGCCTTCGGCCCGGATCGCGTACTTGAGCCGATTGCGCGGATCGCGGCCCAGCGCGCCGCGGATCGTCCCCTCGGCGTCCTCGGGCGTGCCGACGACGATGCCGCGGTACTCGCGCTCGATGTACCGCGCTTGCATCGCGCGGCCCAGCGTCCCCAGCGCCGCTTCCGTCTTGGCGACCAGCAGCAGGCCGGAGGTGTCGCGGTCGAGCCGGTGGACCAGGCCCGGGCGCAGCATCTCGCCCGGCAAACCGCCGACGTGCGCGAGCAGCGCGTTGACCAGCGTGCCGTCGACCGCGCCGTGCGCCGGGTGCGTCACCATCCCGGCCGGCTTGTCGACCACCAGGATGTCCTCGTCCTCATAGGCGATGTCGAGCGGGATCGCTTCCGGCTCGACGATCAGCTCGGCCGGCGGGGCGATGCTCCACGCGATCGCATCGCCCGGTTCGAGCAGCGTGCTGGGCTTGCCGGCGGCACCGTTCACGGTGGCGGCGCCGGCGCGCAGCGCGCTCGCGACGTGCGAGCGCGAGAACCCGCTCAGGCGGGTGAGCAGAACGTCGAGACGGATGCCGGCATCGGCGTCGTCGACGAGGTGCGTCAGCGGCGCGCCTCGCGCCGCAGCGACGCCAGAATCAGCAGCGCCACGCCGATCGTGATGCACGAGTCCGCGACGTTGAACACGTTCGGCCAGATCGTCTTGAAGTCGATGAAGTCGACCACCCACTGGTGCTGGAAGCGGTCGACGATGTTGCCGATCGCGCCACCGACGATCATCCCGAACGCGACCCGCACCAGGTTCGACCGCCGCACCGCGTCGCGGAAGGCGTAGGCGAACAGCGCGAGCACCAGGCACGCCAGCACGATCAGCAAGAGCGGCGAGTTGCCGAACAGTCCGAACGCACCGTGCGTGTTCTGCACGTAGGTGAACCACAAGAGGTGCGGGATCACCAGCCGGCTCTCGCCGGGCAAGAAGTGGGTGAGGACGACGGACTTCGTCCACCGGTCCAACAGAAAGACGACCAGCGCGACGACCCAGAGGAGAATCACCGGCCCGGGGTTCGACGGGTTCTTCGGCCGACCTACAGGCTCGGCGGCTTGACGTACTGGTAGAAGAAGCCGGCCACGCGGCCGAACGAGCCGGTGATCAGCACCAGGCCGGTGGCCACCAGGAAGGCGCCGGCGCCGATCTCGATGGCGCCCAGGTACCGCTTGACGCGGTTGAGCAGCCCGAGCGCCTGGCCGATCGCCGCCGCCGTCAACAGGAACGGGATCGCGAGGCCCATCGAGTAGACGAACAGCAGGAAGGTCGCCTGGCCGTACTTCTCTTGCGAGGCGATCAGGATGATGCCCGAGAGGATCGGGCCGATGCAGGGCGACCAGCCGGCGGCGAAGCCGATTCCGACCAGCGCCGAGGCGAAGACCGAGCGGTTCGCGCTGCGGACCTGGAGCCGCTTGTCCATCATCAGGGCCGGGATCTTGAACAGCCCGATCATGTTCAGGCCCAGGATGATGACCACGACCCCGCCGATCCGCGCGATCCAGTCCTTGTATTGGATGAAGACGGAGCCGAGCGCGCTGGCCGACAGCCCGATCGCCATGAACACCAGGGTGAAGCCGGCCACGAAGGCCACCGCGTGGAGCATGACCCGGGCCCGGCTGGCGGCGTCCGACTGGGCCTTGAGCTCTTCGAGGCTCGACCCGGTCAGGAACGAGAGGTAGGCCGGGATCAGCGGCAGGACGCAGGGTGAGATGAACGAGACGAGGCCCGCCAGGAAGGCGGTCAGGACGTTGACGTTGGCGGACACCGTGACCTAGAAGGCGCCCGGGCGCCGGCCGGATGCACCGGCGACGGGAGGCCGCCGGCCGCTGCCCGTACCTGTGGTCCCGTGACCCACTGGTTCGTCTATCCGAACATCGACCCGATCGCGTTCCGGCTCGGCCCGGTCTCGGTCCATTGGTACGGCCTCTCGTACTTGTTGGGCTTCATCTGCGTCTATCTGTGGATGAACCGCCCGGCGGGCCGACGGCGGCTCGGCCTGACGACCGAGCAGATCCAAGATTTCCTGGTCTACGCGCTGGTCGGCGTGCTGATCGGCGGACGGACGGGTTTCGTCATCGCCGACGTGCTCACCAAGCACAACTTGAGCGCGTACCTCGCGCACCCGATCGACTTCATCGCGATCTGGCAAGGCGGGATGGCGTTCCACGGCGCGCTGGTCGGCGTCTTGCTGGCGATCGTGCTGTTCCTGCGCAAGCACCCGGGATTGACCTTCGGCGTGCTCGGCGACGAGGTCGTGCCGCTGCTCTCGATCGGCATCGTGACGACGCGGCTGGTCAACTTCATCAACGACGAGCTGTTGGGCAAGGTCTGCAACCCCGACCGGCCGTGGTGCATCCAGTTTCCGGCCGATCAGCTCAACTACCGCTATCCCTCGCAGATCTTCGAGGCGATCCTCGACCTGATCACGCTGCCGATCGTGCTGTTCGTGTACTCGCGCCGGCCGCCGGACGGCGTCACCGGTTGGGCCTGGTTCACCACCTACGGTGTGATGCGCACGATCGCCGAGATCTGGCGCGATCCGGGTTTCACCGTGCTGGGCTTGGACGGCGGGCAGTTCGTCGCCGTGCTGCAGGTCGTCATCGGCGTGGTGATGATCGTCTACTCCTACCGGCGCGGCGTCCGCACCGAGGCGCGGGACCCGAACTGAGGCGCGGTGAAGGTGTCGGTCCATGGCCCTGGCTACCGAAACGGTCGCCGAGCGCGTGGCGGCGCTGCGCGAGCGCGTCGACGAGGTGAGCGTCGCCGCGAGGCGTGAACGCGGCTCGGTCGCGATCCTCGGGGTGACCAAAGGGCAGCCGCGCGAGGCGGTGCTGGCGGCGCTGTCCGCCGGGCTGCACGACGTCGGCGAGAACTACCTCCAAGAGGCGCGCGCCAAGTACGCCGACTTGCCGCCCTGCACGAAGCACTTCATCGGCCACGTCCAGACGAACAAAGCGAAGGCGATCGCACGTTCCTTCGACGTGGTGCAAAGCGTCGATCGGCTCGAGGCGGGGCTGGCGCTGGCCAAGGCGGCGGCGGATGCCGCGCGCCCGCTGCGGGTGCTGGTGCAGATCAACGTCTCGCCGGCCGAGCGCTTCGGCGCCGCGCCGGCCGAGGCGCCGGCGCTGGCCGAGCGGCTGCGCGCGGCGGGGCTGCAGGTCGACGGGGTGATGGCGATCGGCCCGCTGGAGGGCGATCCGGCCCGCGCGTTCGCCACCGCGCGCGAGACCTTCGAACGCGTCGGCGGGACGACGCTCTCCCTGGGGATGTCCGGCGACTGGGAAGCCGCCGTCCGGGCCGGCTCGACGATGGTGCGTCTGGGCACGGCGATCTTCGGCCCCCGTCCCGCCCGAGAAAGGATCCCGGTATGAGCGTGTTCGCGCGCATCGGATCGTGGTTCGCGATCCACGACGAAGAGGACGACGAGCTGTACGCCGACGAGGTCGGCGCGAAACGCAACGTCGTCCCGCTCAGCGACGCCTCGCGCCGGCCGGGCGGATCGGTGGCCGTGTTCGCGCCGCGTTCGTTCGGCGACGTCACCGAGATCGCCGACGCGCTGCGCGCGCGGCAGGTCGTCATCGTCAACGTGCAAGGCGCCGACCGCAACCTCTTGCAGCGGGTCGTCGACTTCACCTCGGGCGTCGCCTACACGATCGACGGCCGCATCCAGAAGCTGGCCGAGGCGATTTACTTGGTCGTGCCCAGCGGCGTGAGCGTCAACTCGGCCGGCGTGAAAGAACAGCTCGACAACGACGGCGTCTTGGGTATCAAGGATTTGCGTTGATGGCAAAGATCACGATCGTCGACATCCAGCACAAGGAATTCAAGCGGTCGCTGCAAGGCTACGACCGCAACGAGGTCAACGAGTATCTCGACGAGATCATCGAGACGCTCGAAGACGAGGCGCAGGCGCGCGCCGCGCTCGAGGCCGAGATCGGCGACTTGCGCGAGCGCATCTCGCACTTCAAGGCGATGGAAGAGTCGCTGCAGTCGACGCTGCTGCTGGCGCAGCGCACCGCCGACGAGGTCAAGGCCGCGGCGCACAAAGAGGCCGACCTGATCCGCCAAGAGGCGCGCTTGTCGGCCGAGCGCGAGATCGCGGCGCTGGGCGACCGCATCGACGAGTCGCGCCGCGAGGCGCAGCGCGCCCAGGACAGCGCCGAGAAGGCCAAGAGCGAGCTGCGCTCGCTGCTGATGTCGCATCTCTCGCTGCTCGAGCGCCCGACGCCCCGTTCGGTCGCGGCGGGTGGCGCCGCGGAACCGGCGCTCCAGGCACCCGCGGCCGATCAGCTGCCGCTCAACGGCAGCCCGGAACGCACCCTGATCGACTGAGGTGGCTTCGGCTAGGCCGAAGCCGTCGCGTTCGGGCTCACGCCCGCGACGGGCTTGGTGACCAGCCGTTTGATCTCGGCCAGCAGCAGCGCGGCGGTCGCGGCCGCGATCCGGTGGCCGACCATGGCGTCGAAGACCAGACCGATGGGCCCCAGCGGCGGCGCGTAGGTGCCGTCGAGGTCGACGCGGCTCCAGCCCGCGCCCTCGTCGGCGATGCTCAGCGTCCCGGCGAAGGACGGATACGGACCGCCTTCCTTGGGCTCCCAGTGGATGTCGAACAGCTCGTAGCCCGGGTAGCCGGGCTTGGGCGAGAGGTGGACGACGACGTCTTTCTCGACGTGAAGGTCGCCGACCGGGACGCGCAGTGCCATGTCGGGGTGGGCGCCGAGCGCCTTCGCCAGGCGCAGCGGGACGATGCCGTAATCGCAGTGGACGTTGGTGAAATCGCGCAGCGTAGCCATGACCGCACGATAGCGCGCGGCTGCGAACGCGCCGTGAAGCCGGTGCGAACGGCTACCGCCGTGCCAGCTGGTTCTTGAGCTCGGCGGCGGTCAGCGGCTGGTTGTAGATCGGCGAGCCGGGCTGCTGCGTGCGGCCGCCGTCGACCAGCCCGCCGTTGTCGACCGGGTCGAATCCGATCTCGTCGATGAGGTCCATGACGACCCGCTTGGCGGTCGGGTCGTCCGCGGCGACCGGCATCGCCAGGCGCCCTTTGGAGCCCTTCGACTTCCCCTCGCCGGCCAGCCGCTTGTAGAACATCGTGTTGAAGGCCTTGACGATGCGGGCGCCCGGGACGAGCGCGCGCGTGAACTCGGTCGAGGTCTTGGTCCCCAGGTCCTCGATCTCGAAGTCTTCGGTGTAGGCGTTCATCGCGTCGATGACGATCTTGCCGTCCCAGCCTTCGAGCTCGCCCAGGGTCTCCTCGCGCTTGGTCCAGGGGACCGCGATCAGGATGACGTCGGAGGCGTCGACGGCGTCCTGGGCCTCCGAGGGGGTCACGTTCGAGCCGATCTCGCTCGCCAAGCCCTGCAGCGAGGCCGCCCCACGGGAGTTGGCGATCCGGACGTGGTGGCCGGCGCGAGCGAACAGACGCGCGGCGTTTCCTCCGATGTTGCCGGAGCCCAAGATCCCGATATTCATGCCGTCCCTCTGCTGGGGGGAGACCGCTCCCGCCCGTCCTGTTCTTGCGAGTTACGCCACCGGGCCGGTGGATTCCGCGAGGCCGCGCGCTGCCTTTGCCCGCTGCTGGAGCAACCACGCCAGGCCCCCGAGGAACGCCGGCACCGGACTGAGCGGGAGGCCCAGCAACCCCGAGCTCCAGCCCTCCCACACGTGGCTGGTCAGCAGGCCGATCACGAAAACACCCGATGCGGCGAGCGTGCCGTTGAGGAGCGCGTCGTGGCCTGCCAGCCGCGCGGCCAGGTAGCCGCAAGCGAGCGACGCGAGCCAGACGGCGATACGGAGCACCGTCATCAACTCCCAGTCGCCGCCGGAGGGAACGCCGGCGATTGCGGTGAGCGCGCTGAGAGCGATGGTCGCAGCGAACATGAGCCCGTAGGTCAGCACGACGTCGAGCGCGCCGGCGATGAGGACTGCTCGTAACGCAAGCCGCCGCATGGAGCCCGCGCTTCGCTGCGCTCATCGAGCGGACATTTCTCGGCAACGAGCCGCACACGGCAACGGCCTAGCATGCCGGCATGGACGGAATGGAGTGGATGGGCTCGGCGATGCGGGCCGCGCGCGCCGAGCTGGACGTGGCGACCCACGATCTGGCCAACGCCGCCAGCGACGGGTTCCGCAAGACGATCGCCGACGTTCGGCTGACGCCGCACGGGCTCGCCGTCACCACGCGCGTCAGCCCCGAGCAAGGCGCGATGCGCGCGACGGGGCGGCAATTCGATCTCGCGCTGCTGGGGCCGGGCGTGTTTCGCGTCGGCGACCGAACGACGCGCGAAGGCGCGTTCAGTCGCGATCGTGACGGCTGGCTGGTCGACGACCGCGGGCAGCGGCTCCACGGCGCGTGCGGCGCCTTGCGCGTCTCGCCCGATGCGCGAGTCGACGCCGACGGGCTCGTCCACGATCGCGGGCGCGTCGTCGACCGGCTGCCGCTGCCGCCGGGAACGCACGTCCAGGCCGGCGCGCTCGAATCCAGCGCGGTCAACGCGGTCGACGAAACGCTGGCGATCCTGACCGCGCAGCGCGCGTTCGAGACGGCGCAGAAGACGCTGCTCGCGCTCGACGCGACGCGCGAGAAGGCGGCCAACGAGATCGGGCGCGTGCAATGAACCGCGCGATGTTCGCCGCCGCCAGCGGCATGGCGGCGCAGCAGCTCGAGCTCGAAGTCGTCGCCGACAACCTCGCCAACGCCGACGTCGCCGGCTTCAAGGGCGCGACCGAGACGTTCGCCGACGTGCGCGCCGGCGGGATCGGCCTGGGGACGGTGGCGGTCGGCCGCCATCCGGTGTTCGTGCAGGGCAAGCTCGAGCGCAGCGGCGGCCCGTTCGACCTGGCCATCGACGGACCGGGCTTTTTCGTCGTCGAGCGCGACGGGCAGCGCGCGTACACGCGCGCCGGCGCGTTCGCGCGGCAGGCTGACGGCCGCGTGCGCGACGCCGCCGGCTGGGCGCTGGCGGGCGTGCGGATTCCGGCCGACGCGATCGCGGTGCGCGTCGCGCGCGACGGTCGCGTCAGCGTCGACGTTCCCGGCCAAGCGGATCGCACGATCGCACACCTGCGGCTGGCGGAGTTTCCGGCACCGGAGGCGCTGCGGCCGCTCAGCGCGACGCTGTTCGCGCGCACCGAGGCCTCCGGCCGGCCGGGCCTGATCGTGCCGGGGATGCGCGGCGCACCGTCGCTGGCGTTCGGGATGCTCGAGAAGAGCACGGTTTCGATCGTCGAGTCGATGATGCAGATCCTCGGCGCGCAACGGGCGTACGAGGCCAACGCGAAGGGAGTGCAGGCGGCCGATGAGATGCTGCGGATCGCCAACAACCTCCATCGCGGCTGAACCGCTGCCGGCGCCGGCACCGCGCGTGCAGGACGTGCTGAGCGCGGTGCTCTTTCGCGAGATCCTCAAACCGCTGGCGGCAGGCTTGGGACCGGTCGGCGAAATCGTGATCGGCGAGGTCGCGGACACGCTGTTCGTGCGCGTGCGGCGATGAGCACCGACGATCGCGAAGCGCAGATCCGCGCGCTGCTGCCCGTCGTGCGCGCGGTCGCGAAGCGGCTGCACCGCATGGTGCCGGGCGCCGACATGGACGACTTGATCGGCGACGGCAGCGTGGGGCTGATCCGCGCCGTCGACGCTTACGACCCGGCGCGCAACATCCCGCTCGAGCAGTACGCGCGCAAGGTCGTGCTGGGCGCGATGCTCAACGGGATGCGGCGGCTCGATCCCGTCTCCGAGCGGGTGCGCCGGCGCGTGCGCAACGCCGAGAACGCGCGCTTCGCGCAGGCGCAGCGGCTGGGCTACGTGCCGAGCCTGCAGTCGCTGGCGGCACGCGATCCGGCCTTGGCACGCGCGCGCATCGACGCGCACCGCGCGGTGCCCCTCTCGCTCGACGTCGCGCTGCCGATCGGCGAACGACTCGTGCTCGACGCGGGCGGCGATCCGCAGCAAGTCGCCGCCGAGCGCGCGGAGCGCGCCCGCATCCGCGCCGCGATCGACGCCCTACCGCCGCGCCAGCGCCGCATCGTGCTGGCGCACTACTACGGCGAACGATCGCTGCGCTCGCTGGGCGGTCCGCTCGGCATCTCGCCGCAGCGCGTCTCGCAGCTGCACCTGCTGGCGGTGAAGCGCTTGCGCGTGGCGCTCGCGCCGGAGCGGATGTAGTCCCGTGCGCCGCGCGCAACAGCCGACGCTGCCGTTGTCGCCCGTGCCGCGGGCCGGCAACGACGCCGGCGAGGACGTTTCGGCGGCCGAGATCGGGCCGATCTTCCCGCCCGACCATCCCGCCTGGCAACGCGACGTCCTGGCCGTCTCGCAACGCGTCCGCACGCTGCTCGCGACGCTGACGCCGGTGGTCGTCACGGTGCTCACGTTCTGGGACCACGCGCTGCGCGGGCTGTCGATAGGCATGCGGCGCGTCGAGGTCGACGCCAGCGGATGTTATCGCGTTCGCGCCAGGGAGTGACCTCCGCGGGCGTGTAGTCCGAACTCGACATGGAACCGTTGGACTTCACCCTGGGGCCGCCGCGCTCGCCGCACGCCCGGCTCGCGGGCATCGTCTTCACGGCACGCGTCGTCGACAAGCTGCGCGCATCGCTGCCGGGCGGGAACCTCAACGGGTACGTCACGACGGTCGGGTTCTCGGAGCTGTGGGCCTACTACACGAAGATCGATCTCACCGAGCTGCGCGAGGTCGTCGCGGGTGCGGCCGACGAGGCCGAGGTCGAGCGCTGGATCGCCGAACGAACAGTCGGTCTGGACGCGCCGGCGATCAACGCCAAGATGGAAGGTTTCGCCTGCAGCCGTGTCACCGGCGAGATGCGCGCGCTGTTCGACCAGTTCTATCCGGCCGAGCTGCAAGCGCGCTTCGACCGAGTGCTGGACCTCATCGAGGCGGACGACGCGCGGATCTTCGGATTATCCCGGCATTAGGAATACCAAATCCGCGCGCGTGCGGACGTGCACGCGTCGTAGGGCATTACCATACCTGGCCGGCACCCCGGCCGTCAACCAGGTAATTTTCCATGTCGACAAGCCGAGGCCGCGCATGGTACTTCGGAGACGGAGGTTCCATGCTGGGTGAAGTGGTGACGAGACCTGAACCGGTCCCCTCGGCGTCGAGCGAGTCGAAGCAGCGGCTCACCGCGACCGAGTTGCGGATCATTCAGGGTCTCGCCGAGGGATTGCAGAGCAAGGAGATCGCGGTCGTGATCGGCCGGAGCACGGCGACGGTGGAGTTCCACATTCGCATGCTCTTCGCGAAGCTCTCCGCCCGCTCGCGGCCACAGTTGGTCGCGCGCGGCTACGAGTTCGGCTACTTGCGCTGATCGCGCGGGGTTCCGGCCCCGCGCGCCCTCGGTCTAGGCTCGGTTCGGGTTCCGGGCGATGGTCAGGGTGAGGCGTTCGCCGGGATGGGCGAACGTGGTCGCCTTCGCCTGCGGCGCCGCGCTCGCCAGCGCGCCGCGGAACAGGTCGGCGGCCTGCGGCCCCAGCACCAGCGGGTTGTGCGCGTAGTGCACCGGGATCGCTTGCGTGACGCCCATCAGCTTGCAGGTGTACGCCGCGTCGGCCGGGCCCATGGTGAACGCGCCGTTGCCGGCGCACACGACGGCCAGGTCCGGGTGATAGCGGCCGCCGACCGTCGCCATGTCGCCGTACATGTCGGTGTCGCCCGAGGCGTAGACGCGTGCCCCGCCGACGTCGATGATGAAGCCCGCGGCCGGGAAGCCCGACGCGCACGAGTGAACGGCGGGAACCAGGAACGTCTGCACGCCTTTGTACGCGGCGTGGCCGCCGAAGTTCATCCCGGCGCCGTTGTTGAGCACGAGCGCCGTGTTGTCCAGGCCGGCCGCCTTGAACTTGGGCACCAGGCCGACGCGCATGAGATCGCTCTGGCCGACCGTCTTCACGTCGACGCCGGCCGCGACCAGCGCCGCCAGCGTCTCGAAGTAGTCGCCGATGTGGTCGCCGTGGTCGTGCGAGAGCGTGACGATCACCACGTCCGGCTTGCGGCTCTTGATGTGCGCCGCGTAGGCGGCGGCGCTGGCGAACTCGGGCGGCTTCTCGAGGTTGAACGCCTTCCAGCCGGAGTTGTTCCAGATCCAACAGTCCACCAGCACGATCGTCTTGTCGTCGGGCGTCGCCAGCTCGAAGACGCCGCCGCCGTACCAACGCGTCGTCAGGGTGGCGTTGCCGCCGGGGGCCGCGACGACCGCGCCGCCCGGGTTGACCGCGCCGGCCACGCCGGTCGCCGCCGTGACACCGAAGAATTCGCCGCGCGAGAGCTCGCTCATGGACGCCTCCTGGAAGACGGAACGGCCCGACGTTATGCGAGGCGGATGCCGAGCCCTGGTATACCGGGTACCGAGCCGCCATCGACGAAGGGGGCGCCATGAAGCTGTACCGCCGCACCGCGCTCTCGTTGCTCCTGGCCGCGCTCGCGGCACTGGCACCGCCCGCCGCGCAGGCCGCCCCGACCGCGAAGGACGAGCTGGCACCGACCGGCACGCTGCGGGTCGCGGTCGCCATCAGCAACCTGGGCGGGCCGTTCTGGTCGGCGGTCGGACCCGATGGGAGCGTGACCGGCGTGCCGGTCGACCTCGGCCGCGCGCTGGCGCAGCGGCTCGGCGTTCCGGTGACGTTCGTCAAATACGAGAACTCGGGGCAGATCACCGACGCCGCGGCGAGCGGCGCGTGGGACGTCACCTTCGTCCCCGAAGACGCCGCGCGCGCGCAGAAGATGGCGTTCGGGCCGATCTACAATTCCGCCGACGCGACCTTTCTGGTGCGGCCGGGCTCGACGGCGCAGAGCTTCGCCGATCTCGACAATCCGGCCGTGAAGGTCGTGGCCGTCGCCAACACGACGACGCTGCGCGGCGCGCAGCGCGCGCTCGCGCACAACACCGTCGTCGGCGTGCAGAAGGTCGACGACATCGTCGCCGGGATGCGGGCCGGTACGATCGACGCGTTCGCCAACCTGCGCGACCAGCTGGTCCCGCTCTCGGCGCAGCTCCCCGGCTCGCGCGTTCTGCCCGGCGCGTTCCAGCAGACGAAGACCGCGGTCGCGGTGCCGCTCGATCATCCGGCCGCGCTCGCGTACGTGTCGGCGTTCCTCGCGCAAGCGAAGACCGACGGCACGCTGCGCCGGCTGTTCGACGCCCACGGTCTGCAGGCGATCGCGATCGCGCCCTAGCGGGTCAGCTGTGCACGGCCTCGACGTTGTTGCCGTCGGGGTCGAACAGGAAGCCGCCGTAGTAGGTCGGCCCGTAGTCGGGGATCAGCTCCGGCTTGCCGTTGTCGCGCCCGCCCGCGGCGAGTCCGGCCGCGTACGCGCGATCGACGGTCGCGTCGTCGGCGGCCGCGAAGGCGAGGTGCGCGTTGGCGCTCGGCGCCCCGCCGAGCGTGAGCCAGAACATGGGTTGGTCCGGCGGACCGAAGCCGGCGCTCTCGTCGTCTTGGTGGGCCACGCCGTAGCCGAGCGGCGCGAGAAAGGCTTGGTAGAAGCGCACGCTGGCGGGCAGGTCGCGAACGCGAAGGGAGATGTGACTGAACATGATCCTATCCTAGCGGCAGCGCCGCGAGGCGCTCTTGGATGATCTTGCGCTCGCCGCGCGCCGCCTGGCGAAACGCGCGCGGCGAGAGACCGGCCGCACGACGGAAGGTGCGCACGAAGTTCGAGAGGTCGCCGAAGCCGACGTCGTACGCGACGGCGGTGATCGGACGGGCCGGATCGGCCAGCAGCGCCGCCGCGCGGCGCAGCCGCGCCCGGACCAGGTACTGGTGCGGCGTCACGCCGAGCACGCGCGCGAACGAGCGCACGAAGTGGAACGGGCTCAGCTCGGCCTGCGCGGCGCTGCGCTCGAGATCGATCGTCTCGTGCGCGTGCGCGTCGATCCACAGCGCGGCCTCGACCGCGCGCCGCCGGTCGCGGGCGGTGGTGGATGCCGGCGCCGGCGCACGGCCGGCGAGCAGCGTCGCGAAGCGCGCCGCGTAGAGCAGCGCGGCTTCGTCCACGCCGAGATCGCTGCGCCCGTCGGCCGCCGCTTGGGCCAGCTCGCCCAGCACGCTCAGCTCCGCGACCGGCGGCAGCGCGCCGCTGCGCCACGCGCGCTCGTCGGCGATGGTCGTGGCCAGCGCGCCGGTCATCTGCACCGACAGGCACTCGTCGCCGTCGGCACCGTGCTCGTGCGTGCACACGTACTCGTCGCCCGGTGCGCCGATCAGCGTCGCTCCCGCGACCAGCTCGAACGCCTGGCCGCGCGCGCGATACCCGAAGCTGCCGGCGCGCACGTAGGAGATCGAGTAGCCGGCGTGCTGTTCGGTGAACGGCGCGTCACCGACGCGCGCCGTGCAGCGCATGTCGAAGACGGTCAGGGAAGCGCTGCGCACCAGGGCGGTCGCGCGCACGTCAGGCCGGCGGGTCGAACAGCGAGGGCGGTTCGGGCGGCAGCGCACCTTCGATGCGCAGCAGCGTGCGTTTGGTCGCGATGCCGCCGCGCGCCGAGAAGCCGCCGTCCTTGCCGCCGGCGGCCAGCACGCGGTGGCACGGCACGACCAGCGGGAACGGGTTGCGCCCGAGCGCCGCGCCGACGTCGCGCGAAAGGCTCAGCTCGCCGAGCCGCGTCGCGATCTGGCCGTAGGTGATGGTGGCCCCGGCCGGGACGGTGCGCGCGATCGCGTAGACGTCACGGTCGAACGGCGGGATCGCCTCGACGTCGAGCGGGACCGCGGTCAGGTCGGCCGGCTCGCCGCGCAGCAGCGCGGTGATCCCGTCGGCGGCTCGCCGTACGTGCGGCGGCGGGGGCGATTCCTGGGCGCCGGGGACGCGGTGCGCGAGCCGCGCGCGCGTCGCGCCGGCGGTCGGTTCCGGCAGCTGGACGGCCACGATCCCGCGCGCGTTCCACGCGAGACCGCAGCTGCCGATCGCCGTCTCGAAGATGGTGAAGCCCGGGCCGGTCATGACTACGAGCACCATAACACGGCCCGGGCTCGGAAACGTGGCGAATCTTGCGGTGGCTAGTAGATCATCGGCCCGCAGGTCGACGAGTTGGTCCAGGTCCCGCCGCAGTCGTACAGCGTGATCGAGCTGTCGTAGCCGTAGGCTTGTCCGAGCTCGAGGTACTCGGCCAGCGTGATGTAGCCGTCGTCGTACGCCAGCACCACCGTCGTCGTCACCTTTTGCGACCAGCCTGGGGTCGGCGTTGGTGTCGGCGTCGGGGTCGTCTTCGGGGTGGGCGTCGGGGTCGGCGTGGCCGTGCCTTTCGGTGTTGGCGTCGGGGTCGGCGTCGCGGTGCCGGCCGGCGTCGGTGTGGGCGTGGGCGTCGGCGTCGGCGTCGAGCCGGTCCCGCCTTCGAGATGCTTGACCATGTTGTAGATGGCCGCCATCTGCACGCCTTGCTTGAGCGCATAACTGCTGTTGGTGTAGCCCCACCAGTCCCAGCACCCGTTGGGGTTCGAGCCGCCCGTCGTCTGGTACGGATACAGCACGATGATGTCGTTGGTGTCGGCCCACTGATCCAGGCCGGACTGCGTGACGAACTCGTCGTTGATGACCGCCTGATACTGTTCGCAGCCGTCGAGCGCGACGACGATCGAGCAGGTCGCGCCTTGCGCGCAGGCGGCCGGGACGAACACCCAGCCGTTGGTGTCGAGGTCGTTCGAGCCGCCGCCGTACGGCGTCTGGTCGAAGTTGATGAGCGAGCCGGTCAGCGTGCCGGTGTTCTTGGCGTTGAGCGTGCCCAGGAATTTCGTCAGCCACGTCTTCTCGGAATCGTAGCCGCTGCAGTCGATCATGTACGGGCTGCCCAGCGTGCCGCACGCGTTGGCGCCGTAGGGCGATTCCCAACCGTGCTCGGCGGCGTAGGTGTTGTCGTAGGTGACCGACGCGCCGTACTTCTGATACTCGGTCTGCAGATCGTTCATCGTCTTCTGCGGCACGACGGTGTCGGCGGTGCCCGACCACAGATAGACGGGTTGACCGCTGATGTTGCTGACCGGATCCATCCCCGACGTGTTCTGATTGGCGTTGATGTAGTTCTCGGACGGCGTCAGCTCGCTGGTGTACTCGCCGGCGCCCCCGCAGTCGAGGTCGGCCGTCGTCTCGCTGTCCTGCCCGCAGTAGTCGGGGCCGCCGGCGTAGATCGCCGCGCCCTTGAACGTGCCCGAGTACGCGAAGTGCATCTGCACGGCCATGAAACCGCCGGACGAGATGCCCGAGACGTACACGTGCGCCGTGTTGACGTTGTAGCTGCCCAGCGTCGAGACGCTCTGCGCCGTGCGGCGCGCGCCGGATTGCGTGGAGGGGAGCGATGAGGACGGACCGCTGCCGCGGCCGCTACAGCCGCAGATGACGGCGACGGCCGCGATCGCGGCGATGTACGGTTTCAAGCGCATGCAAACACCCTTCGGGAAAGGAGCCGAGATACGCAGGATTCTTGCACGTCCGGCCAAGGCCGGCTACGCCCGAACGGCGGTACCCCGGTGGGCTAGCCGGTCGGGTGTTCAGACGGTCGGCGCGGCGGGCGTCGAGGCCAGGTTGGCGACGATCCCCTCGACCAGCCGCGCGACGTCCTCGGCGCTGCGCTGGGAGGCGGCGAGGACCTCTTCGTGCGAGGTCGGGACGCCGGCCCCGTGGACGTTGGTGATCAGCGAGAAGCCCACCACGTCGCGCCCCAGCGCGCGGGCGGCGATCGTTTCGAGCACGGTCGACATCCCGACCGCGTCGGCGCCGATGCCGCGCAGATACCCGACCTCGGCCGGCGTCTCGTACGCGGGGCCGGTCAGGCCGGCGTAGACGCCGTCGTGCAGCACGATCTCGTACTGGCCGGCGATGTGGCGCGCGAGCTCGCGCAAGTGCGGCGCGTAGGCGTCGATCATGTCGACGAAGCGCACCTCGGCACCGGGCAGCAGCTCCGGGCCGATCAAGGGACTGGTCCCGGTGAGATTGAGCTGGTCGACCAGCAGCATCAAGTCGCCCGGGCGGTAGGCGGTGTTGATGCCGCCGGCCGCGTTGGTCAGCACGATCGTGCGCGCGCCGGCGTGCGCGGCGACGACGATCGGGTAGACGACCTCGCTCGCGCTGTGCCCCTCGTAGAGATGAAAGCGCCCGCTGAACGCGATGACGCGTTTGTCGTGCAGCATCCCGATCAGCGCTTCGCCGGCGTGACCGGCGACGGTCGGCTCGGGCATCCCTTCGATGCGGCGGTACGGAATGGTCGCGCCTTCGATGCGTTCGCGCAGCACCGCACCGAAGCCCGACCCGAGCACGATCGCACAGTCGAGCTCGCCGCCGGCGCGCTCGCGCAGGAAGTCCGCCGCGGCTTCGACCCGTTTGCGCTTCATCGCGCCGCCGTCACCGGGGCGAGCAGGTTGCGGCCGGTCATCGCGGGCGGCACGTCCAAGCCGAGCAGCGGCAGCAGGGTCGGCGCCACGTCGCCGAGCTTCCCGCCGTCTTCGAGCCGGCCCACCGGCTCGTTGGCGATGATGACGAACGGCACCGGGTTGGTGGTGTGCGCCGTCAGCGGGTTGCCGTCGGGGTCGATCTTCTCTTCGGCGTTGCCGTGGTCGGCGGTGATCGCCAGGATGCCGCCGGCGGCCAGCACGGCGTTCGTCAACCGTCCCAGCGCGACGTCGAGCGTCTCGAGCGCGGAGACGGTCGCGTTCCACACGCCGGTGTGGCCCACCATGTCGGCGTTGGCGTAGTTCATCACGATGACGTCGTGGCGGTGCTTGGAGACGTCTTCGACCGCGGCGCTGGTGATGTCGGCGGCCGACATCTCGGGCGCGAGATCGTAGGTCGCCACGCTGCGGTTGGACGGGATCAGGATGCGGTCTTCGCCGGGGAACACGTCCTCGCGCCCGCCGTTGAAGAAGTAGGTCACGTGCGCGTACTTCTCGGTCTCGGCCAAGCGCAGCTGGGTGAGGCCCGCGCGGGCGACGATCTCGCCGAAGACGTCGAACTGCGGGCGCGGACCGAACAGCACCGGGTTGGGGAAGTTCTCCTCGTAGCGCGTCATCGTCGCCCACAGCAGCCGCTCGTAGTGGTGAACGGGGAAATGATCGAAGCTCGGATCGCTGAACGCGAGCGTCAGTTGGCGCGCGCGGTCGGGCCGGAAGTTGAAGAAGATGCAGGCGTCGCCGTCGGCGATCGGCCGCGGCGTGCCGACGATGGTCGGCGCGACGAACTCGTCGGTCTCGCCGCGCGCGTAGGCGGCGCGCAGTCCCTCGAGCGGGGTCGCCGCCGCGTGCTCGGCCTTCGCGTCGGCCAGCGCGTCGTAGGCTTTGCGGGTGCGGTCCCAGCGCTTGTCGCGGTCCATCGCCCAATAGCGGCCTTGCATCGTCGCGATCGCGCCGGCGTGTCCTTGATCGGCGCAAAACTGCTCGACCCGCGCGAGATATCGCTCGGCCGAGGACGGCGGCGTGTCGCGCCCGTCGAGAAAGGCGTCGACGACGAACGGGATGCCGGCGGCGACGGTGGCCGCGATCAGCGCCTCGAGGTGATCGAGCGAGCTGTGCACCTTGCCGTCGGAGACCAGGCCCAGGAAGTGCAGCCGGCCGCCGGTCTCGCGCACGTGCGCGAAACACTGCAGTAGCGTCGGATTCTGCGGCAGCTTGCCGTCGGCGATCGCCTCGTCGATGACGACCACGCCCTGCGGGACGACGCGGCCGCTGCCGATGTTGATGTGCCCGACCTCACTGTTGCCCATCACGCCCGCCGGCAGTCCCACCGCTTCGCCCGACGCCGCCAGCAGCGTGTGCGGGTGCGTCTCGAGCAGCCGTTTCCAGAACGGCAGCGCGGCCGCCGCGATGGCGTTGCCGTGCGTCTCGGGCGAGTAGCCCCAGCCGTCGAGGATCGCGAGGACGAAGGGACGGCGCTTCACGTGGCGCTGGCTCCTTTGCGCGCTGCGTCGAGCAGCGCGCTGAACGTGGCGGGGTCGAGGCTGGCACCGCCGACCAGTCCCCCGTCGATGTTCGGCTGTGCGACGAAGGCGGCGACGTTCTCGAGGTTCATGCTGCCGCCGTAGAGGATGCGTGCTTCGCGCAAACCCTCGACGGCTCCGCGAATCGCGGCCAGGATCGCGTCGGCCTGCGGCGGGGAGTCGGCTCTGCCGGTGCCGATCGCCCAGATCGGCTCGTAGGCGACCACGCAGCGCGCCACCTGCTGGGCCGGCACGTCGGCGAAGGCCGCCCGCACCTGTGCCTCGACCCGCGTGCGCGCGAGCCCGGCGGCGTGCTCGTCCTCGGTCTCGCCGACCGCGACGATCGGGGTGATGCCGTACGCCAGCGCGATCTGAACTTTCTCGTTGACGCGGAAGTCCAGCTCGCCGAACAGCGCGCGACGCTCCGAGTGACCGATGATGACCCAGCGGACGCCGAGCTCGACCAGCATCGGCGCCGAGATCTCGCCGGTGAAGGCGCCTTGGGGGGCCCAGTGCACGTTCTGCGCCCCCAGGCCGATCGGGGCGTCGCCGAGCGCGTCGCGCGCCGCGTCGAGCGCGGTGAAGGGCGGACAGATCACGACGTCGACCGCGTCCAGCGGCAGCGTGCGCCCCAGCAGGTCGGCGACGAACGCCCGCGTCTGCGCCTGCGTCTTGTGCATCTTCCAATTCGCGACGACCAGGCGTTTCACGGCGCTCACGAGCTCTCGAGCGCGGCCACGCCCGCGAGCGTTTTGCCTTCGAGAAACTCGAGCGTCGCGCCGCCGCCGGTCGAGACGTGCGTCATCGCGCCGGCGAAGCCGAGCGCGTGCGCGGCCGCCGCCGCGTCGCCGCCGCCGACGACGCTGGTCGCACCGTTGCGCGTCGCCTCGGCGATCGCTTCGCCGACCACCCGCGTGCCGTTCTGGTACGGCGCCTTCTCGTACACGCCCATCGGGCCGTTGAACACGATCGTCTTGGCCGCGCGTAGGACGGCGGCGTAGGCCTGCGCCGTCTGCGGCCCGATGTCGAGGATCATCCCCGTGCCGACCGCGTCGAGCGGGACGACGCGCGCGGTCTGGTCGGCGTCGAAGGCGTCGGCGACGACGGCGTCGGTCGGCAGGTGCAGCGCGACGTTCCTTTGCGTGGCCAGGGCGATGATGCGGGTGGCGGGTGCCAGGTCCGGATCGCGCAGCGAGCGTCCGACGTCGATCCCCTGTGCGGCCAGGAACGTGTTGGCCATGCCGCCGCCGATCACGAACGCGTCGACGTCGGCCAGCAGGTTCTCGAACACGCCGACCTTGTCGGCGACCTTCGCCCCGCCGATCGCGCAGACGTAGGGATGGACCGGGTCGCGCGTCAGCCGCGTGAGCGCATCGAGCTCGGCTTGCATCAGAAAGCCCGCGTAGGCCGGCAAATAGGCCGCGACGCCGGCCGTCGAGGCGTGCGCGCGGTGCGCGGTCCCGAAGGCGTCGTTGACGTACAGGTCGCCGCTGCGCGCCAGTTGCCGCGCGAAGGCCGGATCGTCGGCCTCTTCGCCGGGATGGAAGCGCACGTTCTCGAATAGCGCGAAGCCGCCGTCGGGGAGCGCGTGCGAGGCGGCCACGGCGGCGTCGCCGACGCAGTCGTCGACGAACCGCACCGGCGTACCGAGCAGCTCGGCCAGCCGCGCGGCGAGCGGCCGCAGCGAGTATTTCGGATTCACCTGCCCGTCCGGGCGGCCCAAATGCGAGAGGATGACCGTCTTCGCGCCGTGCTCGTGCAGCCAGCGCAGGGTCGGCAGCGCGGCGGTGATGCGCGTCTCGTCGGCGATCGCGCCGTCCTTCATCGGGACGTTGAGGTCTTCGCGCAGCAGCACGCGTTTGCCGCGCACCTCGGCGTCGGCCAGCGTCTTGAAGCTCATCGGAAGTGGGCCGCGACGAAGTCGAGCGTGCGGGTGAAGACGTCGACGGTGCGCACCGGATCGGACGGAAAGTGTCCGTCGACCGGATAGGCGACCAGGGTCGCGTCCTTGTGGTTGTCGCGCAGCGCGCGCCAGTACATCGACGAGGTCGCGAACGGATCGCGGTTGTCGCCGACGTCGGAGAGGATCAGCACGGGCGTGGTGACGTCGTGCGCATAGCTGATCGCGGAGGCGCGCTCCCACTCGGCGCGATTGCCGGGCACGTAGGGCGAGCCGTGGAAGAGCGCGGCGTCGGCGTCGGAGTCGTCGGCGACGCCGTAGTCGGTCGCCCAGTCGTTGACCGACGCGCCTGAGACGGCGGCGCGCCAGAGGTGGTACTTCGAGATCATCCAGGCGGTCATGATCCCGCCGTACGACCAGCCGTACACGCCGATGCGGTGCTCGTCGACGATCCCGCGCGCGCGCACGGCGTCGACGGCCGCCATGATGTCGCGGCCGGGCCCGGCTTCCGGATCGTAGAGCACGCCGTGCTGGTAGGCGTAGCCGAGGTTGTCGCTGCCGCGGTAGTTCGGCTGCAGCACCAGCCAGCCGCGCGCGGCGGCGAGCTGCGCGAAGCGGTCGAAGGTGCGCACGGACGCCGAGGTCGGGCCGCCGTGGATGTAGACCAGCAACGGGTACCGGTGACCGGCTGCGAAGTCCGGCGGCATCGTCAAGACGGCGTCGCCGCGCGGACCGAGCGAGGTCGGGAACGCGATCGTCTCGGCGGTGGCGAGGTGCAGCGCCGCGACGCCGGCGTTGTAATCGGTCACTCGCACCGGCGCGGCGCCCGGTGCGCGCAGATACAGCTCGGGCGGCTGCGTCGTCGAGCTGCCGACGAACACGAACGCGCCGTCGCGCGCGATCGCGCCGTCGAGCGGCGAGAGGATCGAGAGGTCGCCCAAGTCGACGCGGCTCGCGGCCGCGTCGTCGGCCGGTGCGCGCACCAGTGCGTCGCTGGTGCCGTCGTGCACGGTGAGCAGCAGCGCGTGCGAGTCCGGCTCCCACGCGCCGGCCAGCACGGCGCGGTCGTAGGCGTGCGCGACCGGCGCGTCCGCGGCCCCGCTGGGCGCGATCACGTACGCACCGGTCGGATTGACCTGGCTGTCGCCGTCGGAGTGCAGGTACGCCAGCCGCGCGCCGTCCGGCGAGAAGCGCGGGTCGCTCTCCCAGCCGGTGTGGGAGGTGGGCTTGCGCATCGCTTTGGTGGCGACGTCGATCAGCACGAGGCGTCCGTGGTCGGCGTCGTTGAGGATCGCGTTGGGCGTGACGACGAACGCGATCGTCCTGCCGTCCGGCGACCACGAGAGCGTCGACTGCGCCTCGCCGGTCGCGACGCTGGTGCTGCCCGTCGTCAGCTGGGTCGCGCGTCCGCCGTCCGCCGCGACGACGAACAGGTGCGCGGGCTTGGGCCGGCTGCGCGCGGTGATCGGTTCGGTGGTGAAGACGAACGCGTCTTGAAAGCGCGCCGCGCCGTGCTTGGTCGGATCGGCGTCGGTCGCGGCGTACGCGATCGCGCCGCCGTCGGGCCGCCAGGCGAACTGCTCGACGCCGTCGGGCGCGTGCGTGATCGCGCGCGCGTCGCCGCCGTCCATCGGCATCACCAGCACCTCGCGTTTGGCGTCCTCGCCCTCGCCGACGTTCGCCAGGAACGCCAGCTGTTTGCCGTCGGGCGACCACGTCGGATCGCCGAGCCCTTTGCGGTCCTGGGTCAGCGCGCGGTGCGTGTGCGCGCGCAGGTCGACCAGGTCGAGCTCACGCGCGAAGACGTCCGCGTTCCAATCGATGCGGCTGACGACGACGACGGCGCGCGTCCCGTCGGGCGAGATGGCCGGCGAGCTGACGCCGACCAGCGTGCGCAGGTCGGCGACGCCGAAGGTGCGCGGCGCGGCGGACCCGCTGACGAACGTCGCCGCCGCGAAGAGCGCGGCGGCGACGGGGACGGTGGCGCGGGACGGTCGTTTCACGCGACCGGTGAGGGGATCTTCGCGGCGATCATCTCGGTGAGATCGGCGAGGCGGCACGAGTAGCCCCACTCGTTGTCGTACCAGGCCGCGATCTGGATCAGGTCGCCGTTCGCGTTGGTCAGCTTGCCGTCGATGATCGAGCTGTACTGGTTCTTCTTGAAGTCGCTCGAGACCAGCTCTTCGTCGGTGTACTGCACGTACTTCTTGAGCGGACCGCTGGCGGCGGCGCGCAGCAGCGCGTTGAGCTCGTCCTTGGTGGTCGGCTTCTTCGTCTGCGCGACCAGGTAGATCATCGAGACGGTCGGCGTCGGCACGCGCAGCGCGAAGCCGTCGAACGTGCCCTCCACCTCGGGGATCGTCAGGTAGAGCGCCTTGGCGGCGCCGGTAGAGGTCGGGATGATGTTGGTGGCGGCGTTGCGGGCGCGGCGCAGATCGCGGTGCGGGCCGTCGAGGATGTTCTGATCGTTCGTGTACGAGTGGATCGTGGTCATGAAGCCGCGCTGCCAGCCCAGCCCGTCGACGATCGGCTTGACCGCCGTCGCCAGACAGTTGGTGGTGCACGACGCGTTCGAGATCACGTTGTGCTTGGCCGGATCGTAATCGCCCTCGTTGACGCCCAGCACGAGCGTCACGTCTTCGCCCTTGGCCGGCGCGGAGATGATGACTTTCTTCGCGCCGCCGCCGTCGATGTGGGCGCGCGCCTTGGCCGCGTCGGTGAATAGGCCGGTCGACTCGATGACGATCTCGACGCCCAGGTCCTTCCACGGCAGCTTGCCGGGGTCGCGCTCGGCCAGGATCTTGATCGTCTTCCCGTCGATCGTGATCGAGTCGGCACCGGCCGTCACCGTCCCGTCGAACGCGCCGTAGTTGGAGTCGTATTTGAAGAGGTGCGCGCTCTCGGCGGCGCTGGTCAGATCGTTGACGGCGACGATCTCCACGTCCGGATAGCGCTCGAGGAGCGCCTTGGTGAAGTTCCGTCCGATGCGGCCGAAGCCGTTGATTCCGATGCGCATGGCTCGGCCGCTTTAGACGGGAGAAACTTCCGGCTCCTCTCGTTCGCCCCGTAATCGCTTGACCAGCCGCATGAGCGAGGCGAGCCGACCGTTGATCGTCGCCTTCCCGACCGGCGGCACGCAGCGCCGGCCGAGCTCCGCCAGGGTTTCGTCGGGGTGTGCCAGGCGGAGCTGCGCCGCCTCGCGCAGGGCCGGCGAGAGGTTGCGCAGGCCGTACGCGTCGGCCAGGTAGCCGAACGCTTCGCGCTGCGCCGCGGCCGCCGCGGCCGCGCGCACGACGTTCGCGGCCTCGGTGTTGACCAGCCGGTGGATGCGGTTCTTGGTGTCCTTGACCGCCGCGACGTCCTCGAGATGGAGGATCGCGCCCGACGCGCCGACCGCGCCCAGCACGGTCACGATCGCGTCCAAACCCTTGAGGTAGACGACCCGGCGGCCCTTGCGGACCATCGTGCGCGCCTGCACGCCCTCGGCGGCGATCAGGGCGGCGATCCGCTCGGCGCGGGCCGCGTCGGGGACGACGAACTCGAGGTGGTAGCCGTGCTGCGGCGCCGCGACCGACCCGGTGGCCAGGAACGCCGCCCGCAACTCGGCCCGCCGCTCTTCGCGGCGGCGCGGCCGCGGCGGCGGCGGGGCGCTGGGACCCAAATCGATCTCGAAGGTCGTCGACTTGTAGAGCCGGGCGTCGTGGCCGCGGCGGACGGCCGCCGGCCGGCCGGGGACCTCGAACAGCGTGCGGGCCAACCGGGCGACGGTCGGCCGGCGGGTGCGAAAGACGCGCTCGCCGGCGGCGCCCGGCTGGCCGCCGTAGAGCGCCAGCCCCGCCCGCAGCGCGGCGCGCACGGCGGGATCGGCCGGCACGTCGCGCGCCAGCGCGTCCTTGGCGTCCGACGAGAGCCGCGAGCGGCGGGGCGGGCCGCTCACGTCAGCCAGTCGACGGGATCGTCCCGGCGCTCCTCGACGATCTCGTACAAGTCCGCCGGCTTGAGCGAGGGCAGCACGCGTTCGGGGACCTGCAGCACCCGCACGGTCACGAAGCGCGTGCGGTAGTGGATCACCAGCACGTCGCCGACCTTGACCTCGTAGCCCGGCTTGAGGACGCGTCCGTCCTTGGTGATCCGACCGGCCTCGATGCCGTCCTTCGCTTCCGCGCGCCGCTTGGCCAGCCGCGAGACCTTCATGTACTTGTCGAGCCGCAACGCACGAGGCTTCCGCGCGACGACGGAGCGGCCATGCCGCTGCGTGATAGCCGCGGCGGAACCGCCGACCGCATGCCGAAGCGCGGCCCATGGGTCTCTCGACGACGATCGCCGGCAGTCTGCCCAAACCGTCATGGCTGGCCGAGCCGGAGCGCATCTTCCCCAACTGGCGCCTCGAAGGCGCGGCGCTGGCGGAGGCCCAGCACGACGCCACCCGGATCGCGATTGCCGAACAGGTGCGCGCGGGGATCGACACCGTCACCGACGGCGAGCAGAATCGCAAGCACTTCGTGCACGGCTTCGCGGAACGGCTGGCGGGCGTCGACGCGACGAAGCGCCGCACGCGCGGCATCCGCGCCGACCGCTACGAGGCCGTCTGCCCGACCGTCGTCGGCGAGGTCCGGCGCACGGCGCCCATCCACGTCGAGGAGATGCGCTTCGCGCGCACGCTCACCGACGGGCCGCTCAAGATCACGATTCCGGGCCCGATGACGCTGGTCGACACGGTCTGCGACGACGCCTACGGCGGTGACCGCCGCGAGCTGGCCTTCGCGTTCGCGCGCGCGATCCGCGAAGAGATCGCGGCGCTGGTCGAGGTCGGCGTCGACGTCGTGCAGCTCGACGAGCCGGCGTTCAACGTCTACTTCGACGAGGTCGCGGACTGGGGCGTGCAGGCCGTCGACTACGCCTTCGGCGGCGCGGACTGCACGCGCGCCGTGCACGTCTGTTACGGCTACGGCATCCCGGCCAACAATCAGTGGAAATCCAACCTCGGCGACCGCTGGGACCAGTACGCGCACGTGCTGCCGCTGCTCGCGCAGAGCACGGTCGAGCAGATCTCGATCGAGCTGGCCGGCTCGCACGTTCCGCCCGCGGTGCTCGAGCTGGCCGGCGACAAGGTGCTGGCCGTCGGCTGCATCGACGTCGCCAGCGAGGTGGTCGAGACGCCCGAAGACGTCGCCCGCACGATCGAGCTGGCGCGCCGCTACGTCCCCGAAGACCGGCTGGTGTGCTCGACCAACTGCGGCATGGCCCCGATGAAGCGGGAGATCGCCTACGCGAAGCTGCGCTCGCTCGCCGACGGCGCGCTGCTGGTCAGCGTCGGCTTGTAATTACGTCTCCGCCGGCGTCGTGCGCTGCTGCGCGGCCGGCGTGACGCAGGTGCCGCGGGCGCGTACGACCAGGACCGGTTCGTCGAGCACGTCGGCGGCCGACGGGGCGACGTCGGGACGCGGCGCGATCACCTTGTGGGCTTCGAACTCCATCGTGCGCGAGGTCGTGCCGACGCGGGTGATGCGGCCGCGGGCTTCGATGTAGTCGCCGGCGTGCACGGGCGCCTTGAACTCGACCAAGTCGTAGGCGACGAACAGCCCTTCGTCGCCGTCCTGGCGGATCAGCAGCTCGGTCGCGACGTCGCCGAATAGGCCCAGGATGCGCGCGCCGTCGACCAAGTCGCCGCCGTAGTGCGCGTCGTGCGCGCTCATGCGCACGCGGATCAGCGACTCGCGCTCGTTCATGCCGCGGTCTTCGCCTGCTGCCACAGGTCCTCCAGCTCGTCCAGCGTCATGTCGCCCAGCTGCCGCCCGTCGGCCAGCGCGTACGCCTCCATGTAGCGGAAGCGCTTGTCGAACTTGGCGTTGGCGTCACGCATCGCGCCTTCGGCGTCGATGCCCAAGCGGCGCGCCAGGTTGACGACGGTGAACAGCACGTCGCCCAGCTCCTCGCGCACGTGCGGATCTTCCGGCCGCAGATCGCCGGCTTTGATGCGCGCGTCGGTCAGCTCCCGCAGCTCCTCGGAGAGCTTGTCGGTGATCTCGCGCGCGTCGGTCCAGTCGAAGCCGACGCGGGCCGCCTTCTCTTGCATCTTCTGGCCGCGCTGCAACGCGCCGAGGTGGACTGGGATGCCGTCGAGCTTGGACGTGCGCGCGAGGCCGGTCGCCTCTTGCGACTTGAGGACTTCCCAGTTGGCCCACACCTGATCGACGCTGGTGACCGCGGCGTCGCCGAAGACGTGCGGGTGTCGGCGAATCATCTTGTTCGAGAGGCCGTCGATGACGTCGGCAACCGAGAACTTGCCGCGCTCGGTCGCGAGCTGCGAGTGGAAGACGATCTGGAAGAGCAGATCGCCCAGCTCTTCGCACAGCTCCGCGTCGCTGCCGTGCTCGATCGCGTCGACGACTTCGTACGTCTCTTCGATCAGATAGCGCACCAGCGACGCGTGCGTCTGCTCGCGGTCCCACGGACACGAGCGGCGCAAGCGCGCCATGATCTCGACCAGGTCGTCCCAGCTGTGGTGCGTCGAGCCGGGCGGTAACGGGACCAGCGGCATCGTGATCGACGCCGAGAGCGTCGCGCGCGGCATGCCGGGGACGATCTCCGCTTCGACGCCCGCGCGCTCGAGCGCGCGCAGCAGCACCGGCAAGCCCAGGAAGTCGGAGAGCGGGTTGCCCAGCACGGCCAGGCCCAAGTCGCGCGCGTCGATGCGCGTGACGAAGGTGTCGATCACCTCGATCGAGCCGCGCAAGAACAAGCCTTGGTCGGTGATCAGCGACCGCTCGATGGTGATGCCGTCGCTCTCCAAGAACCGGACGAGCTCCGGCGGCGCGAGGACGGTGGCGGCGCGGCCGACGGCGCGCAACGACTCGCGACTGCCCAGCGTGAGGAGGCCGGGGTCGCCTGGGCCCAGGCCCACGATCCGAATCATGGCTGGTGCCCCAAGTTCGCGAGGCGGGGTCGTTCCGACTCCCGCCTCGCGCGTGGGGTTACTTGGTCGCTGCCGGAGCGGGCGCGGTGGTCGCCGCGGCCGGCGCTGCCGACGCGGGGGCGGCGGCCGGCGGTGCGGGCGAGGGCGGCACCGGCGGGAACAGATCCTTGTAGCGGTCGTCGTCGACCTGGATGTTCGCCTGCGCGCGCAGCGACTGCAAGAACGCCGGCACCTGCGTGGCTTCTTGCTGCTGCGTGAGCTGCTGCTTGATCTGATCCTTGGTCGCCGCGAAGGTCGCCTTGGTGGCGGGCTTCTTCTCTTCGACCTGGATGATGTGGTAGCCGAACGGCGACTTCACCGGCCCGACGATCTGTCCGACCTTGGCCGCGAACGCGGCGTTCTGGAACGCCGGGACCATCTGGCCCTTGCCGAAGAACCCGAGCTCGCCGCCCTTGTCCTTGCTGGACGGGTCGGTCGAATATTGCTTGGCCAGCGCGTCCCAGCTGCCGCCGGCCTTGAGCTTGGCCAGCACCGTCTGCGCGGTCTGCGGGTCGGCGACCAGGATGTGGCGCGCGCGCACCTGCTCGGGCTTGTCGAACTGCGCGTGGTTCTTGTCGAAGTACGCCTTCACGTCGGCGTCGCTGACGTGGATGTTCGGCGCGACGGCCTTCTCGAGGATGATCTGCTGGCGCAGGATGTTGTCGACGTCCTGCATCGTGAGGCCTTGCTGTTTGACGATCGTGTCGAACTGACCGGGCGGGTACTTCGACTTGATGTCGGCGAGCTTCTTATCGATGTCGGACTGGGGGACGTCGATGTGCTTGTCCTGCGCGTACGAATCGATGAGCTTCTGCTGCACCATCTGGTTGAGGACTTGCTTGGCGGCCGGACCGTTCTCGAGCCGGTTGTCGAAGTCGGCCTTCGAGATGTTCTGCCCGTTGACGGACACGATGGTACCGCCGCCGCCCCCGGAGGCACAGGCGGCAAGCGAGATGCAGAGCGCGGCCGTGCCGAATGCGGCGGCTGCGCGGGCAATACGGGACATCAGATCTCCGTCACATGGTCACGACGTGAAAAGGCGGAGGGGAATGCGTCCTCCGCGCGACTTGGGCGGGTTCGGGGCTCGCGGATCGCGTCCTCTTGGATCGGGCAGGATTTTGGCCGGCGGGAGGGAGGCGGCCGGACGCCGGAACGAGGGGCGTGAGCGAGCCGTTGCTGCTCGTCCTGGGCCTGGCCGCGACGGTGACGTTCGCGATCCTGGCCCGGCGACTGGCCCTGCCTCCACCGATCGTTTTCGTGCTCGGCGGGACCCTCTTGGCCTTCATCCCGGGCTTGCCGGCGATCCACATCTCGCCGGACTGGATCTTCCTGGCCGTGCTGCCGCCGTTGCTGTTCAGCGCCGGCTGGAACACCGACTGGAAGATGTTTCGCGCCAACCTGCGGCCGATTCTGCTGGCGGCGATCGGCTTGGTGATCGTGTCGACCGTCGCGGCGGCGGCCGTCACGATGCAGATCATGCCGTTCATGGGCTGGGCGGCGGCCTTCGTGCTGGGCGCGGTCGTCTCGCCGCCCGACGCGGTCGCGGCGGAGGCGATCTTCGAGCGCTTCGCGCTCCCGCGCCGCATCGTCACCATCCTCGAAGGCGAGGGGATGATCAACGACGCCACGGCGCTGGTGATCTACGCCTACGCCGTGACCGCGGTGACGACCGGCGCGTTCTCGCTGCCGCGCGCGCTCGTCTCGTTCGTCTTCGTGGCCATCGGCGGCATCGCCGTGGGGCTGCTGGTCGCGTGGATCGTCGTGCGGCTCAACGTGCTGCTCGAGCGCTACGAGCTCAACGATCCGACGCTCTCGAACATCATCGTCATCGCCGCGCCGTACGGCGCGTACTTGGGCGGCCAAGTCGTGCACGTTTCATCGGTCTTGGCGACGGTGGTGGCGGGGCTTGCGGTCGCTCGTCGGTCGTCGGTCGTCTTCTCGCCGCAAGGGCGGCTGGTGGGCAACAACGTCTGGGAGATCTGGACCTCGCTGCTCGACGCGTTCTTGTTCCTGGCGATCGGCTTGCAGCTGCGCACGATCGTGCACGACGACCCGCAGGCCCTGGGCTATCTGCCGGCCGCGTTCGCGATCGCCGCGACGCTGATCGTCGTGCGGCTGATCTGGATGTTCCCGGCGGCGTGGATTCCGCGACTGATCCCGGCCGTGCGCCGGCGCGATCCGTATCCGCCCAACTCGTGGCTGGTCGTGCTGGGCTGGAGCGGGATGCGCGGGATCGTCTCGTTGGCCGCGGCGCTGGCGGTGCCGCTGCGCGACGCGAACGGCATGCCGTTCCCGGGTCGCGACGCGATCATCGTCATCACCTTCGTGGTCATCCTGGTGACGCTGGTCGGGCAAGGACTCACGCTGATCCCGCTCTTGCGGATCCTGCGCTTGAAGGACGACGGTGCCGACGCGGCCGCGCGCGACCTCGCCGCGCGCATCGCGGCGCTCAAGGCCGGCGAGCGCGAGCTGCAAGAAATCATCGCGGGCACCAGCGACGAGCACCAGCGCGAGATCGTGCAGCGCCAGCTCGACGAGTACACGCACCGCATCGAGCACCTCGAAGGACACGAGGGCCAGCGCAAGCCCGCCGAAAGCTCGTCCAGCAAGTTCGACCACGACGTGCAGATGCGCGCGCTGCATGCCGAGCGCGCGAAGATCGCCGAGCTGCGCGACGCCGGCAAGATCCCCGACGAGGTCTATCGCCTGATCCAGTACGACCTGGACTTGGCGGAGTCGCGCCTCGTTTAAGCGGAGAGCAGCTCGGTCAGCGCCGGGAAGGCGCCCTGCGTGTCGCGTGCAACGACGTAGGTCGGGCGCTGTTCGACCCGCACCGGTTCGCGCCGGCGCGCGCCGCCGCCGGTGACGTGCACGAGAATGCGCTCGCGGGGACCGATCTCGCCGGCGCGCACCGCGCGCACCAGCGAGGCGAGGGTCACGCCGGCGGCCGGTTCGACGTCCATCCCTTCGAGGTCTTCGAACATCCGCATCGCCGCGCGCACTTCCGCGTTGGCGATGGCGTAGGTCGTGCCGCCGCTCTCGGCCAGCGCGTCGCGCACGCCGCCGATCGTCGCGTACGGCGGGGCGACGTTGGAGAGCACCGAGGCGGCGATGCGGCGCACTTGCTCGCGGGCGACCAGCGGGCTGCGCTCGTCGAGCGTCGCGCTGCGGCCGACCCAGGCGTCGTGAATCGGGGTGAAGGGTGCGTTCTGGCTGAGCATCAGGCGCGGCAGCCGGGTCCCGAAACGGCCGTCGGCGATCAGTCGGAGGGCGGCCTCGTGGGCGGCCAGCGCGCCCGCTCCGCTGCCGACGCCCTGGAAGTAGGCGTCCGGGAGCGTGCCCATCGCTTCGACGGCCTCGAGCATCGCGGTGCCCATTCCGTCGCGGCGGCCGACGTTGCGCACCCCGCCCTCGAGGACGTAGCCGTCCTCCTCGGCCAGGCCGCGCGCCAGCGCGATGGCGTCCTCGTACTGGCCGCCGTCGACCGCGACGACCCGCACGCTCGGTCCGATCCGGACCAGCGCCGCCAGCCGTTCCCAGGCGTCGCCGGGGATGACGATCAGGACCGGGGCGTCCAGCTCGGTCGCCGCCCGGGCGAAGGCGGCCGCGGTGTTGCCGGCAGAGGAGATGACCAGCGTGCGCTGCTCGTCGCGCGCCAGCCGGCCGAGGACCGCGTAGGCCTCGAGCTCCTTGAAGGTCGTCGTCTCGAGGGTCGCGCCGCGCTGCGGCCACCAGCCGCTGAAGGCGATCCACAGGTTCGCGAGCCCGAGGTGGGCGGCCAAGCCGGTGCTCTGATAGACCGTGCTGCGGGCGAACGTCGCCAGGGCGCGCCCGCGCGGCAGCCAGCGGCCGTAGCGCAGGAGCGAGGGGACGTCGTCGACCGCGAACGCGCGCTGGTAGACGGTCCGCAGGAGGGCGGGCCCGTGCGCGTGCGGGCAGTCGAGCACGACGCCGTCGTCCTCGATCGCGGCCGCGCAGGCGCAGCACCGGAGCTGATAGTCCCTCCCGGTCGTCACCTCTGTGGTATCGGCAGGACCGCGAATCGGCTCCAGGGCGGCCCGGGAACGGCGCGCGCGAACTGGCTGGCCGGGCAAAACGGCGGTTAGGGCGCCAGCGCCTCCAGCAGCGCGTGCAGCGTCGGGAGCTGCTCTTCGGCCGAGCGGACCGGCAGGTCGACGGTGATCTTCCCCTCGCCGAAGCGGAAGCGGTTCTTCGAGATCGACTGCAGCTTGGGGATGGCGGCCGGGTCGAGCGCGAAGCCGCTGCCGACGCCGAGCGTCAGCCGCTGCTCGTTGATGACGACGCGGGTGACGCCGACCGCCAGCGCGAGCACGCGCAGCCGCGTGATCTCGACCAGCGCGTCGAACTCCGGCGGCGGTGCGCCGAAGCGGTCGCGCACCGAGGCGACGGTCTCGTCGACCTGCGCCAGCGTGCGCGCCGCGGCGAGCTGCTGGTAGATCGCGATCTTCTGCGAGATCTGCGGAACGTAGTCGTCGGGGACGTAGGCGTCGAGCTTGACGTCGATGACCGCCTCGCGGGCGTCCTCGTGCGCCGCGGCGACGCCCTTGCGCTCGGCGATCGCTTCGGCCAAGAGCTGCGCGTAGGTCTCGAAGCCGACCGCGCCGATGAAGCCCGACTGCGCCGCGCCCAGCAGGTTGCCGGCGCCGCGGATCTCCAGGTCGCGCATCGCGATCTGCAAGCCGCTGCCCAAATGGGTGAACTCGCGGATCGCTTCGAGCCGCGCCTTGGCGTCCTCGCTGAGCGCCTTGTGCGCCTGATACAGCAGGAACGCGTAGGCCTGATGGTTCGAGCGGCCGACCCGGCCGCGCAGCTGGTAGAGCTGCGCCAAGCCGAACTTGTCGGCGTCGTTGACGATGATGGTGTTGACGTTGGGGATGTCGATCCCGTTCTCGATGATCGTCGTCGAGACGAGCACGTCGACCTCGCCGTCGATGAACGCGTTCATCACCGGCTCCAGCTCGTGCTCGCGCATCTGGCCGTGCCCGACCGCGACCCGCGCCTTGGGCACCAGCTGTTCGAGCGCGCGCGCCACGCCGTAGATCGACTCGATCCGGTTGTGGACGTAGTAGACTTGTCCGCCGCGGTCGAGCTCGGCGGCGATCGCGTGCTGGATGACGGCGTCGGACTGCGGCACGACGACCGTCTTGATCGACATGCGGTTCTTGGGCGCGGTCTGGATCAGCGAGAGATCGCGCACGCCCATCAGCGACATCTGCAGCGTGCGCGGGATCGGCGTGGCCGAGAGCGTCAGCACGTCGACGGTCGCGCGCAGCTGCTTGAGCCGCTCCTTGTGCATGACCCCGAAGCGCTGCTCCTCGTCGACCACGATCAGCCCCAGGTCCTGGAAGACGACGTCCTTCTGCAGGATGCGGTGCGTCCCGACGACGACGTCGACCTTGCCTTGCGCGAGATCGTCGAGCACGGCGCGCTGCTCTTTCTTGCTCTTGAAGCGCGAGAGCTCTTCGATCCGCACCGGGAACGAGGCGAAGCGGGTCAGCAGCGTGCGCGTGTGCTGCGCGGCCAGCAGCGTGGTCGGGCACAGGAACGCGACCTGCTTCTTGTCGGCGATCGCCTTGAAGATCGCGCGCACCGCGACTTCGGTCTTGCCGTAGCCGACGTCGCCGCAGACCAGCCGGTCCATCGGGCGCGGTGATTCCATGTCGTGCTTGGTCTCGTCGATCGCTTTGGCTTGGTCGGGCGTCGGCTCGTAGGGGAACGACTCTTCGAGCTCGGCCTGCCACGGCGTGTCGGGCGCGAAGGCGTGGCCGCGCGCGACCTCGCGCTCGGCGTACAGCGCGACCAGCCCTTCGGCGATCTCGGCCAGCTTCTCGGAGACGCGCGTCTTGGTGCGGGCCCAGTCGGCGCCGCCCATGCGCGAGAGGCGCGGCGCGGTGCCTTCGTTGGCGGTGTACTTGGTGACCTGATGCATCTGGTGCACCGGGACCAGCATGCGATCGGTGCCCGCGTAGCGGAGGTCGAGATAGTCGCTGGTCGCGCCGAGGATCGTCTCGGTGCGCAGGCCCAGGTATTGCCCGATGCCGTGCACGGCGTGCACCACGTAGTCGCCGACCCGCAGATCGGCCAGCGTGACCGGGACGCCTTCCTTCACCGCGCGCAGCTTGACGCGCTTGGCGGGTTGGCCGAAGATCTCGCGATCGCCCAGCACGCGCAAGTGCAGCCCCGGGATCGCGAAGCCGCTCTCGATCGAGCCTTGATCGACGTAGACCGTGCCGGCGCGCGGCACGCCGGACGCGCTCATCGCGACGCCGTCGGTGCCGACGCTCGCGCGCAAGTGCACCAGCGGCGCGCTGCGCTCGACGCCCACGCCGGCGGCGCGCACGATCTCGGCCAGGCGCGAGGCGCCCGAGGCGACCAGCCACAGCGTCTCGCCGGCGGCGACCCACTCGCGAACCGCTTGGGTGAACAGCTCGACGCGCCGGTTGAAGTGCTCGACCGGACGCGTCTCGAGCACGAAGCTCTCCTGCGCGTCGGGCAGCCACGACTGCTCGCCCACCTCGATGCCGCCGGTGACGATCAGCACGCGCCGCGCCGCCAAGCGCGCGGTCTGATCGCGCAGCGTCGGATACGGTGCGACGACCTCGGCCAGCAGCGCTTCGCCGACTTCGTCGTCGCGCACGTCGAGCTCGCCGGAGTCGACGCCGGCCATCAGCGCTTGCGCGCCGCGGCTGCGTTCCTCTTCGAGGCCGCGCTCGACGGTCTCGAGCAGACCGGGCTCTTCGAGCACGATCAGCGCGCGCGGGTCGAGATAGTCGAGCACGGTCGCGCGCTCGTCGTAGGCCAGTGCCAGCCACGGCTCGGGGACGTCGGCGCCGCCGCCCACGTACGCGCGCAGCGCCGAGATGACGCCGGCTTCGCCCTGCGCGCGCGCCAGTACGTTGGCGCGCAGCGTCTCGTCGCGCAGCACCTCGAGCCAGGGCGTGACGTGCACCGCGTCGAGCGCGCCGCTCGAGCGCTGCGACTGCACCGCGAACGGTCGCATCGACTCGATCTCGTCGCCGAAGAACTCGATCCGGACCGGGCACTCGGCGGTGGTGGGGAAGACGTCGAGGATGCCGCCGCGCACGGCGAACTCGCCGGCCGCGCTGACGACGTCGACGCGCGCGTAGCCGAGCCGGTAGAGCCAGGCCAGCGTCTCTTCCCAATCGGCGGTGGCACCGACGCGCAGCGTGCGCGCCGCGCCTTCGAACACGCCGCGCGGGATGACGTACTGGCGCAGCGCGCCGACCGGCGCGACGATGACCTGCGGCTTGCGGGCGCACAGGTCGGCCAGCAGCGTCATGCGCGCGCTGCGCTCGGACGGCGACTCGATGGCGCCCAGCGTCTCGTCGCGCGGACGCAGCAGCGCGACCCGCTCCGGCTCTTTCTCGCCGAAGTAGTACGTCAGGTCGGTGAACGTGCGCTCGGCGATGTCGGAGGTCGGCACGACGACCAGGATCTGGCCGCCCAACGCGCCGTGCAGCGCCGCCAGCAAGTACGGCCGCGCCGTCGGCGTCGTCTCGTGCAGCGAGAAAGCGTGCCCACGCTCGTCGATGGGTGCGCGCAAGCGCTCGATCAGCTCGGCGAGCGGGCGCGAGGAGGCGGGAAGGGCGCGGACCAGGGATGGGGCGAGGACGTCGGGCGGCACGGGTCCTCCATCATACCACCGCGGGCCCAATTCTGGCGGTGTTAGCAGTCTATTGACAGGATTGCCAGTCGCTCGTACAATAGGGGTGTCATAAATTTGGCCGTCCCTCGTCGGGGCGGCGGTAAACGTCGGAGGCAAGGCAGAGAAGATGGCTGGTCTGGCAACCCGTCCGAGCGGCAACAACCGCGGGCTGGTGAGTGAGTTGTTCGGGTTCGACCCGGTGCGTGCGTTCATCGGCGCGAACGGCGCCGGCTACGGTCTGGGCGTGGACGTGCAGAAGACCGAGAACGGCTGGACGGTCGAGATCCCGGTCCCGGGCTTCAAGCCCGATCAGATCGAGGTCACGGTCGAGGATCGCGTCCTCACGGTGACGGGCAAGAGCGAGCGGCGCTCGTTCCAGCGCTCCATCCTCCTTCCGGAGGAGGTCGATCCCGAGACGATCGACGCCAAGGTCGAGCACGGCCTGCTCGCGCTCGGACTGCACCTGCACCCCAAGGCGCAGCCTCGCAAGATCGACGTCAAGGTCGTTCAGTAACGTCCGAGCGGCTGCGGCCGCCGCGTGATTGCAACGGTAGACCGCGTGCCCGACGGCGCGCGGTCTCTTTGTTTGCTAGCGCTCGAGCCGGACGGGCAGCGAAGCCGTGGTGCTGCGGCCGTCGGCGGTCGTGCCGACGAAGTCGATCGCGTAGGTGCGGTTGAGGAAGAAGAACGGGATCTGGTCCGGCAGCTGCGTCTGACCGGCGAAGATGCCCGGCGAGATCAAGGGTATCCCGATTTGGTGGCCCATCGTGCGCGCAAAAAGCGTGGTGACGTCGGCGCTGGTGGTGACCTTGACCAGCAGCATCCCGCCGGCGTGCAGCACCTTGTCGTTGAGCGAGACCTCGACGATCTGCGGCGCGCCGGACGGCGCCGGCGAGGGGTCGACGACGTAGCCGAAGAGCACCGGGGTCGGGCTCGGCGCCGGGGTCGGCGTCGGCGTCGCGACCGGGCTGGGCGAGGGGACCGGGACCGGGCTCGGCGTCTGGACGCTCGGGACCGGCGCAGTCGGGACGGGCTGCGGCGTGGGCGCGGGCTGGGCCAGCGCGATCAGCAGCGGGAGCACGACGAGGGACAACATCTCCGAGGTCTTTCTGCCCGGGAGAGACGAATCCGAGCCGGATCATGGTGATCGATCGCGCGGAGGCGGCCATCCCGGCCGACGATTGGGTCCGGCTGGCCCTGGAAACGAAGCGCGACGGCGGAGCGTTGCAGGACGCCACCTGGCACCGGCTCATCGCCGGCTACGTCGAGGGCAGCGTCGACGAGGCCTCGATGGCCGCCCTGGCGATGGCCGTCAACTGGCACGGGATGACCGACGCCGAGATCGTCGCTCTGACCGACGCCATGGTCCGGTCGGGCGACGTGCTCGAGTTCCACGGGGCGGCGGTCGTCGACAAGCACTCCTCGGGCGGGGTCGGCGACACGGTCTCGCTGATCGCGGTCCCGTTGGTCGCGGCCTGCGGCGTGCCGGTCGCGAAGCTGTCCGGGCGCGCGCTCGGACACACCGGCGGCACCCTGGACAAGCTCGAAGCGATCCCCGGCGTGCACACCGATCTCTCGGCGGAGCGGTTCGTGACGCAAGTCGAGCGGATCGGTTGCGCGATCGCGGCCGCGACGGACCGGCTGGCGCCGGCCGACAAGAAACTCTACGCGCTGCGCGATCGCACCGCCACCGTGCGCTCGATCGGCTTGATCGCGGCCTCGATGGTCTCCAAGAAGATCGCCGGCGGCGCCGGGGCGATCGTGTTCGACGTCAAGACCGGGCGCGGCGCGTTCATGCGCGACACCGGCGAGGCGGCTGAGCTGGCCCGCACCTTGGTCGCGCTCGCGGCGCGCTTCGGGCGGCGCGCCAGCGCGCTGGTCGGCGACATGGACGAACCGCTGGGTGCCGCGGTGGGGACCGGGATCGAAGCCGTCGAGGCGCGCGACTTCCTGCGCGGCGACGAGCGCGACCCGCGGCTGGCCGACGGCGTGCTCTCGATCGCCCACGAGATGCTGCGGGTCGGCGGCGTCCCGGAACGCGAGCTGACGCCGCGCGCGCTGGACGCGCTGCACTCGGGCGCGGCCTACGCGAAGTTCGTCGAGCTGCTCGAAGCGCAGGGCGCGGTGCCCGGCGCGATCGAGACGATCGCCCCGCACCCGCACCGCGTCAGCGCGCTCGCGACCGAAGCCGGCTTCGTCGCCGCGATCGACGCCGTCGCGATCGGCCGGTTGGCGCGCGAATCGGTTCTGGCCGACGGGCCGTTCGCCGGACTGCGCATCGTCGGCCGGGTCGGCACGCCGGTCCGCCCGGGCGACGTCCTGGCCGAGGTGCTCGGCCCGTCGCTCGATCCGCGCCGCGTCGCGGCGGCGTTCACGATCGCGCCGGCACCGCCCGCCCCGCGTCCGCTGATCGCGGCCGTCATTCGGGATGCGGACCTCATCGGCTCGGCGAAGTGAGGCCGGCGTGAACCCAGGCGCGCGAGTCGTCGTCACGGGCGGAGCCGGCTTGATCGGCTCCGCGTTGGTCCGTCAGCTCAACCTCGACGGGCGCGAGAACCTCGTCGTCGTCGACCGGCTCGGGACGAGCGAGAAGTGGCGGCACCTGGTCCCGCTCCGCTTCGCCGAGTACCTCGACGCCGAGGAGTTCTACCCGCGCATCGTCGCCGATCCGGAAGCGTTCGGCACGATCGAAGCCGTCTTCCATCTGGGTGCGTGCTCGGCCACCACCGAGCGCGACGCGTCGTACCTGGTCGCCAACAACGTGCGCCGCTCGCAAGAGGTCGCGCGCTGGGCGTTCGCCCGCGGCGCGCGCTTCGTCTACGCCTCGTCGGCGGCCACCTACGGCGCGCGCGAGACGAACCTGCGCGAAGATCTCGATCCGCACGCGCTGCGGCCGCTCAACATGTACGGGTACTCCAAGCACCTCTTCGATCTGTGGCTGCGCCGCGAGGGGCTGCTCGAGCGCGCCGTCGGGTTGAAATATTTCAACGTCTTCGGCCCCAACGAGGACCACAAGGGCGAGATGCGCAGCGTGGTCGCCAAGGCGTACGAACAGATCCGCGCGCGCGGCACGATCGAGCTGTTCCAGAGCTACCGGCCCGGCATCGCCGACGGCGAGCAGACGCGCGACTTCCTCTACGTCAAGGACGCCGCCGCGATCACCGCCTACTTGGGCTTCACGCCCAGCGCGAGCGGCCTGTACAACGTCGGCGCCGGACGCGACCGTTCGTGGAACGCGCTCGCGCAGGCGGTCTTCGCGGCGCTCGAGCTGCCGCCGCGCATCAGCTACGTCGAGATGCCGGCGGTGCTGCGCGGGAAGTATCAGTACCGCACCGTCGCGACCATCGATCGGCTGCGCGAAGCGGGCTGGACGCGGCCGGCGACCTCGCTCGAGGACGCGGTCGCCGATTACGTGCGGCGCTACTTGGTGCCGGGGGTCTCGCTCGGCGACGAAGAGGAGCCGCCGGCGCTGGCGGCCGCGACGCCGGCCAGCACCCACCACAGCTGACCGACCTTGGTGTAGAAGGTCACGTCGTCGATGACGCCGTGCGCCGCGAGGGCCAACCCCGCGACGCCGGCGACGAACGCCAAGCGACGCGCGGTGCCCGCGCGCAGCAGCAGCACCGGCGGCAGCAGCGCGGCCAGCAGCGTCGGAATCAGCAGCACCAGGCCGCCGTCGGCCGCGGCTTCGAGGTAGAGCGAGTTGGCCTGCGTGCGGACTCCCGGCGGCGCACCGTAGTCGGGCAGCTCGAGCTCGAAGTTGCCCGCGCCCACGCCGAGCAGCGGGTGCGCGCGGGCCATCGCCACCGCGGCGCGCCAGAGGATCGCGCGCGTGCCGGTGCCGCCGTAGTCGACGCTGCCGCGCAGCGAGCCGACGTGCGTGATGGTGCCCTTGGTGTGGGTCGAGAAGGCCAGCGTGCCGAGCGCCAGCGCCACCGCCAGCGACGCGACGGCGACCGTCACGCGGCGGTTCGCGCCGCGGCTCCAGACCGCGCCGCCCAGCGCGATCGCCGTCTGCGCGATCCCGCCGCGCGAGAGCGTGAGCGCGCAGACCACGCCGCCGACGATCAGCACGGCCACCATCAGCGGCCACGCCGCGATCTCGGCGATCGCGGCCGGCAGCGCGAGGCCGAGCCAGGCCGCCAGCTGATTGGGACCCTCGAGATGACCGGCCAGCCGCACGATCGGAACGTTGCGCACGTACAGGCCCGATTGCGGGTGCAGGTAGTCGCGCAGGGCGTCGACGCCGACCAGCACGACGGCGGCACCGCACGCCAGGCCGAACAGCCGCGACGCGTCGGCGCTCCCGCGCGCCGCCGCCCAGGCGACGGCGAACACGACCAGGTACTCGAACGCCTTGAGCGTTTCGCGCACCGCCGGCGCGCGCAGCGCGGCGTGGGGAATGGTCGCCGCCGTCGCCGCCACGAGCACCAGCAGCACCAGCAGCGTCGCGCGTGCGGTCCGCTCGCGCGGCCAGCGCAGCGCGCCGTGCGCCAGCAGCCCCACCAGTCCGCCGACCAACGCCGCTTTGAACGACGTCAGCGTGGTGTGGCCGACATACCGCGTGAGCGCGAACGGGTCGACCAGGACCAGCACGCACGGCACGCCGGCCGGACGGCGCCAACCCAGCAGCGCCGTCGCGAGCGCCAGCAGCACGAACCATGCCGTCGCCACCGCGTCCAGCGGCGGCGCGCCGATCACGACGTCCGTACGATCTCCCCGCGGTCCTCGCCGCGAACCGGCGCCGTCTCGCCGCGCTCGACGCTGGCCAACAAGTAGAGCGGACGGCCTTTGATCTCGTCGTAGATGCGGCCGACGTACTCGCCCAAGATCCCCATGCCGATCAGCTGCACGCCGCCCAAGAACAGGATGGCGAAGATGGTCGAGGTGTAACCGGGCAAGTTGTAGCCGGTGAAGATGCGCACGCCGATCTCGACCAGCGCGACCAGGAACGCGATCGCCGAGACGATGAAGCCGAACCAGGTCACCAGGCGCAGCGGGATGTCGCTGAACGAGGTGATGCCGTCGATCGCGAAGCGCAGCATCTTCGAGAGCGGGTACTTGGTCGCGCCCGAGAAACGTTCGTCGCGGTCGTAGAAGACCGCGACTTGCTTGTAGCCGACCCAGGAGACCAGTCCGCGGATGAAGCGGTGCCGCTCGCGAATCGAGCTCAGGGCGGTCAGCACGCGGCGCGAGAAGAGCCGGAAGTCACCCGAGTCGACCGGGATGTCGACGTTGGTGAGCCGGCGGATGACGCGGTAGAACATCCGCGCGGTGAACAGCTTGAACGCGCTCTCGCCCTTGCGATTGCGGCGCACGGCGAAGACGACGTCGTAGCCGTCGCGCCAGCGGGCGACCATCTCGGGGATCAGCTCGGGCGGGTCTTGCAGGTCGGCGTCGATCAGCACGACCGCGTCGCCGCGCGCCGTGTCCAAGCCGGCGGTCGCCGCGAGCTGATGACCGAAGTTGCGCGAGAGGTCGACGATCACCAGGTGCGGGTCGCGTGCCGCGTGCTCCCGAAGAAGTGCGAGTGTCCGGTCCTTGCTGCCGTCGTTCACCAGCACGATCTCGTACCCGTCCACGTCGATGGACGCCGCGACCGCGCTCAGGCGGCGCACCAGTTCGGTGACGTTCCCTTCTTCGTTGTACAAGGGCGCGACAATGCTCAGGGTCCCGGCCATGGGCCGTGCCATTCGCCTCGGGTTGGCCCTTTCCGCCGCCCTGGCGGCGGCGACCGCCGGGGTGCGGGCCCAGCAGCCCGCGATGCTCGCGGCCGGTCCCGCCGCCCAGGAGCCGAGCCCGCTCGCGACCCCCGACGGGATGCCGCAGATCCTCGAGATTCGGCTCTCGCCGACCGTCGTCCATCGCGGCACGCTGGTGCACGCCGAGGTCCACACGACCACGCAGGTGGTCTCGGTCGTCGCGATCGCCGCCGGGCGGACGATCCGCGTGGCGCAGATCGGACCCGGCGAGTTCGCCTGTGACGCGCGGGTGCCGTTCTACATCCCGCCGTTCAGCGGCGCGTACGCGGTGACGTTTCGCGCGCACGACGCGCGCGGCCGCATGACGCAGGCCGCCGCCAACGTCGTCGTGCGCTAAGCCGCCGCCGCCAGCCGTTCGAGCGCGGCGAGCGTCTCGTTCGCGAACGTCGCCTGATAGGCGACGATGTCGGCGACGCCGCGAAAGCGCGGGTCGACGCGTACGTCCGCCAGCCGCCAGCGTGCGCCCTCGGCGATCAGCCAGCCGCGGCGGGCCATCGTCGCCAGCGCTTCGTCGACGACGCGCGCGGGATCGCGGCGCAGCTCCGGGTCGACGAACGCGCCGGGCGGCAGCGCGGCCAGCGCGCGCGCGACGCCCGCGCGCGCTTCTTCGGCCTCGAACGGCAGATCGACCGCGAGCAGCCAACGCGCCAGCAGACCGCTGGTCGTGAACGGGCGCGCGGCGGCGAGCGAGGTGTCGATCGCGTCGCGGCGGGCGGGCCGCACGATGCGGTACATGAACGAGAGCCGGCGGCCGCGGAACGGATCGAACGAGATCGCCAGCAGCCACGGATCGGCGACCGCCAACAGATGGTCGACGATGCCGCGCAGCGGCCGCATCCGGCCGTCGGTGCTGTAGTTGCCTTCCGGGGTGACGAAGAAGGTCGCTCCGCGCCGCGTCACGTCGACGATGCGCGCGACGTCCTCGTCGATCGAGGCGCGGATGCGTTCGAGCGTCTCGCGGCGATAGGGTTCGTGCAGGTAGGCGATCTTCACCGCGCGCTCGCCGGCGTTGAAGTTGCGCGGCGCGAGGACGTCGTCGAGGGTCGCCGCGCCGGGCGGCAGCAGCGCCAGCGCCGCGTCGCGGAAGACGGCGTTCACCGGCAGGTTGCCGTGGGCAGCGCGCACCGCGCGCGCGAGACTGCGCAGGGGCTGCGCGTTGAGCTGGTTCTCGATCGGCAGCATGCCGAGCGCGTAGAACATCCCGCCCGCGTTGAGCTCGCGCGCGAACGGCGCCAGCCACGGCATGCGCCAGGCGAAGAAGCCCGGCTCGTACATGCGCCGCGTCGAGGCGGTGAGGATGGGAGCGCGCCACGGCCCTTGCAGGAACGTGCGCTGCATGACCGTTTCGGATTCGTCTTCGTGCTGGTGGTTGGCGATCAAGACGGTCGGACCGCGGCGGAACGGCAGCCGCCCCCACGAGCGCACGCGCAGGCGGAACAGCCGCAGATACGGTTGCCGGAAGACGCACGTGAGCGCGACGAACAGCGCCGACCAGATCGACGCGACCGGGTTACGGCCGACCCGCAGCACGATCAGCGAGCCGACGAAGAAGCAGCCGCCGGCCAACGCGAACAGCGCGCGATAGCCGTCGCGGGGCGTCGCACCGTGCGCGATGATCCACGCGCCCAGCGCCGGCGCCGCGATCCCCGGCATGTTGGAGAGCGTTCCCCAAATGCCCAGGTCGCGCGCGGCGTCGCCCAGCTCGGGGATCGCGTCGAGCGCCAGCGCCCAGCCCACCGAGAACACGCCGCCGTAGCCTAGACCGAACAGCGCCGCGTACAAGAAGATCAGGTTCGCCTGCGGCGCCAGCGCGAAGCCGAGCGCGGCCAGCGTCATCGGGATGCCCGAGAGCGCGACCACGTAGCGCCGGTCGACGCGGTCGGAGAGCACGCCGGTCGTGATGCTCGAGCCGATCGCGCCGACCAGCGCGGCACCGGCGACCAGGCCCGTCCCCAGCGACGCGTCGCGGACGCGCAGCACGTCGCTGAAGAAGTACAAGATGTAGGTCTGCAGCAGCGTCATGCCCAGCACGATCCAGCCGCGCGCGACCAGCGTGATGCCCAGGTCGTGCCAGTCGCGCACGACCGCGTGCGAGCGGACCGGCTCGTCGCGCCGCTCGTGCCGGATCGCCAACAGCGAGGTCGCCGAAAGCACGATGAACAGCGCCATCACCAGCAGTGCGACGTGCGGCGTCAACCGCGCGGCCGCGGCCAGGCCGAGCACCGTGCCGAGCAGCGTCATCGCGCCGCGCATCCCGGCGGCCGCGCCCCATGCGCTCTTGGGGACGACGTCGGGCAGCAGCGCCTGATAGATCGTCGACGCGGCCGCGATCGCGATGCTGGCCGCGACGACCTCGAGCCCGAGCAAGCCGATGGTGTGCGAGATCGCCATCGCGCCCAGCGCCAACACGTCGACGGCCAGCGCGATCGCCGTCTCGCGACGGCGGTCGCCGCCGCGCCGGCGCGCACGGTCCGAGAGCGCGCCGGCGACCATCGGCACGAACGTCGCCGCGATCGCCGCCAGCGTCGCGTACAGCGCCAGCACGTCGGTGTGCACGTTGGTGCCGTGCTGCCGGTCGAGCTGCAGGAGGATCGCGGGGACGATGATGGCCAGGATCGCCGCGTCCTGGAACTGGATCCCCAGCCAGAGCGCGTTGACGGCGGCGTTGTCGCGCACCGCGAAGCGCGGTGCCGGCGCCGCCCGCAGGGAGTCGCCGCTCAATCGATGTCCGCCCAGGCCGCGACCGTGACCCGTACGTCGACGTTCGGCGCGCCGATCACCACGTGCGCCGGCGGCAGCGCGCGGGCCGCGTCGCGCTCGGTCGTCCCGAAGCTGCCGCGCGTGACGCGAAACGCGAGCCGCGCGCCGCGGCGCAGCGGGATGCCCAGCCGGTAGTGGCGCGGGTCGACGCGGTCCATGCGGATCTCGGCCGGATTCCAGTCGCTGCGATCGGTGCTCAGGTAGATGTCGTCGGTGGCCGGCGTGCGCGGCGGGACGAACACGTCGATCGTGACCACCACTTGGTCGGCGGTGTCGGCGTCCGCCGGCGCGACCGGCGCCAGCACGTACGCCGCCTTCGGCACGTCCGCGGCCGAGGCCGGATGTGCGGCCGGATCGAGCGCGCGCGGGGTGGCGCGGCCGTCGGCGTCGAGCTCGATCGCGATCGCCTTGCCGGGCACGATCCCCGCGCACGAGGCACCGGCCGCGAGCCGCACGACGCCGCCGCCGGCGATCGCGAGGCGATCGTCGCTGCACGCGAGCGGCACGACACGGAAGAGCGAGGCCGCCGCGGCGGCGATCAACAGCGGATGGGTCACGGGGTGATCGAGATGCTCCAACGGGGGACCCAACGCACGCCGCCCCAGTCGAAGGCGTAGCTGCGCGAGAGCTGGATCCCGAAGTTCGGGAAGGGACGCATGCGCAGCGTCCCGGTGACGGTCCACGGCGGCGGTCCGATCCCGTCGAATTGCAAGAAGTCGTCGCTACGCGTCACCGCCAGCTGCGCGGACGTGTTGACGTTCGGCGTCAGCTGCGCCGTCACCGTCGTGGAACGCGCGACCGCGACGCCGGCGAACGCGTCGTAGCCGTACCACGGCGTGCCGTCCGGTGCCAACAGCGGCGGGTTGGGGGGCGGATAGAACAGCGCCTGCGCGTACGGATAGACCTCGGCGCTCCAGGCGTTCTGGTACGTCCCCAGCATCGTGAACGCCCGGCTGAACTGCTTGGACGCGGTGACGGTGCCCGTCAGCTGGTCGTAGCGGTGCGGGAACGCGTACCAGGTGCGCGTTCCTTCCAGCGTGGCGCTCAGGCGGGTGCCCAGCGGCGCGCGCACGACCGGCGTGGCCAGGAACGCGTCCAGGCTGTGCCGCCACACGGTCGCGTAGTGGGCGGCATCGGGCAGGACCGTCAGCAGGCCGCCGCGCCGCGCGTCGTAGCCGACGTCGCCGGTCAGACGCAGCGTCGTGCCGCCCACGAGCGGCAGGTCCGGCGTCCGCAAGCTGGTGTCGAACGACGAGGTTCCGAACGAGCCGGCGACCAGCGTGACGCGTCCACCGGCCTGGCCGAAGGCCGCGCCCAAGCTGGTCTGCGCCGCCCAGATGCCCAGCGCATCGGTGCCCTGCGCGCTGATCGTGTAGATCGGGCTCATGCGCCGGTAGGCGTCGAAGCCGGTCGACATCTGGCCGCGCAACGGCTGATCGACCGCCGCGGTGGCGTACTCGACGTCGCCGTTCGCGAGCTGCTCCTGCAGGCCGATGTCGGGGCCGGCCGGCGGTCCGTCGATCCAGCGCCCGTGCACGGTCGTCAGCGCGTACGGCGTTCCCCACAGCCCGTAGGGCTGATCGAAGTCGGCCGCCGGCAGCGCGCTGGCGCCGAAGCCGGCCGAGGTCGCGAACGTGTAGAGGTACGAGGGGACCGGCACCGCCCCCACCGACGTGGGGAACGCCGCCGGGCGAAAGCGCACGTTGGCGTGCGGCGTGATCGCGGCGTGCTTGGCCCGGATGTACGCGTAGCGGTCGACGACGTCGGGGAAGGCGAAGCGCGCCGGATCGATCGGCGCTTGGACGGCCTCGCCGAGCGCGCGCGTCGTGCGGTGGTCGCCGCTGGCGAGGTCGAGCAGGTCGATCCGCTGGTCGTCCAGGTCGAGCGCGATCGCGTCCGCGTCCGCGCGCAGGCTGCCACGCTGGATGAAGGCATGACCGGCCAGCACGACGCGATCGGTCTTCAAATCGACCGCGATCGCGTCGGCACCGGCCCGGATGCCGCCGTCGAGCCGCAGCGTCGCGCCGTTACGCGCGACCAGCGCCAACGTGTCGGCGAAGAAGAGGATCGTACCACCGTCGAGGCCGGCGCTGGGCCGGGCCCACGCGGTCGCCGGAAGGCCGGCCAAACCGGCCACCGCGGCCAGCGCGGCCACCGCGCGCCGGCCGGTCACGGGGGATTCTGCGGTCCCGGCCGCGTCGGCGGGAGTCCGCCGGGCGGCGTCGCGCGCGAGCGCGGGAAGAGTCCGCTCCCGTTGTTGAACGGGTTCGGGTTGAAGGGCGTGGGCACCGCGCCGGGCTGCGCCTCCTGCGGCGCTCCGGTCCGGTCGTCGGACCACGCCGCCACGGTGACCTTGCGCGAGTACGCGTCGGTCTCGGGGACGAAGAACGTGATCGGATCTTCCTCGAGGCCGTCGGGGCCGACGGCGACGGAGTTCCACGAGCCGCGCGTGACGCGGAAGGTGAACTTCGTCCCCGACGCCAGATGCAGCACGGTGCGGTAGCGCTCGCCGTCGACGCGGTCGAGCCGGACCGCTTGCGGGTTCCAGTTGCTCACGTCGGTCGCGAGGTAGACGACGTCGGTGATCGCGGTCGTCGGCGGCACGGTGACCAGGAACTCCACCGGCACCTGCTTGCCGGTGATGCGCTTGCCGCCGATCAGCTCGGGTGCGACGACGGTGGCGGTGTTGGCGGCGGCCGCCGTCACGTCGGGCGCGAAGACGGTTTGGAACGGCACCTTCTTCGGCGTCAGATCCAGCTCGGTGACCTGTTTGGTCGCGGGGTCGAGCACGGCGCGCGCGTAGAGCTTGACGTGCGGCTGCAGCGTCGTCGGCTTGCCGGTGACGTAGTCGAGCAGCTTGACGTCGGGCGCGAGCTTGAACGCATCGCCGGTGCTGAAGTAGACGTAGCCGTCGCGCACATCGAGCAGCTGGCCGGTGAAGCGCACGAGGCCGCCTTGCGCGAGCGTGGGCAGCGCCAGCGCGCACAGCGCGAGGATCGCAAGCAGCGTGAAGATGCGTCGTGTCGTCATGGCAGGAGTGCGAACGTCCCTCCCGGGTTCCAGCGATTGCCGCCGAACCCGAACGAGTACGTGCGGCTCAGGTCGAGCAGGATGTTCGGCGCCAGCCGAATGCGGACATCTGCCGTGACGTCCTCGGGCGAGCGGCCGTAGCCGTACGGCGGACCCGGCACCGGTGCCGGGAAGTCGTAGCGCCGCTGCGCGATCACGTTGAGCGTGAAGGCGCTGCTGGGCGACCACACGCCCGAGATCGACCAGGTGCGCATCGTCGCCAGGCCGACGAACGCGTCTTGGCCGGAGTAGCAGCCGTAGCCCGGGTTGCAGATCGTGTTCCCGAAGGGCGCGGGGTAGGCTTCGTCCTGCAGCGCGCCCCACTTGTCGTCGAGCGTCTGGACGTCGTAGGAGAGGAACGCGTTGATGTGCTGCTTGTCGAACGGACGCCCCAGCGCGAAGCGCAGGTCGCCTTCGTCGAGCAAGTGCGGCGTATTGAACCACTCGAGCTGACGGTCGTAGCTGGTGCTGAACGAGTACCGGCCGACCTTGATCGGCGAGGTGTAGAACGTGCCGCCCAGATAGTGATAGAAGGCGTCCTCGGGCCCCGGCTGCTCGTTGGGGAAGCCGCCTTCGCCGTAGACGTCGTGCGCGTCGCCGACGCCGCTGCGCAGCCGGAAGAGCAGCGGCGCGTAGCGGCCGAAGGCGCGCGTCTCGGCCTCCGTCCAGCTCAGCGTGGTGGTCGTCGGGTGCTCGCGCCAGCGCGGGTCGTACGGCGGGTCCGGGTCGAACGCCGCGTCGTCGGGCGGGTGGTAGTACCCCAGCAGATAGCCGTAATAGTTGTCGCGCACGAACGAGAGACCGGAATGGCGCAGGCCGGCGTTGAGGTCGAGCTCGCCGAACGCCGCGGCGTTCGCGGGCTCACCGAACAGGCCTAGGTCGTGCGTGACCGACGGCTCTTGCGCGTCGATCGTCTCTTGCGCGAAGATGCGGCTCTCGAACTTGGGAGACCAGCGCTTGTAGCCGATCAGGTTGATCTGCTTCTGCGGCTGCGTGAGCGGGTCGATGGCGAAGACGACGTAGTCTTTGTCCCACACGAAGTGCTGGTCGAAGGCCAGATACGTGCCGTCGATCGGGTCGTTGCGCACGTGCAGCGCGCTCAGGCTGTGCTCGCCGCCGAGCAGCGGGATGCCGACGTCGAAGCGCCCGCCCGCGAACGCGTTCTCGAAATAGTGCGAGTTGGCTGAGAAGACGAACACGTAGCGCGGCAGCGGCACCGAGAGGCCCAGCGGCGCGATGCTCAAGTTGGTGAAGGTTGCGACGTCGCGCGGGACGATCAGCACCCGTTGCGCGCGGATGTAGGGGCGTAGTCCGGTCAGGTCGGGCAGGTAGAACGTGTCGCCCGGCTGTGCGCGACCGGGGTGCTCGTCGGTCCAATCGCTGCCGAAGAACGTCCAGCGTTGCGGCGCTCCGGTCGTCTCGGGCAAGAAGTAGGTCTTGTCCAGGTCCAGGTAGCCGGCCAGCGCGGCCCCCGTCAGGTGGACGGTCTTGCCGTCGACGTGGACGTTGCCGGCGACGATGTAGCGATTGAGCTTGAGGTCCATGGCGAAGGTGTCGCCGCGGATCACGGTCCCGTCGGAGAGCTGGACCCGCACGTCGCCGTCCGCCGTCATCTCGTAGCGGTCGTAGAAGAAGTCGACCTGCCGGCCGCGCACGTCGAGGCTCCTCGTCGGCGTGGCCGCCGCGAGCGATGGAAGACCGACCGCGAGCGCGCACGCGAGCATGCAGGCTACCGTAAGGCGCATGAGCAGATTCACGCGTTCAGCCACACGGGAGGCGCGATCCTGCGCTGGATGGAACGGCGCCGAACGCCATGCCGCGCATTCTCGCCTTCGTTCTCGACTCCGCCGGCGTCGGTGCCCTCCCAGATGCTCAGGCCTACCACGACGCTTCCAACGCGAACACGATCGGGAACGTCGCCGCCCGCCTGGGGGGGCTGCGCATGCCTAATTTCGAGCGTTTGGGACTCGGTCACATCACCCCCATCCGAGGTATATCCGGCGACGCCCCCCCGCTCGCCGCGGTCGGTAAGATGAGGGAACGCTCAAAAGGGAAGGACACCATTACCGGCCATTGGGAAATGGCCGGTGTCGTGACGGAAGTCCCCTTCCCCACCTATCCGAGCGGCTTCCCGGCAGAGGTCGTCGAGGCGTTCACCGCGATCGTCGGCAAGCCGCCGTTGGGGAACATCCCGGCCTCGGGCACCGAGATCATCGCCGAGCTGGGCGAGGAGCACCAGCGGACGGGCCGCCCCATCCTGTACACCTCGGCCGACTCCGTCTTCCAGGTCGCGGCCCACGAGGAGACGGTCCCGCTGGCGACCCTCTACGACTGGTGCGAGAAGGCGCGGGCCATGCTGGTTCCCCCGCACGAGGTCAACCGCGTCATCGCCCGGCCGTTCACCGGCAGCCCCGGCGCCTACGTGCGCACCCCCAACCGCCGCGACTATGCGATCCCGCCGCCCGAGACCGTTTTGGACCGATTGGAACGGGCGGGTGTAGCCGTGCACGCGGTCGGGAAGATTTGCGATATCTACAGCGGTCACGGGATCCGCTCGTCAGTCCGCGTCGCCGACAACACGGAGGCCGTGGACCGCGCGCTGGCCCTGGCCGATGCCACAGAGCACGGGCTGGTGTTCGTCAACCTGAACGACTTCGACACGAAGTTCGGCCATCGGCGCGACGTGCGTGGGTACGGCGACGCGTTGATGCGTTTGGATGCGCGGATTCCCGAGCTGCTGGAGCGGATTCGCCCCGGCGACCGCCTGATGTTCACAGCCGACCACGGGTGCGATCCTACCCAGCCCGGCACGGACCACACCCGCGAGTACGTCCCGTACGTCGAGTACGGCGGCGGGGGCGCGCTGCTCGAGGTCATCGACGGGCTGGGCCACGTCGGCGAACGGTTCGAAGCCGTGCTGGGTCCGTCGTGAGCGCCGTCCAGACGCTGCCCCCGCCGGCGCGCCGGCGCGATGCCGGCGCGCTGCCCTACCCGGTGCCGGCCGCGCCGCCGCGGCCGGCCTGGCAGTACGCGCTCAAGCGCGGCTTCGACGTCGTCGTGGCGGCCGGCGTCCTGGTGATCACGGCGCCGGTCATGCTGGTGGCCGCATTGGCGATCGTCGCCGCCACCGGCGGCTCGCCGTGGTACGTGCAGGAGCGGGTCGGTATGAACGGGCGCCGCTTCCGTCTGTTCAAGCTGCGCACGATGATTCGCGACGCGCACGCGCGGCGCGAAGAGGTCGCGCACCTCAACGAGGTCGATGGTCCGGTCTTCAAGATCCGTCGCGATCCGCGCGTGCACGCCGTCGGCGCGCTGCTGCGGCGCACCAGCATCGACGAGCTGCCCAACTTCGTCAACGTGCTGCTCGGCGACATGTCGGTCGTCGGGCCGCGGCCACCGCTGCCCGAGGAGGTCGCGCACTACGACGCGGTCGCGATGCGCCGCCTGTGCATGCGCCCGGGGGTAACCTGCCTGTGGCAGATCTCGGGCCGTTCGGCGCTCTCGTTCGACGAGTGGATGGAGCTGGACAACCGCTACATCGACAGCTGGACCATCGGCGGCGATCTGCGCATCGTCTTGCGCACGATCCCGGAGGTCTTGGGTGGAACCGGCGCGCACTGAGCGCCACCTCCACGCCGTCCCTCCGCCCACGCCGACGGCCGTCGCCCGCTCGACCGTCCTGGTCATGGTCGCCACCCTCGCCTCGACGCTGCTCGGGTTCGGCCGCGAGCTCGTCAGCGCGCGCTACTTCGGGACGCGCTGGGAGCTCGACACCTTTCTCGCCGCGGCGACGGTGCCGACCATCCTGTTCGGCTTGTTCAACGGCGCGCTGGTGAGCGCGCTCGTCCCCGTCTTCAGCCACTACCTGGCCACCGGGCGCGACGAGGAAGGCTGGCGGCTCGCGAACACGATCGTCAACGTGCTCGCGATCGTGCTGGTGATCAGCTGCGCGGTCGGCTGGGTGCTGGCGCCGTGGTACGTCCCGCTGATCGCGCACGGCTTCCCGCCGCCGCAGATGTGGCTGGCGGTCCGCATGACGCGCTGGATGATGCCGAGCATCATCGGGACCTCGTTGGCCGGCGTGGTCGCCGCCGCGCTCAACGCGCATCACCGCTTCGGCTGGACCGCGCTGCAGGGGATCGCGATCAACCTGGTCACGATCGCGACCGTGGTCACGCTGTTCTCGCGCATCGGGATCTACGCGCTGGTGCTCGGGACGACGCTCGGGCTGTGCGCGCAGCTGCTCGTGCAGCTGCCCTCGTTCTTGCGGCTGGGCCGCTATCGGCCGACCATCGACCTGCGCCACCCCGGCTTGCGCCACATGCTCGAGATGCTGGGCCCGATCGTGGTCGGCTCGGCGGCCGGCCAGATCGCGCTGTTCTTCGACCGCTTCTTCGCCTCGACACTGCCGCCGGGCTACATCTCGGGGATCAACTACGCGACCAAGCTGGTCGGCTTCCCGCAGCAGATCTTCGCCGCCGCGATCGCGACCGTGATCTTCCCGCTGCTGGCCTCGCAGTTCGCGCGCGAGAACCACGCCGAGGTGCGGCGCAGCATCGTCACCGGGCTGCGGCTGGTGACCTTCATCGCGATCCCGGCCTCGCTGGGGCTGGCGGTGCTGGCGACGCCGATCGTGCGCACCCTGTTCGAGCGCGGACAGTTCGGCAACGCCTCGACGATCCTGACCGCCTACCTGCTGCCGATCGCGGCGGCCGGCCTGGTGGCGACCGCCGCCAACGTCGTGCTCAGCCGGTGCTGCTTCGCGTGCGGGGAGGTGCGGCTGACCGTCGTCATCTCGGTGCTGACGGTCGTGGTCAACATCGTGCTCTCGATGCTGTGGCTGGGCCCGTTCGGCGCGCGCGGACTGCTGGGCGCCAACGCCGTCAGCCAGTCGCTGCAGGCCGTGCTGCTGGGCATGCTGGTGTGGCGTCTGCTGGGCGGGTTCGACGTGCGGCTGTTGGCGCGAACGGTGGGCGGCGCACTGCTGTGCTCGGCGGCGATGGTGGCCGCGCTGCAGTGGCTGGCGACGTTCTCGACCGACCCGGTGCACCCGTTCGCCGCGGAAGCGCTGTACCTGTTGGGTCAGCTCTGCATCGGGGCGCTGGCGTTCCTCGCCGTCGCGCGTCTGCTCAAGCTCGACGAGGTCTCGCTGGTGGTGGGGCTGATCGTGAAGAAGTTCGAACGCCGTATCCCCAGCGCTCCGGAAAGCCGCGACGCCCCCATTGCCTAGTTTCCGCGTACGCCGCGCGGGTGCGAGGTCGAGCACGGTGGGTGCGGTCGACGTCGCCGACGGAAGTTTCGTGCGCGGCTGGGCCTACGACGTCGATCAGCGCGTGAGCGCTCGCGTTCGCATCGCCGTTGACGGGCAACTCGTCGGCGAGGTCCGCGGTCGCGACTATCGGCCCGATCTCGCGGACGCCGGACTCGGTGACGGCCGCTGCGGTTTTGCGTTTCGGCTCCCGCGCCGGCTCCGTGAGCGGCCGTTCGTCGTGACCGCGCGATTCACGTCCACCGGCTCGCTGTTGATCGGCGGCGAACGGTTGGTGGGCGGCGTACAGCTCGCCAAGGCGGAACTGTTCCAGAGCGCGCTCGCGAACGGGGTCTGGCGCATCGACAGCCTGCGCAGCTCCGGCGACGTGACGGTGCTCAGCGGCTGGGGCGTGCCGCCCTACGGCGTCGCGATGCCGGTCTCGCTGCTGCGCGACGGCGTCCTGCCGCTCTCGTTCGCGTCGGTCGATCGCCCGGACGTCGCCGCGTTCTTCGGGTTGGAGACGCTGAACACGCGCTTCGGCTTCGAAGCGACCTTCGCCAGCGTCGACGATGAAGACGGCGACCATGCGTATCGCTTCGTGAGCCTGCACACGAGCGCGCCGTTCGGTGGCTATCAGGGCATCCACTATTGGCGCGAGCGACTCGTAATGCCGGATGAGGGGCGCCGCCGGCGCGTCGCCGGCACGCCGGACCGCGACATGTTCCGGCGGATCGGCGGGACGACGTACGCACGCCTGGACCGCGCGCTGCAACAGTACTTCGGCCGTTCGTTCGCCGATGCGACCGCGATCCTCGACTGGGGCTCGGGTTGCGGCCGCGTGCTGCGCTACGTTCCGGCGCTGCAGGCAGTCACCGGCATCGACATCGACGCCGACAACGTCGCGTGGTGCCGCGAGAACATTCCGGGGGCGCGTTTCGAGCTGGTTCCGTTGCGGCCGCCGACCGGACTGCCTTCCGACACCTTCGACGTCGCCTTCGGCATCTCGGTGATGACCCACCTGACCGAGGAGAACCACCACGAGTGGCTCGCCGAGCTGCAGCGGGTCACGGCGCCGGGCGCCGCCGTGCTGTTGACGATCCACGGCGAGATGGCGTGGCTCGAAGGCCAGCTTCCGCTCGAGCAATACGCGCGGTGGCGTATGCGCGGCTATTACGTCGCCGGAAAGAACAGCGATCTCGACGATTCCGGCGCCGACGCGAGCCTGTACTACAACACCTTCGTCAGCCGGCGCTACGTCTTCGAAGAGTGGTCGCGCTATTTCGAGGTACTCGACGTGATCCCGGGCGCCGTCTTCAATCAGGACCTCGCGGTGCTGCGCCGCCGCTGAGCCGTTAGAAGCGCTTGACCTTGGCCAGATCGCTGGCGCGGAAGATCTGCTCGACCTGATCGATGTTGGTGTCCTTGGCGAAGTAACCGACGACGCTGCGGCCGTCCTGCAGCGCCTCGACGTAGTTCTCGACCTCGTCGTCCGGAATCTCGAAGTCGTCGAGGCGGTCGCTGAGCGACTCGTTGCGGAAGTACTGCGTGCCGTAGCCGCCGATCGCGGTGCCCTGCCCGGTGGTGATGCCGGGGACGCCGGTACCCTGTCCGGTGTCGCCGGTGATGAGCCCGGGATTGACGACGCCGCGCGACGCGTTGCCCGCGCCTTGCGTCGAATCGTCGGGGCCGATCAGTTGGAGCGGATCGAGCGGCAGTCCAGCCGCCTTGAGCGCGCCCTCCAACTTCGTGATGTCGCCGTTCTGAGAGATGCCGGTCACGACCAGGCCCACAACGTACCTCTTGCTCGCGGGGAAGGGAGTCAGGAGCCCCCGGTTTCGCTTCCCCGGACGAGGTGCCTCTTCAGCGCCAGCCTTGCATCGGAGGACCACCGATCGGCGCCCGGTGGACCGCCGTCTCGATCTGCGTCGAGCGCACGCAGGTCAGGATCGCGGCGCCCAGGCCGACCAGCCAAACCAGCGCGGTGACGAGCAAACCGACGCCGGGCACCGTCTCGGCGGCCGAGACGACGACCAGGCCGAGGATCAGCGCCAACAGCGGCGAGGGCGTCGTGCTGGGCATCACCAGCTCGCACAGCCGGCGCCCGATCACCAGCGCGATCGCTCCGGTGCCCAGCCACAAGCCGGCCAGCACCGCCAAGATCTCGACCGGCAAGAGCGGGATGCCGATCACGCTGATGCACAGGACGATCGCGATCGGGATGACGGCCAAGAACGCGAACACGCCGGTCGCGGCGGCCAGCGCCGGATGCCGCTCGACGCGATCGAGCGCGAGCCGCATGCGTAGCGGGAAAAGCAAGAACATCAGCAGCACGACCGCGCTCGAGGCGAACCGCCACAGCAGCGCGCGATCTTGCTCGGCGAAGCCGTAGCCGGCGTGCTCGCCGTTGACCCAGGGAATCGGCACGAAACCGCCCGGCCCGATGGTCGAGAGGTGTCCGCCGATCTCGCCGCCGTCGACCACCATGCAGTTGCCGAACACCGCGCTGCAGTTGCCGGTCACGATGCCGGCGATCTGCGCGTTGCCGAACACGACGTCGACGTCGCCGTCGACGACCTCGCCCGGCGGGACGTAGACGTCGCGGAAGACGCGCGTGACGCTGCCGCTCTGGCCGCGGACGTCGTCGGTCTGCGCTTGCGCCAGGCCCGTCAGCGCGACGAACGCCACGAGCAGCGCGAACAGGACCGTCTTCACGAGCGCAAGCGCGCGGTCAGCCGCGGCCGTACGACGATGATCCCGACCGCCAGCGCGCTCGCCAGTGCCACGCAGACCATGAACGCGAAGGTGGCCAGCGTTCCGAGCGAGCCGAAGGTGTCGAGCACGCGCGAGAGGACCACGCCCGCCGATCCCAGCGAGCGCAGCAGCGCGCGGCTGAGCGCCAGCGCCGTCGTGCCGAGCACGCGCATCGCCGCCGTCTCGACCAGGAACGCGGCGCCGATCAGCAGCCAGGCCGCGACGAGATAGCAGACCAGGTACGCGGCCAGGGGCGGCGCGCACACGTGCGGACGCGGCAGCGAGCGCACCTCGGCCATCGTCGCGAAGGTGAAGTTCGCCGGCAGCTCCGGCTCGGCGGGACCGGCCAGCAGCGCGTCGACGACGCGCAGCTCCTCGAACAGGCCGGCGCAGCGGCCGCAGGAACGCAAATGCGCGCGCACGCCCACCCGCTTGCGCGGCGGCAGCGTGTCGTCGAGATAGGCTTCGAACAGAAGCTCAGACGAGCTGCAGTTCACCATAGCCTCCGAGGGTCGAGCGCAGCGCCTGCGTCGGCGAGAGCCCGCGCGCGGCGGCTTCGCGTTCGCGCAGCTTGTGCGCCAGCGCCAGCTTGCCGCGATGGATCAGCGTCTTGACGTTGCCCAGCGAGAGCCCCATCGTGGTCGCGATCGTCTGATAGTCCATGTTGTCGTAGAAGCGCAGCGCAAGGATCGTGCGCGTGCGCTCCGGCAGCTCGGCGAGGGCGGCGCGCACCTCGGCTTCGGCCTCCGCGCGCAGCACGCCGCCGGCCGGATCGGCCTCGTGGGAGACGTCGGCCAGCGTGTTCTCGATCGTCTGGTCCTCGCCCAGCTCGGCCAGCGCGGGGCGGCGCAGCGAGCGGCCCAGGAACGTGCGCACGACGTTGCGCGCGATGTGATAGAGCCAGGTCGAGAAGCGGCCCAGGTCGGGGTTGAACGTGCCCAGGTGCGCGTACGCGCGCAGGAACGTCTCTTGGGTCAAGTCGGCGACGTCCGAACTCGAGCGGACCGAGGCGCCGATGAACGACGCGATGCCACGCTTGTAGCGCTCGACGAGGACGCCGAACGCGTCGCGCTCACCATCCAAAACCGCCTGGACGAGACCTTCGTCCGCGAGCTCGGGGACTGACTGCACAGCCATCCTACTCTCGAATACTCGCCCGCCGGTCGGGAAGTTTCCCAGCCCGGCACCAGGCGCGGGCGGGGGACTCCGCCGCCGCGCGGCCGTAGTGGGTCGCTCGCATGCACGTCCTGGTCACCGGCGGCGGAGGCTACATCGGCCTCGAGCTGTGCCGCCAACTGCTCGAGCGCGGCGACTCGGTCCGGGTCGTCGACCGGTTCTTCTTCGGGTCGAGTGCCCTGGACGAGCTGGCCGAGCGCTCGGACGGCCGCCTGACGGCGATCGCCGGCGACCTGCGCGACTGGGACGACGGCTGGCTCGAGGGGATCGACGGCGTCTCGCATTTGGCCGGCCTCTCCAACGACCCGACCGCGGAGTACAACCCCGACGCCAACTGGCAGATGAACGCGATCGCGACCGAGCGGCTGGGCGAGGCGTGTCGCCGGCGCGGGATCCGGCGGCTGGTGTTCGGCTCCTCGGCGTCGCTGTACGACGGGATCGGGCCGGGGATGTTCGACGAGCGGACCCCGGTCGAGCCGCGCGGCGCGTACTCGATCTCGAAGAAGTACGGTGAGGACGCGCTGCTGGCGCTGGCCGACGAGCGCTTCGGGCCGACGATCCTGCGCCAGGGAACCGTCTACGGCTGGTCGCCGCGGATGCGCTTCGACCTGGTCGTCAACACCTTCCTCAAGGACGCCGTCACGGTCGGCAAGCTGTACCTGCACGGCGGCGGTTGGCAGTGGCGTCCGCTGGTCGACGTCAGCGACGTCGCGCGCGCCCACGTCGTCTGCCTCAACGCCCCGCTGGAGTTGGTGCGCGGCCAGATCTTCAACGTGATGCAGGAGAACTATCAGGTGCGCCAGCTGGCGATGCTGGTCGCCGGTTCGCTCTCGCTGCGCGGGCGCCACGTCACGCTCGAAGAGGCGCCGTTGCCGAAGCTGGTGCGCGACTACCGCATGGCCAACCTCAAGATGACGCAGGCGCTGGGCTTCACGCCGGCCGTCACCGTGCTCGAGTCGATCGACGACATGCTGGCGAGACTGCCCCTGGACAACGTCGGCTGGCTGACGAACCCGCGCTGGTACAACATCGCCTGGATGACGATCCTCGAAGAGGCGCACGCCTCGCAGCGGCCCTTCGCTTCGATCTACTGAGGGCGCGGCGGTAGCTGGGCGACGCCGACCGTGAGCACGCGTCCGTCGTCAAGCTTTGCGTCGACGGTGAGGTGGTTGCGGCTGCGGTCGAGGTTGTCCAGGCCGATCCGCAGCTCGAAGCCGGCGACGGCCGTCCCCGGCTCGTGCAGCACCGCGGGCAAGTCGGGACGCGCCAAGCCGATGCGCGCGTCGTACCGTAAGCCGTCGGCCCGCGCCGCCACGGCGAGGACGCGGCCCGGGGAGCGAAGCTCGTAGGCCCATCCCCGCACGATCAGCGCGTTCCGCTCGACCTGCACGCCGTCGATCGATCCCGTGACCTTGCCGGACGAGGCCGGCCAGTCGTCGATGCTGCCACGGCGCGCGGGCGGGATGCCCGCCTCCGCGACGGCTTGCGGCGGGCGGTTGAGCCAAAGGCCCGCCCCCGCGCGCAAGACGGAGGCGCCCATCCACTCACAATCGCCGCGCGAGTAGAAGTGTGAGACCAGGCTCTTGCGTGTGCCGACCGGATTGATGATCGGCGCGCCGCCGTGGACCAGGCGCGCGTGCCAGATGAACGCGTCGCCGCGGCGCGCGAGGAGCTGCTCGCGGCGCAGCCCGCGCTCGGCGATCCCCGCTTCGATCGCGTTGGTCCAGAGCGACATCTCTTCCGGCACGCAGTGCTGCGAGCCGGTGGAAAAGCGGTACGGCGGCAACGCGTGGCTGGCGGGAACGTAAAACAGCGGGCCATTTTCGGGCAGCACGTCCTCGACGGCGATCCAGGTCGCAATGAGCGCGTCGTCGGTCTGCGGCGTCATGAACAACGTGTCGACGTGCATCGGCTGCGCCGTTCCCGTCTCGAGGGTGCGCGTGTTGCACAGCACGGGGGAATCGCCGAGCAGCGAGCAGAGGATCGGCACCATGCGCGGATCCAGGGCAGTGCGCCGGACGGTGTCCGAGAGCAGGTACAGATCGTTGAGCCGGTACCGGGTGCGCTCCGGACCCTCACAGGCGCAGAGCTGGACGCGCCGAGCGGTTGCCGTATCGTCGACGGTGACGTCGCGCGGTTTCTCCCGCCACATCCAGTCGGTGACGGCGTCGAGGTCGTCGATCTGCGCCGGGCTGTAGAAGCCGGGCAGGTGCAGGAAGCCGCGCTCGTTCCAGAACGCGTGCTGTTCGGCCGTCAGCGTGTCCAGCGTCACCATTGCGCACCGATTCGTTGGATCGGACAGCGACCCTCGGCGACCGATCGACGAAGCGATCGGGGGCGGAAACCGGATGGGGGGCCCGGAACGTTGGGCAAAGCGCCATGGAGCTCCGTATTGATGCCGGTCAGGTCGCGGAAGCGCGCCGTCTGGCTCGCGCCATCGTCGACCCGATCGCCGCCTTCATCGCCACCCACTCGACGCTGAGCGTCGAGCGGGCGGTCGCTCGTCTGTGCGGAATCGACGGGGTCGACGCCGACGGCGTCCCGCTGGCGAACCGGCTCGTCGACGCCCTGGCGGCGCGCGAGCAGGGCGTCGCCCGCGCGCTCGGCGCGGCGCTCGCCGAAACGGGCCGCACGCCGCAGCAGATCGCCGAGGCGGTCGCCGCCGGCGAGCCGCTGCCCGACCCGGCCGCGACGCCCGAGGCGGCGCTGCGGGCCGCGCTCGCGCCGTACGTCGAGCGCGGCATGGCGCGGATCGACGCGACCCGCGTGGAGCGCGCCGCGCGGTTGGCGCGCCTCCCGCAAGCGCCGCCGCCGCTGCTCTACGTCATCGTCGCGAGCGGCAACATCTACGAAGATCGCACCGCCGCGGTGGCCGCCGCCGAGGCCGGCGCGCAGATCATCGCGGTCATCCGCTCGACCGCGCAGTCGCTGCTCGACTACGTCCCCTACGGCGCCACCACCGAAGGCTTCGGCGGCACCTACGCGACGCAGGAGAACTTCCGCATCATGCGCGTCGCGCTCGACGAGGTCTCCGAGCGCCTGGGCCGCTATGTGATGCTGACCAACTACGCCAGCGGTCTGTGCATGCCGGAGATCGCGGCGACCGCGGCGCTCGAGCGGCTCGACATGCTGCTCAACGACTCGATGTACGGCATCCTGTTCCGCGACATCAACATGCAGCGCACCTTCGTCGACCAGCACTTCTCGCGCCAGCTCAACGCGCGCAGCGGGATCATCATCAACACCGGCGAGGACAACTATCTGACGACCGCGGACGCGGTCGAACAGGCGCCCGCGGTGCTGGCCTCGCAGTTCGTCAACGAGGCGTTCGCGCATCGCGCCGGTCTGCCGGACGCGCAGATCGGGCTGGGCGACGCGTACGAGATCGACCCCGATCTCGAAGACGGTTTCTTGTTCCAAGTCGCGCAGGCGCAGTTGGCGCGTCAGATCTTCCCGCACGCGCCGCTCAAGTACATGCCGCCGACCAAGCACATGACGGGCGACATCTTCAAGGGCCACTTGATCGACGCGCTCTTCAACCTGACCTCGGTCATCACGAACCAGACGATCCACCTGTGCGGGATGCTGACCGAGGCGATCCATACGCCGTTCTTGGGCGATCGCGCGCTGGCGCTGGAGAACGCGCGCTACGTGATGGGCACCGCGCGCCACTTCGGCGAGGAGATCGAGTTCAAGTCCGGCGGGCGCATCGAACGGCGCGCGCAGGACGTCCTGACCGGCGCGCTGCGCCTGCTCGAACGCGTCGAAGAGCGCGGCCTGATGGCCGCCATCGAAGACGGCAGCTTCGCCGACGTGCGCCGCCCGCGCGAGGGCGGCCGCGGCTTCGAGGGCGTCTTCGCCAAGGCGCCCACGTACTGGAACCCGTTCGCCGACGCGCTGGCCGGCGAGCTGGCGGCCGCGCCGTGAGCCTGGTCAAGCCGTACGGCGACACGCTCGACGACGGCGCCGTCCAGCTCTCGTTCACGCTGCCGATCGCGTGGAGCGAAGCCGCCGACGAAGCGGCGCGGCAGCTCGTCGCCAAGATGGGCTTCACCGACGTCGCGGTCGTCGAAGGCCGCGCCATCGCCGCCGGTTTCTCGTTCTTCGTCGTGTACGCGCGCACGCCGGTCGCGATCGACGTCTCGACGGTCGCCGTCCCGGCGGCCGCGCGCGACGCGCTGGCGATGGACCAGGTCGACGCGCTGATCGCGCAGCGGGTCGGGCGCAAGCTCAAGGTCGTGGGCGCCTGCATCGGGACCGACGCGCACACGGTCGGGATCGACGCGATCCTCAACATGAAGGGCTACAAGGGCGATTACGGTCTGGAGCGGTACCACGGCTTCGACGTGTACAATCTCGGAAGCCAGATCGCCGTCGAGGATCTCGTCCGCTTCGCCAAGGAGCGCGAGGTCGACGCGATCCTCGCCTCGCAGGTCGTCACCCAGAAGGGCAGCGACATCGCGAACTTCACCGCGCTGGGCGAGCTGCTCGAGGCCGAGCACCTGCGCGAGCGCGTGGTGCTGATCGCCGGCGGCCCGCGGGTGACCAACCTGCTGGCGGCCGAGCTCGGCTACGACGCCGGCTTCGGACGCGGGACGCTCCCCAGCGAGGTCGCGACCTTCATCGCGCGTCGCGTCGCCGAGCGCGTCCCGGCGTGACGCGCGCCGCGCTCGCGCTGCTCGCGATCGGCGTGGCGCTGGCGGCGAGCGCGCCCGCGCTGGCCGTCGACCGCGCCCTGGGCGCCAACGTCCCCAAGCCCGTCGCCAGCGGCGAGCCGTGGACCGATCAGCAGATCGCCGCGCTGGCGGCCAACGTCGACGTCACGCTCAGCGGCGCGACGACGCTGCACGGCGCGCACGTCGGCTTGTACGCGGTCGACGCGCGCGACGGCCGCGTCCTCTACGAGCGCAACGCCGACGACGCGTTCCAGCCGGCCTCCTCGCTCAAGCTGCTGGTCGGGAGCGCGGCGCTCGAGCGGCTGGGTCCCGACTACCGGTTCCGCACCACGCTGGTGGCCAACGGGCCGGTCAAGGACGGCATACTGCAGGGGCAGCTGATCCTGCGCGCGGGCAACGATCCGTTCCTCGACCAGGCCGATTTCGAAGCGGCCGCGAGCGCGGTCGCCGCGGCGGGCATTCGCGGCGTCATGTCGGTGGTCATCGACGAAGGCCGCGACACGCCGCCCGGCTATCCGCCGGGATGGACGTGGGACGATTTCGCCTACTATTACGCGCCGGTCGTCGGTGCGCTGGCGTTCGAGGAGAACGTCGTGCACCTGACGGTGACGCCGGGCGCGAAAGGCGGCGATCCGCCCGCGGTCAGCGCCGCGCCGGTTGCCCCGTGTGCGATCGTCGACGCGGCCAGCACCGTCGCGGCGGGGACGAGCGACACGATCGACGTCGCGCGCACGCCGTCGGGCTGCATCGCGGTCACCGGCGTGATTCCGCTCGGCGGCGCGCCCGACCACGTCGACGCGGCCGTGTCGAGTCCGGCCGCCTACGCGCTGACCGCGCTCGACACCGCGCTCTCGCACCACGGCATTCCGGTCGCCACGACCTTCGCTCCCGCCACGCAGCCCGTCCCGCCGCAGCGACCCGACGCGAAGGTGGTGTGGTCGCACGACTCCGAGCCGCTGAGCGACGTGCTGGCCGACATGTGGTTCCCCAGCGACAACCTGGTCGCCGAGATGCTGCTGCGGGAGCTGGCGGTCGCGGTCGACGGGCCGCCCGGGAGCGCCGTCAACGGCATCGCGTTCGAGAAGACGTGGCTGGCGGGTATGGGTGTCGACGTGAACGCGATCACCCTGGTCGACGGCAGCGGCCTCTCGGTCTACGACCGCATCACCCCGCACGACGTCGTCGCGATCCTGCAGCACGATTGGAACGGCGCCGATCGCGACCTGGTGCTCGACGACTTGCCGATCGCCGCGGTGCGCGGCACGCTCAAGGACGACTTCCCGAGCGACAGCCCGACGGCCGGTCACCTGTTCGCCAAGAGCGGCTCGCTCTCGCACGTCCGCACCATGGCGGGCTACGCCGTCAACGCCAAGCACGGGACCGTCATCTTCGCGTTCGACGTCGACGACTGGGTCGGCGATCCGGCCGCGCTCGCCGACGTGCGCGCGCACGTCCTCGCGCACTTCGTCACCGACTGACCACCGTGCTCGGCGAGCGCTTCGAAGCCGAGATTCGTGAGCAGCCCGCGGCGTGGCGCCGGGTTGCGGCGTCCGACGCGGCGCGCCGGCTGGCCGACGCGGTCGCCGGCCGCGACGTGCTGTTCCTGGGCAGCGGCAGCTCGCTGTGCGTCGGCCTGCTGGGCGCGCTGGCGTTTCGCCGGCGCGGCGTGCGCGCGTGGGCGCTGGCCGCGACCGAAGCGCAGTTCGACCACACCGCGTATCGCGACGCCTGCGTGGTCGCGCTCTCGCAAAGCGGCCGTTCGACCGATCTGCTCGCCGCGCTCGACGTGCTGCCGGCCGACCGGGTCGTCGCGCTGACCAACGATCCCGGCTCGCCGCTGGGTGCGCGCGCGCAGCTCGCGATCGACGTCCTGGCCGGCCCCGAGCACGCCGTGCCGGCCAGCAAGAGCGTGACGACGACCGCGGCGATCGTGCTGTGGGCGGCGGCGCTGGCCGGCGGCGCCGCGCACCGCGACGCGGCCGCGCTGCGGCGCACCGCCGACGACGTCGAGGCGTGGCTCGCGAGCCCGGGCGTCGCGGACGTCGAACGCGCGGCCGACGATCTGGCCGGCCGCCGTTCGGTCGCGGTCGTGGGCGCCGGCTACGGCGTCCCGGTCGCCTTCGAGCTGGCGCTGAAGATCAAGGAGTCGAGCTACGTGCACGCCGAGGGTTTCCCGGCCGGCGAGTTTCGCCACGGCAGCTCCGCGATGCTCGACGCGTCCAGCGCCATCGTCGGGATCGTCGACGACGCCTCGCGAGCGGTCGTCGCGCGGCCGCTCGACGAAGCGGTCGCCAACGGCGCGGCGCGCTATGCGATCGGCGAACCGTGCGGCGAGGTCACCCTGCTCGGGGCGCGCACGCCCGAACCGTTCAACACGCTGGCGTGGCTGGTGACCGGCCAAGTGCTCGCGCTGCAGGTCGGGCGCGCCAACGGCGTCGATTCCGACGCGCCGCGCGGGTTGCGCAAGTTCGTTCTGTGAGGGGTGCGGCGCTCGCGCTCACGCCGCTGCTACTGGTCGGCTGCGTGCTGGCCGTGCGCGCGCAGCCGACGGCGTGGCCGACGCCGCTGGCGCGCAGCACGCCCGCACCGCTGCCGACGCAGGTCTGGTCCGGCGCACCGGCGTCCTCGTTCACCCTGACCGTCGAGCCGCTCGGCGTCTCGCCCGACGGCTCCGCGCGCGCGGTCGTGCGCGCCGATCTGCGCGACGCGAGCGACGCGCCGACGCGGCTGCGGCGCGGCGGCGACTTCGACTTCAGCGTCGACCGCGGCAGCGTCCAGTGGCAGACGCGCTTGCGCTATCGCGGACCGGCCGCGGTCGTCGCGGTGCGCGACGCCGTGGCGGTGACGATTCGCGCGCACGCCAACGAGCCGGCCGGCCTCGGCAGCGCGCACGCACGGTTCGACGCGCGCGCGATCGCGCCGACGGTCGTCGCGGGTGCGATCGGACCGCACCTGGTGCGCGTCGGCTGGTTTCCGCGCGTCCGCCGCGGCGTCGTGCGCGTCTACCGCGTCGACGAGCGCGGCATCCGCGCGAGCGTGCCGACCGCCGTGGTGCGCGCACCGGCCTCGTCGTGGGACGACGGCACGGTGCGGCCGGGCGCGGTCGCGCGCTACCTCGTCGCGCTGCCGGGCGGGACGCACGCGGCGCACGCGCTGGTTCCACCCGAGCTGCCGCGCACCGATGCGCAGGCCGTGCGCGGCACCGCGACCTGGCTCGCGTTCTCGGGCGACCCGCTCGACGACGAGCGCTACGCGGCGCTCGACGTCGCGCAGATCGTCGACGTGGCCGTCCGCGCGCACCTGCGCGCGGTCGAGCTGCGATTGGCCTACGGTGCCTTCGACGAGACGACGCCCGACGCGAAGCCGACGGTCGACGCGCTGATCGACGGGTTGGTGACGCACGGCGTGCGCGTGATCGGCTGGACGGTACCGCGCACGCTCGACGCCGACGATCTAACCGAGGCGTGCGCCGTCGCCGCGTACCGCACGCCGGCCGGCAACGGGATCAGCGGGCTGGCCGTCGACCTCGAGCGGGGTCCGGAGTTCCTGGGCACCGGGGCGAGCGGTTATGCCGCGTTGCGCGATTATCTGGCGGTGCTGCGGCGCGCGGTCGGACCGCACGTGCTGCTGCTCGCGACCGTCGAGGATCCCTACCTCGATCGCCTGACGGCCGCGACGTTCCCGTACCCGGCGATCGCGCGGGCCGCCGACGTTCTGCAGCCGATGGTGTACTGGCACGCGTTCGGCGGCGGTGATCCGGCCCGCGCGCGGCGGGCCGTGGCCGGCTCGTTGCGCGCGTTGCGCGCGTTGGCTCCCGGCGTGCCGGTCGACGTCGGTCTGCAGACCGCGCCGCTGGGCCCGCACGGTGCGCCGAGCCCGGCCGAGCTGGCGGCGGCGTTGAGCGCCGCGCACGCCGGCGGCGCGCTGGGCGTCGCGTTTTACGACTGGTCGGGGACGGCGCCGGCGCAATGGGAGGTGCTCGCGCGCGACGCCGCGCGCGGCTCGGGATCGGGGCCGGGAGTTCGTCCGGTCGAACGCCAACCGTAGTCCGGATGCCCCCCGCGCGTGCCCGGTGATCTTCCATCCGCTGACGGTCACGCTGCGCGTGGAGGAGCACCCGCTGGTCGATCCGGCCAGTGCGGTCGTCTACCTCTTCTGCGCGATCGCCGTCGGCTTGTTGACGCGGCGCCGGCCCGCCCTCGGCGTCGCGGCGCTGCTGGTGTTGGCGCCGTTCGACCTGGCCCGCTACGTCGGGCCGACGACGATCACGACGCTCAAGGCCGGCCTCGTCGGGCTGCTCGTCGTGCTGGCGTTCTCGCGTCCCGATCTGTCCGCGTTCCGCACCGTACCGGTGCGCGCGATGCTGTGGGCGTTCGCCGCCACGCTGGTGGCGATCGGCTTGTCCGCGCTGCACGCGCAGCATCTGGGCAACGTCGCGCGCGAAGCGTTCAAGGACGGCGAGTACCTGCTGCTGTTCGCCGGCGCGATCGCGGCCTTCGCCGCTGATCCCGACGACCGTCCGTTCTGGCGCACGCTGGAAGCCGCCGTGACGCTGGTCTGCCTCTCCGCGCTGGCCGAGTACGTGGTCGGCGCGCACAGCGGGATCTTCTTGCACGGCACGGTCTTCCCACGCATCGCCGGCGCGCTCGAAGGCCCCAACCAGCTGGCCGGCTATCTCGGCATCGCGCTGCCGGTGCTGGTGGCGCGCGCGCTCACGCACCGCGATCGCGTGCTGGCGGGCGTGATCGCCTTGGCGACGATCACCGATCTCTTGACGCTCTCGCGCGCCGGGATCGCGGGCGTCGCCGTGGGCGTCGCGGTGGTGCTGATCGTGCTGCGTCCGCCGCGCTCGGTCGTGCGCCGCTTCGCGCTGCTCGTCGTCGCCGTCGTCGTGCTGGGCGGCGCGTGGGCGCTGCGCGCGGGCGTGCCGCCGGGGTATTTCTCGCTCGACCAGCAGACGCAGACGCTCGATCATCTCGCCAACCGCGCGCAGCTGTGGCACGCGGCGATCGCGCTCTGGCGCACCTCGCCGATCGTCGGCGTCGGCGCGGGCAACTACGAGCTCGACCTGGCGCAAGTCGGGCTGGTCGGCGTACGCACGCACGCCAACAGCATCTACCTCCAGGCTTTGGCCGAGACCGGCATCGTCGGCCTGCTGGCGACGATCGGCCTGTTCGCGACGACGATCTGGACGCTGGCGCGCAGTGCCGTGCGGCGGCCGCTGATCGTCGGCGCGCTCGGCGCGACCGTCGCGCTGGCCGTGCACCAGGTCGGCGACGACGTGTTCTTCTTTCCGAAGGTCGCCACCGCGTACTGGCTGGTGACCGGCGTCGCGGTCGCGGAGATCGCCGCCCGGCGCCTGTTCGAACGCCGGCGCGTCGCCACGTATCCCGCGGCCGCCGCCGCGGCCCGGTGAGCGCCACGCGCCAGCGCGTCGCGCTGGTCGCGCCGTTCTTCGGCGGCGACTTGCGCGCGCGCAAAGAGCGTTTCGCGTACGCCTTCGCGACCCACCTCGCGCTCGAAGGGATGGATCTCGAGGTCCTCACGACGACGGCGCGCGAGGACGCACCGGACGCCAACTTCTTCACCGCCGGCGTCGACCGCACCGAGCCGTTCCCGGTGCTACGCTTTCGCGTCAACGCACCCGACCGGGTGGCGTACGAAGAGGCCGTCCTGGCGGCGCGCAACGGCGGCGAGCGTCGCGCCGCGCTGCTCGACGAGCGCTTGCGCAGCCCCGACCTGCGCGCGCACGTCCGCGCGGCCGCGGCTCGCTACGACGCGTTCCTCTTCGTCGACGTCAGCGTGCCGACGACCGTGCACGCGTTGCCCGACGTCGCGGAGCGCGCGATCCTGGTCCCGCTGCTCGACGACGCTCCGGCGGCGCGCTTGCCCGACGTCGTCGAGACCGTCGCCCGCAGCCGGATGATCCTGTGTACCACCGAGGCGGAGGCGGCGCTGATCGGCGAGCTGTTCGGCTCGCTGGCGCGCGCCCGCACGCGCGTGCTCGGCCTGGGCGTCGATCGGGTACCGCTCGAGGAGCTGCACGCGCAGCGCGTGCGGCGGGTGACCCGCGGCGAGCCGTACGTGTTGGTGACGGGTGACGACGTGGCGGCGCACGGCGAGATCGTGGCCGGCGGAGCGTTCGCGGTCGCGCTCGACGCCGTCGAGGAGCGCGATCGGCCGGCGTTCTTCGCCGCCGCGCGGGCCGTCGCGGTGACGGGGACGGGGCGCGGCTTCGTCCCCGAGGTGGCTGAGGCGTGGGCGTACGGGAAGGCGGTGCTGGCGGCGGAAGACGCGCCGGGCGCGGCCGCGCTCGTGCGTGAGACCGGCGGCGGGATCGTCGTTCCCCCCGGCGGTTGGACGGCCGCTGTCTCGGCGCTCCCGCTCGATGACGCGCTGGCGCTGTTGGCGCGCCGCGGCGCCGCATATCTCGAAGCCACCGGCGATTGGCGGCGGATCGCGGCACGGACGGCCGAGGCAGTTGATGCGCTCGCCGCACTCGAGGACGACCGTTCGCGCGCGGCACTGGTCGCGCAAGTCGCGTACCTCTACCCCCTGGTGCAGCGGCAGCGCCGCACGATCGAAGCGATGCGCGCGAGCCGCTTCTGGCGGCTGCGCGACGGCTGGTTCGCCACCAAGCGTCGCCTCGGCATCGGACCCACCGTCGATCCGGTTGCGCGGCCCCAAGGCGAAGACCGTGGGGCCGAGCTGGCCGCGCTCGGCGATCCGTATCAGCTCTTTCGTGAGAACCATCGCCTGCGACGCGAGGACGTCGAGCGGATGCGCCGGATGGTGCGCTTCCTGCCGCGCCAGACCCGTTTCGGGCTCGTGATCGACGCGCGCGACGGCGGCAGTGCGCTTCCGGTCGTGCGCTCGCTGCGCGAGCAAGTCTATCCGCATTGGATCGCGCGCGTTCAGGTCGCGGAGCAGCCCGACGTCGGCGAGCTCGAAGAGCTGCAGGCGCTCGCAGCCGAGGATCCACGCATCGTCCTGGTCGCGCCGGGCGGCGAGCGGTTCGGTGATGCCGACGTCTTGGGCGGCCTCCACGGCAAGGATCGCCTCGAACCGCACGCGCTGTTCGAGTTCGCCTTGGCGCTGCAGGACGAGGTCGACGTCGTCTACTGCGACGAGGATCGGCTCGACGAGCGCGGCGTCCCGCGCGACCCCTGGTTCAAGCCGGATTGGTCGCCCGAGACGCTGCTCACGCGCGACTACGTCGGCGCTCTCTGCGTCGTGCGGCACGAGCTGCTCGAGAAGGTCGGCGGCGTGCGCGACGTGTTCGAGACCGCGGCGTGGTACGACGCGCTGCTGCGCGCGACCGAGGCGAGTGATCGGGTCGTTCACGTCCCGCAGGTGCTCGTCCATCGCGGCCCGGGCAGCCTCGTCGCGCCGGCCGATCAGAAGATCGCGGTCGAAAGTGCGCTGCGCCGACGCGGTGAGACGGCCGCCCTCACGCCGGCCGAGGGGGGGCTCGAGGTGCGCTTCGCGACCGCCGGGGAGCGCGTCTGCGTCGTGATCCCCACGCGCGATCGCGCCGATCTGCTCGGACCGTGCATTGCCTCGGTGTTCGAGCGAACCGCGTACCCGAACTTCGAGGTCGTGGTAATCGACAACGGCAGCCGCGAGGAGGCGACGCTGGCGCTGCTCGCGCGCTGGGAACGCGAGCGTCCCGGGCGTTTCCGCGTGCTGCGCGACGCGGCGCCGTTCAACTACTCGCGGCTCAACAACGAGGCGATCGGCACGACGGCGGCGCCCTTCGTGCTGCTCCTCAACAACGACACCGAAGTGCTCTCGCCGGAATGGATGGAAGCGATGCTCGGCCAGGCGCGTCGCGCGGCGATCGGCGCGGTCGGCGCGTACCTGCTCTACGAAGACGAGACGGTGCAGCACGCCGGCGTCGTGCTCGGGATCCTGGGGCTCGCCGGACACGCGCACCGCTTCCTGCCGGCCGGCGCACCGGGCTATCATGGCGGCCTGCGCTTCGACACGAACTATCTCGCGGTGACGGGTGCCTGTCTGATGATCGAGCGGCGCAAGTATTGGGAGGTCGGCGGCCTCGACGAGGCGCTCGCGGTCTCGTACAACGACGTCGATCTCTGCCTCAAGCTGCGCCGGGCCGGGTACCGCAACGTCTTCGTGCCGGCCGCCCGCCTGCATCACTACGAGTCGAAGAGCCGTGGCACCGACGACACGCTGGCAAAGGTTGCTCGAGCGATGGAAGAAGTGGAGGCTATTCGCAGGCGCTGGCCGCAATGGGCGGCGCACGACCCCTACTATAACCCCAACCTCACCGTCGACGCCGAGGACTTCGGACTGCGCTTGTGATCGAATCCACTACTGCCGAAACCGTCGCCGAGGCGCGAGTGCCGAGCGTACGTCGCCAAGTCGCGGCGCACGCCGGGATCACCTTCGGCGGCTTGATGGTCGCCAACGTCCTGGGCTACGTCTTCTACACCCTGGTCAGCCGGACGCTCGGGGTCGAGGCGTACGGCACGTTCTCGGCGCTGCTGGCGGTCGTCCTGATCGTACAAGCGCCGGCGCTGATCGCGCAAATGGTGGTCGCGAAGCTGGCCAGCGATTTGACGCTCGATCCCGACCGGCTCGCCGGGCTTGCGCGAGCGGTCGACCGCGTCGCCTTCGTCGTCGCGGGCTTCGCCGGGTTGGTGCTGATCTGCGCTTCTGTTCCACTGGCCGCGTTCTTGCACGTCGGCGATCCGCTGCTGGTCGCGGCGGCGGGCTGCGCACTCGCGGCCGCGATCCCGCTGCCGTTCCTGCGCGGTTTGCTGCAAGGGCTCTCGGCGTTCCGCGCCTTCTCGCTCTCGAACGTCGCCGAGAACCTCGGCAAGGCGGTCGCGGCGCCGTTGCTCGGCGCGACGCTGGGGCTGCGCGGCGCGCTCTCGGGCGTCGTTATCGGCTACGGCCTCGCGACCGCGTACACGTTCGTCGCCGCGCTCCCGCATCGGCGCGGCGTCGCGGTGCGCTTCTCGCTGCGCACGGTCGCACGCACGTCCGGTGGCGTTGCGCTGGCGATGTTCTGCATTTACGTCCTGCTGCTCTACGACGTCGTGTTGGCGAAGCGGTACCTCGACGCGTACACCGCCGGACTGTACGGTGCGGCGGCGTTGGCGAGTCGCGCGCTGTTCGCGGTGACCGCGTTCATCCCGACCGTGCTCTTGCCGCAGGCGTCGGCCCGGTCGGCGCGCGGCGAGCGCACGCGCGACCTTTATCTGCAGGCGGTCGGTGCCGGCGGACTCATCGTCGTAGCCGCGATCGCCTTCTACGCGTTTTTGCCACGGTTCGTCATCACCACGATCGCCGGACGTTCCTTCGCCGCCGGCGCACCGTTTCTGACGACCTACGTGTATGCGATCGGCGCGATGTCGATGGCCAATATCGCAGCGACCTACGCGATCGCGCGCGGGCGGCTGGGCTTCGTGGTCCCGCTGTGCTGCGTGGTGCTCGGGGAGGTGACCGCGGTCGTGCTGCGCCATCGTTCGGCCGCCGATCTCCTCCAGACGATCGCCGTCGGACACACCTGCGCGCTGGTCGTGTGCGCACTTGCCTTCGCCGGCCGGCGCCGCGGCGCGCCCACCCGGCCGGCCGAGGAAAGCGCCGGCGCCCGAGGCGAAGTAAGCGGGCGATGAGATCGATAGCGATCGTCGGCGCCGGGTACGTGGGGCTAGTCACGGCGACGTGCCTCGCCGAGCTGGGCAACAGCGTCGTCGGCGTCGATAACGACGCAGCGAAGATCACCCAGCTCGAAGTGGGGAACATTCCGTTCTACGAGCCCTCGCTCGGGGAGATGGTCGCGCGCAACATCGAGGCGGGCCGACTCTCGTTCACCACCGACCTCGCCGCGGCGATCCGGTGCGCCGAGGTCATCTTCATCGCGGTCGGCACCCCGATGCGACCCGACGGCCACGCCGACTTGAGCGCGGTACGCGCGGTCGCGCGCGAGATCGGTCTGGCGCTCAATGGCCCCAAGATCGTCGTCTCGAAGTCCACCGTTCCGGTCGAGACGGGTGAAATGATCAGCTCGATCATTCGCGAGCACGCGCCGGTCGAGTACCCCGTCAGCGTCGTCAGCAACCCGGAGTTCCTGCGCGAAGGCTCGGCGGTCGCGGACTTCCTCAAGCCCGACCGCGTCGTGATCGGCGTCGCCGACGCCGAGACCGAACGCGTGATGCGTGATCTCTACGCGCCGCTCGAGGCGCCGGTGGTCGTCACGGACGTGCGCACCTCCGAGATGATCAAGTACGCCGCGAACGCCTTCCTGGCGACGAAGATCTCGTTCATCAACGAGATCGCGAACATCTGCGAGCTGCTCGACGTCGACGTGCGTGCCGTCTGCAACGGGATCGGCTACGACCAGCGGATCGGAACGAAGTTCCTCAATCCAGGCATTGGCTACGGCGGCTCGTGTTTTCCCAAGGACGTGCGCGCCCTCGAGCAGCTGGCGGTCGAGCGCGACTATCAGGCGCCGCTGCTGCACGCCGTTGAGCTGGTCAACCGTCGCCAGGTCGAGCGCACGGTCATGAAGTTCGAACGCGAGCTGGGCGGTCTGCACGGCCGTGTCGTCGCGGTGCTCGGCCTGGCGTTCAAGCCGAATACCGACGACATCCGTGAGGCGCCGGCGCTCGCCATCATTCAGCGGCTGCTCGACCGTGATGCCGTCGTGCGCGCTCACGATCCGATCGCCAACGACTTCGCGCGCCGCGCACTCGGTGAGCACGTGACGTTCTGCGAAGATGTGTACGCGACGCTGGAAGGTGCCGACGCCGTGCTGTTGGCGACCGAGTGGAACGAGTTCCGCAGTCTCGACCTCGCGCGCTGTGCGCGGACGATGCGCGGCGACCTGCTCGTCGACGGCCGCAACATCTACGAGCCGGAAAAGGTGCGCGCGGCGGGCCTGCGCTACCTGGGCGTGGGCCGGATCAAGCTGCAGCGCACGACGAGCGCGCCGGCGACGCACGGCAACCTCGTGCGCGCACGCGAAAGCGACTAGACGGGCGTCGCAGCGCGGAAGTACTCGAGCGTGCGCAGCAGGCCGTCCTCGAGCGGGACGGCCGGTTGCCAACCGAGCAGCGTGCGCGCGAGCGTGATGTCGGGACGGCGCCGGGTCGGGTCGTCGGGCGGCAGCGGGCGGTCCTCGACCTGCAGCGGAACGCCCGCGAGCCGCGCGATCGTCGCGGCCAGCTCGCGAATCGTGTACTCGTCGGGGTTGCCGAGGTTCACCACCCGGCCGGTCAGGCCGCGGCCCGTCGCCAGCCGGAGGATGCCTTCGACCAGATCGTCGACGTAGCAGAAACTGCGCGTCTGACTGCCGTTGCCGTAGACGGTCAGCGGCTCGCCGCGCAGAGCCGAGACGCAGAAGTTCGGGATGACGCGGCCGTCGCCGGACTGCATGCGCGGCCCGTAAGTGTTGAAGATTCTCACGACGCGCGCGTCGACCTCGCCCTTGCGTACCGCCGTCGTGACGTACGCCTCGCCGTACCGCTTGCCTTCATCGTAGCACGAGCGCTGCCCGATCGGGTTGACGTTCCCCCAGTACGTCTCGCTTTGCGGGTGCTGCAGCGGATCGCCGTAGGTCTCGCTGGTCGAGGCATACAAGAGCGTCGCCGACATTCGTGCGGCGAGTGCGACGGCATGCATCGTCCCCAGCGCGTTGACGGCCAGCGTCTCGAGCGCGAGTCGCTCGTAGTGAACCGGGCTCGCCGGCGAGGCGAAGTGCAAGACCAGCTTCGGCCGGCGCAGCGCGGGCGGCAGTGCCGCTACCCAAGCGTCCCACGGCGCGCTGACGTCGGCGCGCACGAACGTGAACCGCTCGTGGCCGCGCACGCCCTGCAAGTTGCGCTCGTCACCGGTCGCGAGGTTGTCGACGCCGACGACGTTCCAGCCCTCGCGAAGGAGACGTTCGACGAGGTGCGAGCCGATGAATCCGGCGGCACCGGTGAGGAGCGCGAGCACGCGACGCCGTTCGGGGCGCGGTTACAGGTGCCCTTCGCGCAGCCGATAGATGCGAACGCCGCCGATGTCGTTTGCGAGCACGTACCGCTCGCGCACGAACGCGCTGAGCGCGGGGAAACTGTCGATGCCTTGCGTGACGTTGTCGGTGAAGCCGAACTGGCCCGGCGCGACGGCGTCGACGACGACGGGCGGCGGCGCGGCCTCGAGCTCGCGCATCATCCGCGCGCGGAAGTAGTCTCGATAGGGAAGCAGCTCGATCTGAAAATAGGCGTTCGCGTCCCGCGTCGCCATCAGCGTCGCCGTGTCGACGTAGTACTGCGGCATCCAGCCCCAGACGAGCATCCGGCCTCCGCGCGGGATGAGCTTCTCGATCGCGATGTCGACGGGCCCGAGCGGAAACGTCGCCTCTGACGCAAGCGCCTGAACGAAGGGATCGTCCGTGGTGGGCATGTGCGGCGCCAGCGGGATGCCGAAGGCCAGCACGAAAGCGAACGCAGCCGCTTCGCGCAGAGCCGGCGTGCGCCAGGCGGAGAGTGCGAGCGCGAACGAGTTCGTGGTCAGCCAAGCGAGTGGGATGACGGTGAGCAGGAGGTAGTGAGGGAACGGATGGTGCGGCTCGTAAACGGCGAAGAGCGCGGCGAGCACCATCAACACGGCCGATGCGGGCGCGATCGCCGGCGGCAGCGTGATTCGTCGGCGCATGACGATCAGCACGGCCAGGGAAGCGCCGCAGACCGCGGCCGACACCGCCAAGAACTTCGCGTATACGGCGACCGAGTGGAAGAAAAAGTCGGGCCCGACGCTGATTGGGCTCTGGACGTAGACCGTGGCGCCCAGGATATAGGAAATCACGAAGTCGCGCCACACGCCGCTCACCACGACGGCGCCGAGAATGAGCGCGACCGGAAACCCGATTCCCTCGGCGAGCACGACGAGCTCGCGCGTTCGCGTGCGCACGGGCGCGGTGAGTATGGCGGCCATTGCACAGAGCGCGAGGACGGCCGCGATCGGCACGTCCTGGAGCTTCGCGAAGAGCGCGCAGCCGGCGCACAGTCCGGCGACCAGGGCGGCTGCGACGCGCTTGCGCGCCGAACCCTCGGCCAGACCCAAGTACATCGCTGCGGCCAGTGCGACCGCGTTGAGGAACAGCGGGAGATGTTCGCTCGAGTAATGCACGAAGTCAGCGTCGCGCACGAACGCGAACAGCAGCAGCGGCGGAACGACCGCGACGCGCGCGAGGGCGGCGCCGTAGGTCCACCGTACGGCGAAATAGAGCGCGATGAGCGCACCGGCCACCAGCAGCAGTCCGACCACGCGTGCCGAGAAGAAGTCGATGTGCGCACCCACCAGCGCCGGCAGCGTCAGCACGTCGGAGTTCAGCGGTCCGCTGCTGGCGGGGTCGAAGCCGTGCCACGGCACGATGTCGACCGTCGCCTTGAGCGCGTTGGCGAGCATCTGTGCCTCGTCGGGGTTCAAGGCGTACGTCGGAATGAAGACCGGCCAACGCCAGGCGAACAGCACCGCCGGGATGCCGAGCACGACGAGGCGCTCGCGCACGACCGGCGAGAGCGGGAGCGTGCGCTCCGGCCAGAGCGCGAAAATCAGAAAGACGACGAGCACCAGCGTTGCCGTGATGGTGTAGGCCGCACTATGTTGGCTGATCCACAGCAGCGGCGGCGTGAGCGTCATCGGGCGAAGCTACGACTTGGCGCGGGAGCGTACCTCGCGCGTGAACGTGACGTGGGAGAGGCTGTAGAAGGCGGCCGGCGCGACGACCGTCACGCTCTTCACCGGCGTTTGTGACCGCTCGGTGATGAACGCTTCAGCCTCGTCCTGGCTCCGCGGCGCGGGTGCGATCACGATGCCGTCCCGCAGGGTCGCGACCACCGCTCGAAAACGCGCGGTGGAGCCGTCGCCGTACGTGACGTCCAGAAAGACGAACGGCGCCCGCCACAGCGCGTTGGCGACGCGGCACAGCAGCGTCGGCCGCAGATCGATCGAGGCGACGATCATCTCGCGCGGCCCGTGCGGCGCCGGAACGGCGACCGGTGTCCCGATCGATGCGTCGACTGTTCCCGCGTCGGCCGACGCGCAGGTTGCGTTCGGGGCGCGGTGGAGAACCAGAAACGCGTTCGTTCCGACCCCGAGCGGGACCGGTTCGCCGCGGTACCGGCACAGCAGTGCGACCGTCGTCGCCGGCGCTTCACCGAACGGCAGCCGGCCGTCGATCGCGATGTATTGGTAGAGGATCGTGTCGGCGCCGTGCTCGTCGAGCGCGGTTCGGTTGAGTTCGTCCAGGTAAGGCGTATAGGCGCTGTAGGACTGAAACACCGGCAGTGGATCCCAGTGCAGGTCGTTGGCTGCCACGATGGCCGTTTCGACCGGCAGCACGTCGACCGTTCCGTTGCCGAGCCGCGCGCGGAACGCCGGCGGCAAATCGTCATCGGCCAGCATCGTCGGTTCCTGTGCCGCATTCTCGGCCGTCACCTGGCGGGGGGAGACCAGAAAGCGGGCGGCATCCCGCCAGCGCTCGACGACGAAGAAATGCGGCAGCTCGTTGGTCGCGCTTTGAAAGCTGACTACGTACGCGAACGTCGCGACGGCGAACGCAGCCAGCGCGATCACGACGGTGCCGCGCCGTCGAACGGCGACGACGAGAATCGCAGCCAGGGCGAACGCGGCGCCGAAGTAGATGACGAAGTGCCCGTCCTGACGGACGTAGCCGTGCTTCCACGCCAGGAAGAGCGTGACGGCCGACATCGCGAGCAGCGTGGGCTGGCGCTCGCGCGCGGCCCGGACGCCGACCAGGAGAAGCGCGAGCGCGACCGCGCCGGCCAACAGGACCTGCGTCCACGATCCGGGCAGGGCCATCGCCGCCGAGTAGCCGTCGGTGATCGCGAGCGCACCACGTGCATACTCGACGAGCGCGGCCGGGCTGCGCAGTGCGACCAAGGATCCGACCAGCACCGTCGCGAGGGCGATGGCGCCCGCGGTGAGCGCGGCACGACGCCGCTCCGCCGGCCCGGTGGCGAGATCGACGATCCACACCGCCGCCGCTGCCCCCAACACGTCCATCGCGACCGTGTACTTCGAGAGGAAGCCGAACAGCGACAACAAGCCGATGCCCGCACCGGTCGCGACCGCGCAGCGGGGGAAGCGTGAGGCGCGCACGAGCAGCGCGAGCGCGCCCGCCAACGAGACGTAGTCGAGCCCGGCATTGCTGCTGTAGACCAGCAGCGCCAACGCCGCGACCGTCTTCTGCAGGACGCTCGATCGTCCGCCGAGTGCGAACAACGCCGCGGCCGCTACGACGAACGCGACGACGGAGCTGACGATGAGCTGCGGGATCGCCAGCGTCGCGTCCGCCGGACCGGCGAGGACGAAACCCAGCGGCCCGTACGTGAAGACGATGTCGTGTCCGAAGCGCAAATGGTCGTGCAGGGCAAGCGTGAGCGCGTGTTGCCACGAGGCGTCCAGGCCCACACCGAGTGCCGGTCGCGGGCGAACCAGGTAAACGAACCAGGCGGCGGCGGCCAGCGCGCCGAGGATCGCCCCCAACATGTGAAGCGGACGAACCGCGGAACGCGATTCGTCTTCCACGGGGAGGGGAGAAGCCTGCATCTTCGGACCGGCTTCGCGCTGCGCGGGCACCGTTCCGCTGAAGGAATCGAGCCGCTTTCCCCCTTAGGACTATCGTTGACCCGCCTGCCCAGAGAGGACGCCGAACGGGATGCCGATGGCCGCACTGCTCAAGAAGTATCCGATCGAGTCTGCGATTACGATCACGTTCGTCGTGGTCTTGCTCGGGGCGCTCATCTACCCGCTCCTGAGTCACGGCCAGCAACCGGCCGGATCGGTCCAAGCGCAGCTGCGTGAGCCGCCGCCGTTCTCGCAGCTGCAGAGGTATCCGGGACAGACGCGGTTCTCGCTCGACTCGATCGCGCAGGGCTCCACTTCGGCGCTCTTCGGGACCGCGAAGAACGGCCGGCTAGCGGTTACGTTCTCGCGCGCGCAGCCCATGCAGGTCAACGGCTGGGCGGTGGACGGCTCGAAGGAAGCCGGCGGCGTCTACGTGCTGATCGACGGCACCACGCGAATCCCGGCCTACTACGGCGTCGATCGGCCCGACGTCGCGCGCGTTCTTGGCGCTCCGGATGCGCGGTACGTCGGCTTCACTGCCACGCTGCCCTCGAACACCTTCCGCACCGCGGGATCGCACACGATCGGCGTCCTCGTCGTCAGCAGCGGCGGTTCCGGTTACTACCGTGAAGGCGCGCACGGGACGGTGACGTTCGCGCAGTAGTCGCGACGCTGCGCTTTCGCCTGCGCTACGACGTATCCCCGGCGAGGCGATAGGCGTAGAAGAGCGCGGGCCCCAGCTCGCTCGTCGATGTCTCGTCGAACGGAAACCCCGGCGTCCAGCTCGCCGGGACCGGTTCGATCGCGAAGATTTGATTCCCGGCCGGGAACAGCAGTGAGCCCAGCACCTGACCGCCGGCGAGGTCGACCGCGTGGACGCCGCAGACGCTGCGATCGACGTCGAGTCCGGGCGCGTACTGACGGAAGCGCGGAATGACGCGCGACGTCCCGACGAACGCGATGCCGCCCGCGAAGCCGAGTCCGCGGGTCCACCCCGGCAGCCGCGTGACCACGTCGAAGTGGCCGTCCCGGGCGACGCCGACCTCGCCGTAGCCGCTGTTGTCGACCCAGACGCTGCCTTGGTGCAACCGCGCCGAGTGCGGGCGCGTCAGGCCGCGTACCACCGGCTCGCGCGTCGCACCGCTGTAGATCACGCCGCGTCCGTCCACCGGATACCGCTCGTGGCCCGGCCGCAACTCGCCCGGCCGTTCACCGGAGGCCGAGAAGTACGAGCCGGCCAGATCGGCGCCGGCGGCGATCGAGTTGAGTTGGATGTAGTTGCACTCGGTCCGCGGGCGTCCGTCGCGCTCGAGCGCGGCCGGCCACCAGACGGGACGCGCCCGCCCGTCGGCGATCGCGAGCACGACGTTCTGGCCGACCGCGTTGGCGTGCAAGGTGCCGCCGATCACGGCCAGATCGTGGATGTACGAGCAGCCCGGCAGGTACCACGTCCGCTCGGGTAACAGCGCGCGGATCGGCGCGGCGTGTTCCGCCACGTCCGCACGTTCGAGCATCCCGGCCAGCGGCGAAAAGGCATAGAGCTGGTTGGGGTTGCGCGTCGAGGCGACGTACAGGCGGTCTTCGTCCGGTGCGAAGGCGACGCCGGAGGGATGGGGCAAGCGCAGGTACGATACACGCGGTCGACGCGTCGCGTTCAGCGCCAGCAGCAGATGCTCGTACTCGCGCGAGACGATCAGCGTCGTTCCGGTCGCCGCCAGCACGTCCCACCAAGCGCCGGTCGCCTCGGCCTGCAAATCGCCGGCGTCCGCCGCCGCTACGTCCGACCACTGCGAGACGATCTGCAGCGGATCGCGCCACTCCCGGCCCTGCGACTCGAAGCGGTCGGCGAGAGCGTCGCTCACGTCGGACGGCCGAGCTTGCGATAAAGCCTATACGCGCCAACGTACATCGCAAGCGCCGATCCGTAGTTGGTCGTCGACGTCCCGCCGTGCCGGCGGCTCGAGAAGATCGGGACCTCGATCATCGGGTAGTCCCGGCGCCGGCAGATCGCGTTGAACTCCGCGTCGATCAGATCGTCATCGGACTGCAGCGCCAGCAGCGCGTCACACGCGCGTGGGAAGATCTTCGGCGTACCGTTGATGTCCCAGCACGAGAGATCGAACAGCGTGCGGCACTCGATGTTGTAGAGCAACGAGCCGATTCGCCGCTGCGCGCCCTCGCGGATCTTGCGGTTCGCCTTGACGACGACCGCCGGAAAAGCCCGCGCGTAGAGCAGCAACAGCGTGAGGTCCTGATCGGTGGTGCGGGCCGAGTTCGTGTAGCAGATCGACGTACCGCGAGCCTCGCGGATACCGCGCTTGACGGCGCGGCCCCACCCGCCGTGCGGCTCGTGCACGGCGCGAACCGCCGGGTAGCGCTCCTCGAGCGCCCCGCAGACCTCGAGCGAGGCGTCGCGCTGCGTCCCGTTGACGATCAGCAGCAACTCGTGGTCGATGCCCGCTCCGGCCAGCGCGCGCTCGTAGCCGGCGACGATTGCCTCGATGTGATCCGCTTGATTGTAGACCGGCAGGATGATCGAGAACGCGGGATCGGTCAAACGGGCTCTCCCGCCGTCACGGCGAGAACGCGCCGGACGATCGCCTCGCGATCGAGGCCGTGCAGCCGATGATAGTAGCCCTGGCTTCCGCTGCGGCCCTGCGCGGGCCGTTCGACGCCGATACGCAGCAACCGTGCGCCGCTGCCGGCTTCGGCGATCGTCTCGGCGACGAACGACCCCAAGCCGCCGTTCACGTACTGCGCCTCGACGCTCACCAGCAAGCGGTGTTCCTCGGCGAGTCGGGCGACGTCCGCGACCGGCGCGGGGTTGAAGGTCGAGACGACCGCGACGCTCGCCGACAGGCCGTGCGCCGCCAACGCGTCCGCGGCGGCGCAGACGTCGGCCGCGAGCGCGCCCATCACGACGAAGGCGAGATCGTTACCTTCGCGCACGGTCTCGGCGCGACCGACGCGAAAGCGGCCGTCGAGGCCGGGCACGAACGTCTTCTCGTCCTTGCCGATGCGATAGTAGATCGGACCGTCGTAGTCCCACGTCGCCAGCAGCGCGGTGCGCATCTGCTGCGCGTCCGCCGGCGAGACGATCAACAAGCCCGCCTGCGGGCGCAGCGCGGCGGCATCGTCGATCCCGTGGTGCGTCGGGCCGGCCGTGCCGTACTCGAAGCCGGCGCCGACACCGACGATGCGTACGGGCAGATGATGGAGCACCGGCCCGTTGCGAATGAACTCGTACGGACGCAGGGAGGCAAACGGCGCGATCGAGTAGGCAAACGGGAGGTAGCCGCCGTCGGACAAGCCCGTCGCGATCCCGAGCATGTTCTGCTCGGCGACACCGACGTTGATGAACTGATCGGGATTCGCCTCGGCGAACGGCTCGAGCGCCATGTAGCCCAGGTCAGCCGTAAGCAGCAGCACGCGCCGGTCGGCGCGCGCGATCTCGGTCAGCGTGTTGGCAAAGGTCGTTCTCACGTGCGCGCGACCTCGGTCATCGCCTGCTCGAACTCCTCCGCGGACATCGGCCAGTAATGCCACTTGATCTGGCTCTGCATGTAGGAGACGCCGCGCCCGAAGACGGTGCGCGCGACGAAGACGTGCGGGCGGTCCGCGGAGGCACCGTCGACAGCCGCCCGCATCGCGCCGACGTCATGACCGTCGACCTCACGGGCGTCCCAGCCGAACGCCGCGAACCGCTCGGTCGGGTTTTCGATCGCGATGACGTCCTTCGTATAGCCCAGCGCTTGCTGTCCGTTCACGTCGACGAACGCGTACAGGTTGCTCAGGCGGTGCTGTGCCGCGAACATGACGGCTTCCCAGGTCGAGCCTTCGTTCAGCTCCGCATCGCTCAGGAGCACGAACGTGCGGCGCGCCGACCCGGACTTGCGCGCCGCGAGCGCGCTGCCGGCGGCCATCGCGAGCCCCTGTCCGAGCGAGCCGGTGCAGAAGTCGACCCCGCGCAGCTCGGCTTCCGGATGCACGCCCAGGAGGCTCTCCTCGCCGCAGTACGTCGCGAGCTCCTCTTCGCTCAGCCACCCGCGCAGCTGCAGCGCCGCGTAGAGTGCGAGCGCCGCGTGGCCCTTCGAGAGGACGAAACGGTCGCGGTCGGGATCGCTCGGTGCGGGGATGCGCAGGATGCTGCCGTAGAGTGCGGCGAGGATGTCGGCGATCGAAAGCGCGGAGCCGATGTGGCCAACGTTCGCGCGCCGCGACTGCCGCAAGACGTGTTCGCGGATGCGGCGACCGGTGACCATGCGCTCACTCTCGACGGTGCTGCTCATCGGCTCTCACTCGGGCGGCCGGCGGTGTGACTCGTAAAACGCGCGACGAGCAGGCTCGGACATCCAGGCCGCCGTGCGCCCGAACCCGGCCTCAAAGGGAGTCGATGCTCTCCAACCCACTTCACTCGCAATACGGCCGGTATTGGCGATCCACGTGCGGGTATCCCACTTCCGCTGCGCCATGGTGCCCCAGCCGGGTTCGGCGCCGATGCCGAAGTAAGCACGGCTTGCCGCGACGACGTCACGCAGCGTCGTTTGCGTCCCGGTCCCGACGTTGTAGACCGCTCCGGGCGGCACGTCGGCGTGCAGCACCGCGTCGTACGCGGCGACGACGTCGTCGACGTAGACGAAGTCGCGTGCCGTGTCCGGGGACACCAGCGGCGGATACGCGCCCCCGAGCCCGCGCAGCACGACGGTCGGGATCAGCCGCGTCGGCTCCTCGTACGGCCCGTAGACCGAGTAGAGGCGCAGCGTCGTCGCCGACAGCTTTCCGGACCGGCCCAAATGCTGTGCGTACGCCGTCGCCGCCGCCTTGGTCACCGCGTACAAGCTGTTCGGCTCGAGCTGCTCACTCTCGTCGGGCGGATGGTCCTTGAAGCCGTATTCGGACGAGCTGCCTGTATTGACGAAGCGCTCGACGCCGCGTTCGGCCGCGGCGTCGAGCATGTTCACCGACGCTTCGACGTTCGTGCGCACGCAGCGCGTCACGTCCGCCTGCGTCTCGTAGGCGCCGTACGCGGCCAGGTGCAACACCCAGTGCGGTCGGACGCTGTCGAACAGCGCACCGATACCGGCCCGGTCGAGCATGTCGGCGACGTGCAGGCGCACGTCGCCGGCGATCTCCTCGAGCCGCCACGGTCGGTAGTCGGCGCGGACCAGGCAGTGCACCTCGTGTCCGCGCCGCAGCATCCCTCGCGCGACGTTCGCGCCGACGAAACCGCTCGTGCCCGTGATGAGGACGCGCCGCGCCGACATCGCTCGCGATCGGCTAGAGGAAGTCCGTGTATCCGAAGTGGTCGAGGTACTGGGCGGTGCGCAGCCGGATCTCCTCGACCTCGGCCTTGCCGAGTTCGGCGGCCGTGGCGCGATTCGCGTCGGGTGTCGCCTTGCGTATCGTCCCCCACGGATACACTTCCTCGAGCACTTTGCCGTTCCACGATGGGTGCAGAAGCGAGTCCGCAGCCTCGAGCCCGAGCTTCTCGCACAGCGCCCCGAGCGTCTTCTTGGGATCCGCCAGGACGTCTTCGATGCGGATCACGTGCATGCGGTCCGGGAACTTCTTTTGGAACAGCAGCGCGTAGTATTGGTTCAGCGTCCACCCGAGCATGTAATGCTCGAGCGAGAGCGGAACGGGACGCTTCTTCGTATCCGCGTAGGCCGACCACGGGTTACGCACGATGTGCAGGAAGTGCGCGTCCGGCATGTCGGTCAAGATCTTGTCCGCGTCGACGCCGATGATCGGATTGTAGCCGACGTAGACCTGCTCGCGACCGGTCCGGCGATAGTCCTTCCACGCCTCGAAGGTCGCGCGGAAGAACGCTTCGACGTTGTTCGGCCGCGAGCGGCCGATCTCACCGATGATCCGCTCGTAGATCGCGCAGCGCTCGTCGTCGTTCATGTCGAACGGCTCGTGCCGGAACTTGCTCACGTTCGGCGTGCGCGAGCGGACCTTGCCTTCCTCGTCGATGATCGCTTTATAGTCCTGGTGCGGGGTGGCGTGCAGCGAGAACGCCGGCCAGCGGTACTTCAGCGGGAACATCGAGTTCAGGTAGTCGTGCACCAGCGCCGTGCCGATCTGGGATTCGAACGGGTACACGAACATCTGCGGGTGCCCGTCGAGAAAACGATGTGTCGTGTTTCCGCCGTTCTCGTACATCGCACCAATCATCAGCAGGCGGAATCTCGGGTTCACGTAGTATGCTCCTCGCGGCATCGAACGCGCGCTGACGAGTGATGAGTGCGCACGCGGCTGTAATGGCAGGCCCTCTCATTGTCGCGCTGAACGCGAAACCCTTGCGAGCTTGCTCGCGAGGAGGGGAATCCTCTTTTTACCTGGACCGGGAGCGGGCATAGAGGTGGGATCATATAGCAGCATCCTCGTCGCCGGCGGCGCGGGTTTCGTCGGATCGAACCTCGCGCTGCGACTGCGCTCGCGCTATCCCGACGCCCGTGTGGTCGTCGTCGACAACCTCAAGCGACGCGGGTCGGAGTGGAACCTGCCGCGGCTGGCGGCGGCGAACGTCGAGTTCGCCCACGGTGACGTCCGGCGTCCCGACGATCTGACGTTTCCGAAGACGCGGTTTGAGCTGGTTGTCGACTGCTCGGCGGAGCCCGCCGTTCTCGCGGCGTACGAGCAGGGGCCGTCGTACGTGATCGACACCAATCTCGTCGGCACCGTCAACTTGCTCGAAGTCGCGCGGCGCGACGGGGCCGACGTCGTCTTTCTCTCGACCAGCCGCGTCTATCCGGTCGCGGCCATCGAGATGATCGCGTACGAAGAGGAAGCGACGCGTTTCAGGATCGCCCAACGGCAGACGCTGCCGGGCGTCAGCGCGGCGGGAATCTCGGAGGCTTTCACGCTGGAGGGGGCGCGTTCGCTCTACGGAACCACCAAGCTCGCGTGCGAGCTGATCCTCGCCGAATATGGCGACATGTACGGCTTGCGCTACGTGATCGACCGCTGCGGCGTCATCACCGGTCCGTGGCAAATGGGCAAAGTCGACCAGGGCGTCTTTGCGCTCTGGATGGGCAAGCATTACTTCAAGCGCCCGCTCAGTTTCATCGGATACGGCGGCACCGGCAAGCAGGTGCGCGACTTCCTCGCCGTCGACGAGCTGGGCGATCTCATCCTCTCGCAGATCGACCGGATGGACGACCTGCCCCGGCGCACGTACAACGTCGGGGGCGGCCTCGCCTCGAGCCTCTCGCTGCTCGAACTGACCCAGTTGTGTGAGCAGATCACCGGAAACCAGGTGGAAATGCGCCGGATCGCGGAGAATCGCGCTGCGGACGTCCGTCTGTACGTGACGGACAACGCGCGCGTTCACGCCGATCTCGGCTGGGCGCCGCGCAAGTCGCCGCGAGAGACCCTTCAGCAGATCTACGATTGGATCCGCGAGCACGAGCGCATGGTCGCTCCGCTGTGGTCCTGATCGCCCAGCGAGGAGAACCCGAGGACCGCATGTCCGTCGTCATCGTCACCGGCTCTGCCGGTCTCATCGGCTCGGAAGCCGTCGCGTACTTCGCGGAGCGCGGCTACGAGATCGTCGGCATCGACAACAACTTCCGCCAGCGGTTCTTCGGTCCGGACGCGTCCACCGAATGGAACCGGCTCTCGCTCGAGTCGCGCTTTCCCAAGCAGTACACGCACGTCGCCGCCGACATCCGCGACGCCGCCGCGATCGACGAGATCTTCGGGCGGCACGGTGCACGGATCGCGCTGGTGATCCATACCGCCGCGCAGCCCTCGCACGACTGGGCCGCCGGCGATCCACCGACCGACTTCACGGTCAACGCGAACGGGACGCTGACCATGCTCGAAGCGACCCGCAAGCACGCGCCGAAGGCCGCCTTCATCTTCACCTCGACCAACAAGGTCTACGGCGACGCGCCGAACGAGCTACCGCTCGAAGAGCTCGAGACGCGTTGGGAGATCGCGCGCAATCACCCGTACTGGGAAGGCATCGACGAAAACCTGCGCATCGATCAATCGACGCATTCCGTGTTCGGCGCCTCGAAAGTCGCCGCCGACGTGCTGGTTCAAGAATATGGGCGCTACTTCTCGATGCCGACCGCCGTCTTCCGCGGCGGCTGTCTGACCGGCCCGAACCACTCGGGGACGAAGCTTCACGGCTTCTTGGCGTATCTGCTCAAGTGTACCGTCGTCGGCGCTCCGTATCAGGTTTTCGGCTACAAAGGTAAGCAGGTTCGCGACAACATCCATTCGCACGATCTCGTGTCTGCCTTCGATCACGTCTTTCGCAGCCCGCGCTGCGGCGAGGTCTATAACGCGGGCGGCACGCGCTTCAGCAACTGCTCGATGCTCGAGGCGATCGGGCTGTGCGAGGAGATTTCCGGCCGCAAGCTCGACTGGGCGTACACCGAAACGAATCGGATCGGCGACCACATCTGGTACATCAGCGACATGGCGAAGTTCCGGGCGCACTATCCCGACTGGCGGCAGGAGTACGACCTGCGCTCGCTCGTCAGGGAGATGTACGACAAGAACGTCGACCGCTGGCTGAGCGACGCCGAGAAGGAGCGCACCGGCGTCTGATGCTCTCCGTCGTCATCCCCGCCCGCAACGAGGAGGCGACCGTCGAGCCGACCCTGACGGAGCTGGCTGAACGACTCGACGCGGAGCGGATTCCGTTCGAGATCATCGTCGTCAACGATCACTCCACCGATGCGACGGCTGCGGTCGTCTCGCGGGTGGGCAAGCGCTGGCCGCAGGTGCGTTGCATCGACAACCCGCGCGCCAACGGCTTCGGAAACGCGATCCACAGCGGGTTGGACGCGTTCGCCGGCGAGGCCGTCTGCATCGTGATGGCCGACGCTTCGGACGATCCGGGCGACGTCGTCGCATACTGGCGGGCGATCGAGGCGGGCTTCGACTGCGCGTTCGGGTCGCGCTTCATGCGCGGCGCGAACGTCGTCGAATATCCTTGGCTCAAGCTCGCGCTCAACCGGATCGCCAATCTGTTCGTCGCCGCGCTGATGGGGATCTCGTACAACGACGTCACCAATGCGTTCAAGTGCTATCGGCGCGAGGTCATCGACGGCGTGCGGCCGATCCTCGCGCATCATTTCAACATCACCGTCGAGCTGCCGCTCAAGGCGATCGTGCGCGGCTACTCCTGGACGGTCGTTCCGACCAGTTGGTATAACCGCAAAGGCGGCGTTTCGAAGTTCAAGATCAAGGAGATGGGGAGCCGGTACCTCTTCATCGTCCTTTACGCGCTGCTCGAGAAATGGCTCTCGCGCGGCGACTATCGCCGCCGGCTTCCGCTCGACGTGCCGGCGGCCCCGGCGGCTCCGCCGGCCGCCGTGCGCGCGACTCCGCCCAAGAAGGGACCCATGACCTTAGCCACGTTCCTGCGCAAGTACCCGATCGAGACCGCGATCGCCGCCGTCTTCGTCGTGCTGCTGTGCGGTGCCGTCGTGTATCCGCAGCTCCGAGGGTCGGTGCCCGCAGCACCCGCGGCTGCCCCGCCGGCGGCCGGTCCGCAAGCGGCGGCGGTCGCGCTGCACGGGCCGCCGTCGCTCGCCGGCCTGCACGAGCACTGGGGGAAGGCCCCGTTCTCGCTCGACTCCGCGGTGCAAGGCTCGTCGAGCGTCGTCGTCATCGGCAAGCACCAGCCGGTCAACCTCGGTTTCTCCGCGTCGCAGCCGCTCTCGTTCACCGGTTGGGCGTTCGATGACGGTCAGCCCTCGGCGGGCGTGTACCTCCTGATCGACGGGTCGCGTCGCATCGCCGCGCTCTACGGTGTCGATCGGCCCGACGTCGCCCGCGTGCTGAACGCCCCCAAGGCTCGCTACGTCGGCTACATCGGTACGATTCCGGCCAAGACGCTCAGCCCCGGCGTCCACTCCGTCGCCATCCTCGTCGTCGCGCACGACGACAAAGGCTACTTCACGGAGGGTTCACCGGTGCGCTTCACCGTGACCGAGTAGCGCCTAGCGCTTCTTGCCGATCAGCACGTTGAGCGCCGCGAGCTCGACGTTCGCGTGCTCGGGCAGCTGGGTGACGAACGGCTCGTCGATGAGCGTGAGCGGATCGACGGCCAAGTCGGAGACACGCAAGGTGTCGAAGGTCTGCAGTGTTTCCGGCGGCAGCGCGTTCCGCCACGACTGCAAGAGCCAGGTGAGCACGAAGATCGGGCTGCCCGAGCGCGGCACGAACAGCGACTCGACCTCGCAGTTGCGGAATAAGTTCCGCAAACCACCCGAGGTCATGTTGTAATAGTGGTCGGGATAGCCGTGATACGGCTGCAGGAACGGGACGGCGGCGAAGATGCGACCGCCCGGGCGCACGACCCGTTCGAGCTCGCGAGCCGCCGCGAACGGGTCGCGAACGTGCTCGAGCACCGCGACGCTGATGACGAGATCGAACGAGTCGTCGGCGAACGGCAGCAGCTCGACGGCGGCGACGACGTCGGTGGTCGGGTAGGCGACGATCTCGAGGTTGACGACTTCCTCGCGATAATCGGGACGCAAGCCGGCGCCGGCGTCGAGGATCGGTCCGCTCGTTTCGGAGATCAGCTTGCGCAGCACCTCGTCGTATCCGTGCGCGGAGACATTCGAGGTCGGAACCGCGCCGACGCGTTCGCGCGTCGCGTCGTCCAGGAAGTCGTACGCGTTCGTGCCGACGCCGAAGCGATGTCCGTTCGCGCACTCGATGGCCTGCTCGTCGTCGGTCAGCTTTCCGCCGCACTTCGGACAGCGTAAGAGCGGACGAATGCGTGCGAGCTTACGCGCTTTCGCGTCGCTGAACTCGCTGGTGATCGTCGTGTCGACGCGCAACGGCACCGGCGCCGCCGCGTCTTCGCCCGCGCGCCGAAAGCCGACGGACCACGGGCCGTTCGCCATCGTCCGGGCGTCGATCCAGGCCGAGAAGCCGGTCGAGGTGCGGTCCGGCAACGCTTGCCGCACGTCCGGCCGGTCGACGAACGCGAGCGGGACGACCCGCCCGGCGGGGTTCGCCAACCAGAGCCGCTCGATCGGTCGATCGCCCTCCAGCGAAATCCAGCCGCGTATCAGCGACGACGGCGACTTGATCAGCCCGCCGAAAGGCACGTCCACGTGGACGATCGCGGGTTGCGCATGCGGTTCTACCATAGCCCTGGCGACGACTTCTTAGTGCGAATGCACGGCACCCGCTCCCCGTTCGAGGAATGAGACGTGGAACACGAGCGCGGACGGCGTCCCTCAGGCGCCCGCACGCGTGCCGGACGAAGACGGCTGCGTCATCCGAAGCGTTCCGAGCGGAATCGTGCGGTAGGAGCAGCGGTCTCGAGCAACGAGGGCCAAGCGCATCGCGTACGAGCCGGGCACGAGATTGGCGGTGTCGAGTCGGTACGCGAACCAGCCGTTCGCGTGCGGCGGCGTGCGCAACTCTTTTCGCGGCCGCTTGACGGTGTAGCCGTACCGCGGCTGGTAGCGCATCGGCGGCATGACGAGGTCCTCGGGCTGCAGCTCGAGGTACAATTGCTCGCCGCGCCAGCCGACCGTCGGGTTGCCGAACGCCCAGCCTTCGATCGGGACGAAGTCCCCGACGGCGCGCGTCAGCGCGCGGGTGCCGTCCAGCTCCTCGACGCGCGAGCCACGCTCGGCCACGACGCTCGCGGTGACGGTGCCGTCCACCAGTGGGGCGAAGCCCGGAAATGCCTCCATCGGCGCGCTGACGTCGAGCTCGACCTCCAGCGCGCTTCCGTAGCGGCGTCCGTTCGCGTCGAACGCGTGCAGGCTGAGAACTTGCGACCCAAGGCGCATCTGCTCGGTGAGGACGAGGAGCTCGAAGCCGAGGTATTCGGCGGCGGCGCCGGCGGAGGCGCGCACGTCGGGGCGCGCGAGGTCACACGACGCGCTCCACGCGTTCCCGTCCCCGTCCATGGCGCACACGCCGACGGGCGCTGTCTTCGTCTCGAGGTTCAGTGCCCAGCCCGCGAGAAGTGCGAGGTGACCGCGCGCGACGATCCCGTCGGACGGCCCGCGCCCCTTGCCGTCGAGCGACACGTCGCTGACGGAGTCCACCACGATGCGAGAGCGTCCGCTCGCGACGTCCAGCGCGGGCTGCACGCTCGCGTACACGGAGAACGGCGTGTACGCGGCTTCGTACCACGTGCCGTCGGCGCCCAGGACGTACGCGCGCAGCTCGTGGTTGCCCGGCAGGAGGTCGTCGATGCGCACCGTCGCGCGGAAACCGATGTCTCGCGCGGTCTCAGGTCCGAGCAAAGCGCGCACGTCGGTACGGTCGAGCCCGGCTTCGGCGTGGTGCACGCGCGCACGGTCGACGACGATCGCCACCGCCTGGGGCGGATCGGCGGAGGACGGGTCGACCGCCCATCCGGACACCACGAGCGGCGCACCCTGCGGCACGCGCGCGAATCCGATGTGCGGCATCAGGTCGCACACGCCGTCGATCCAGCTGAAGCGGTCGAATGCCCCCTCCGTCGGCAGGACGAGGACATGTGGATCGAGCTCTGCGATAGTGACGGGAATTCCTCTGCGGTTGCGAGAAGGCCGGTGCGCTTGTTTCACCCTACGCAATGGCTGGCCTCCCGGTGCGGTGTTCATGGATATTGATGAAACGTCGAGCGCAGAGGAGGGTTCCCCCGCCGCGCCCGCGGCCGGGGAACGAACCAAGCACTGGCGGCTGCTGAGCGAACAGCTCGGGTCGCAAATCGACGACGTGCGCGCCGAAGCCGCCCGTGCGGAGCGCGCGCGAGAAGACGCGGAGCAGCGTCTGCGCGAGTTGTCCGTTCGGCATACCGAAGCGCTGATCTCCGCGTGGGCTGCCGAGCGCGAACGCCAAGGGATCCGTGCCGAGCTGGCCCGCATGCAAGGGCACATCGCGCGCACGCAGCCGATGCTCCGGCGCGCCCGCATGCTGCTGGCGTCGATACAGACGAGCAAATTCTGGAAGGCCCGTAACGCCTGGTTCGCGCTCAAGCAGAGGATGCGCGGCGGCACGGGCCCGCTGCCGTACTGGCTGCCCGACGTCGACGACGACGAGGGGGTGTTCGAGCGGAACGCCGACTATGAACGGTGGCTGAACGAGCACCGCGTTCGGCCGTCCGACATCGAGCGGATGCGGGAGTTCCTCCCGCCGCTCCCGGTGCGGCCGGTCTTCAGTGTCATCATGCCGGTCTACGAGACGCCGGAGAAGTATCTGCGCGCGGCCATCGACTCCGTGCAGCAGCAGGTCTACCCGCACTGGGAGTTGTGCATCGCTGACGACGCTTCGCGACAGCCGCACGTCCGTGCAGTTCTCGACGAGTACGCGGCCGATCCACGCGTGAAGATCGTCTATCGCCAGCAGAACGGGCACATCGCGGCCGCGAGCAACAGCGCGTTGGAGCTCGCGACCGGCGACTTCGTCGCCCTACTCGATCACGACGACCTCCTTTCACCCGACGCGCTGTTCGAGAACGCGCTCGTCGTCACGCGCTTTCCGGACGTCGACGTGATCTACTCCGACGAGGACAAGATCGACGATGCCGGGCGGCGCAGCGACCCGTACTTCAAGCCCGATTGGTCGCCCGATTCGCTGCTCTCGCGTAACTACGTTTCGCATTTGGGCATCTATCGGCGCTCGATCGTCGAGCAGATCGGCGGATTCCGGACGGGCTTCGAAGGGAGCCAGGACTACGATCTGCTGCTGCGTGCAACGGAGCTCGCGCGTCGCGTCGAGCACATCCCGCGCCTGCTCTACCACTGGCGCGTTCACAGTGGCTCGGTGGCGTCCTCGCGCTCGCAGAAAGATTACGCCTACGACGCCGCGCAAGCTGCGATCCTCGAGGCGCTCGAGCGTCGTGGCGAGCCGGGCCGGATCGTGCACAGCGACGCGGTCCCCGGCACCTATACCGTCCGCTACGAGCTGCGGACGAAGGACCGGGTCAGTATCATCATCCCCACCCGCGACCACGGCGACGACGTCGACCGCTGCCTGCGCTCGATCTTCGAGCGCTCCACGTATCCCGACATCGAAGTCGTTCTGCTCGACAACGGATCGACGGACGAAGAGTCCTTGCGCGTGTTCGGCGCGTGGCTCGAACGTGAGCCGGAGCGCGTCAAGCTCGTCCGTCACGACGTTCCGTTCAATTTCTCCGAGATCAACAACTACGCCGCGACGCAGGCCTCGGGCACGTATCTGCTGTTCTTGAACAACGACACCGAGGTGATCACGCGCGACTGGCTCGAGGCGATGGTCGAGCAGGCACAGCGTCCCTCGATCGGTGCCGTTGGCGCGAAGCTGCTGTACGAGGACGGGACCGTGCAGCACGGCGGGGTCATCATCGGGCTCGGCGGCGTGGCCGGTCACTCGCACAAGTACTTCCCGGGCGACGCGCCCGGGTATTTCGCGACGCTGCAGACGGTCAACAACTTCTCGGCGGTCACCGCCGCTTGTTTGATGATACGCCGCGCGGTGTTCGAGGAGGTCGGTGGCTTCGACGAGGAGCTGGCGATCGCTTTCAACGATGTCGACTTTTGCTTGCGCGTTCGAGCGGCAGGCTACTTCAACGTCTACCTCCCGCACGTCGAACTCTTCCACTACGAGTCTAAGAGCCGCGGGCATGAAGACACGCCGGAGAAGATGGCGCGCTTCCTGCGAGAGCAGCTGGTCATGCACGAGCGTTGGCGCACGGCCGAGGTCATCGATCCGCACTACAACCGGAACCTCACGCGACTCACCGAGGATTACGCGCTCGGGCCGTAAACCACAGGGTCAGAACTCGATGCACTCGACCCTTAGCAAACAAGCCGAGCGCGTGTCTCCGCAGACCTCAGCCGCCCCGGCGATCGCCCTGGACGGGGTCACCCTGATCCGGCGCACGCAAGAGGAGCTCCACTACGACCTCAAGCGGAGCTTCCTGCGGCTGGTTTCCGGGCGCTCTCGCCGCGTCCGCCGCCGGACGGTGCTGGAACGCGTCACGCTGCAGATCAAGCGCGGTGAGAAGGTGGGCCTGATCGGGCCCAACGGCAGCGGTAAGTCCACGCTGCTCAAGCTGATCGCCGGCATCCTCGAGCCCACCCGCGGCTCCGTCGCCGTTTCCGCGAGCGTCGCACCCCTGATCGAGCTCGGCGTCGGTTTCGACGCGGAGCTCTCGCTGGTCGACAACATCGTCTATTACGCCGTCCTGCTCGGGCACTCCGAGCGGGACGTGCGTGAGCGGATCGAGGACATCCTCGACTTCGCGGAGTTGCGCGAGCACCGGGACGAGCCGACCAAGACGCTCTCCTCCGGGATGGCTGCGCGTCTGAGCTTCGCGATCGCGACCGAGTTTCGACCCGAGATCCTGCTCGTCGACGAAGTGCTCTCCGTCGGAGACGAGCGGTTTCGTCGCAAGTGCGCGGCCCGCATCGAGCACTACTGGGACGAGCACAGCACGATCCTGCTGGTCAGCCACGACATGGCGACCGTCGCGCGCACGTGCGACCGCGTCATCTGGATGGACCACGGCAAGGTGCGGTTCGACGGTGCGGCTTCGGAGGCCGCCGACGCGTACCTGGCGACGATTCCCACCATGGCGAGCTTCCGGCGCGGTCAGGACCTCGTCGACCTCGCGCACCACGATCCGCGCGGCCAGATCGTCGTCAAGGGGCGTTCGGGTGACGAGACGCTGTACCTGATCCAAGACGGGCGGCGGCACGCGATCACGATCAACTGGATCTTGCGGAGCCACTACGGCCCGCAGGACGTCCTCATCGTCGACGACGCGGTGATCATGGAAATCGTCGAAGGAGAAGCGCTGCTGTGATCGGTGCACTGGCGCGCGGCTCGATGCCGGCCGTGCCGGCCGGCTGGCGCCGGCATCTCGAGCTAGTGAGAATGTCGGCGCTGCGCTTGCTCAAGACGCGCTACCGCGGCACGTCGCTCGGCGTCCTGTGGTCGTTCGCGAACCCAATCCTGATGACGGCGCTCTACACGACGATCTTCGGGACCGCGTTCGCGTCATACTACGGCGGGTCGATCCTGCGGTATGTGTTTTCCGCTTTCGTCGGCGTCACCGTCGTCGTGTTCTTCTCGCAGGCGACCACGGAAGCGCTCTCGTCCGTGGTCGCCAACGGCGGACTGCTGAACAAGATCGCGCTGGACCCGGAGATATTTCCCATCGCGGCACTCAGTGCCAACGCCTTCCAGCAGCTGACGACGACCTTTCCCGTCGTCCTCGTGCTGGCGGCGGTCCTCACCCACGATCCGCTGCGCGCGGTGCTGGTGCCGATCGTCTTCGCGGGGGTGCTGCTCCTGTGCGCCGGATTCGGTCTGGCGCTTGCTGCCTTCTACGTGTTCTTCCGTGACCTGCTCTATCTGTGGGGCGTGTTCAGCTTCGTGATTTGGATGACGTGCCCGGTCTTCTACCCGGCCGCGCTCGTACCGGCCGGGATCCGCCCGTACCTGACGATGAATCCGGTCGGCATGGCGATCGGAGCGCTGCGCGAGGTCACCCTGGGCCACGGTCCCATCGATTTTTCGCTGGTGGGCGGCTTCCTGGCCGTCGCAATCGTCTGTGCATGCGTCGGGCACGCGTTATTCCGCGCGCTGCGGCGTGACTTCATGGATCTGCTCTGAGGGCCGCGGCATGATGGAGTTTACCGGCGAACGATACGTTCCGTCCATCGGCGGACAGATTCACTACGAGCATCTCCACCGCTACGCGCTCGCCGCGCGCTTTTGCGCGGGCCGGCGGGTGTTGGACATCGCTTCGGGCGAGGGATACGGCTCCGCGCTCCTCGCCCGGGTAGCATCCGAGGTAACCGGCGTCGACGTCGATCCGCGCTCGGTCGACCATGCGCGGCGCAGCTACTACGCCGCGAACGTGCGGTTTCTCTACGGCTCGTGTACGCAGATTCCGCTCGGCGAGGACAGCGTCGACGTCGCCGTGTCGTTTGAGACGATCGAGCACCTCACCGAGCACGAGCGCATGCTCGACGAGCTGCGGCGCGTGCTCGTCCCCGGCGGCGTGCTGATCATCTCCTCGCCCAATAAGCTGACCTACTCGGACCTCCCGCAATATTCAAATCCGTATCACGAGAAAGAGCTCTACTTCGACGAGTTCCGTGACTTGCTCGTGCGGCGCTTCCGTCACGTGGCGTTCTACGGACAGCGGCTGGCTGCGCTCTCGCTCGTGCATCCGCTGGGAGGTGCCGTCAGCGAGTCGCCGACCTGGCACAGCGGCGCTCGGGACGGCATCGCGAACGTTCTGCCGACGCTGACCAACCCGCTCTATTTCGTCGCCATCTGCTCGGACGAACGGCTGAGCGTCGACGTCAGCTCGGCGTATCTGGACCCCGCCGACGACTTGCTCGACGCTATCTGGACGGAACTCAATACGTTGCGCCACGAGCGGCTCAACGGGGCTACCGCGAATGCGTTGCCGCTCTCGTCGGACGCGGCCGAATTGCCGGCGCTCCCGGCCGATCAGGACGCGGCGCCGGGGGACCTCGCCGCGCGCTGTGCGGCACTCGAGGGGGAGATCGCGGCGCGGGCCGCAGCCTGGGCGGAGCTCGAAGCGGTCGCCGAGGGTGTGAAGGCGGAGCTCGCGGAAACGCAAGGCACGCTTGCCGGACGCGAAGCGGAGGTGGATGAGGTCCGCGCGGTGCTCGCTACGGCCGAGAGCGACCGCGGCTTAGCCGAAGAGGAAGCCGTCGCGCTTCGTGCCGCGCTCATGGCAGCGCAGGTCGACATCGCGGCGCATGAAGACGAATCGACGCGGATGCGCGACGCGCTGGCCGCCGCGCAGGCGGGTTTGCGTGCGCGTGAAGAGGAGTCGGCGGCGCTCAGCGATGCGCTCGTGGCGGCGCAGGCGGGGTTGCGTGCTCGCGAAGACGAGTCGACGGCACTCCGCGACGCGTTCGTGGCCGCCCAGGCCGGCCTGGCCGCGCGTGAAGACGAATCGGCGGCGCTCCGCGCGACGCTCGCGGAGTCGCGCGGCCGCCTCGCCGTACGCGAGGACGAGTTGGCGGCGTTGCGTGAGTCGCTCGCGCAGGCGCAGAGTCGGCTTACCGCCCGCGAGGGCGAGGTGATCGCGCTGGGCGAAGGGCTCGCGCAAGCACAGGCCGAGGGCGTGGCGGCGCGGGCACAGATCGCCGCGCTGAACGAGGAGCTCGACCAGGCGCGCCGCGACGGCGTGTTCTTGCGCGAAGTCCTCGCGTCCCACTCCTGGAAGGTGACCGCGCCGCTGCGCCAGATCGTCGGGAAGATTCGCCGCTGAAGCGCGCACGCTTGCCTGAAACGGGAGATGGCGCACCGGGCTCAGAACGGCTAATCCCGTGACGTACCGTAGATGGCTGGTGACCGGAGGCTTGGGGTTCATCGGTTCCGCGTTCGTGCGAGGGTGCCTACAGGAGCGCTCGGACGTCGCGATTACGGTCCTGGATGCGATGACGTATGCCGCGAATCCCGCCAATGTCGCGGTGGTCGCCGATGATCCGCGGTACCGGTTCGTCCGCGGTGACATCGCAGATCCGCATGCAGTCGACGAAGCGATCGGTGAGGGCGTCGACGCGATCGTCAACTTCGCCGCCGAGACGCACGTCGACCGCTCGATCCTCGATCCGGAGGCGTTCATCCGCACCGACGTGATGGGGACGCACGTGCTGCTCGAGGCCGTCAGGCGTCACCGGATTCAGCGTTTCCTGCAGGTCTCGACGGACGAAGTCTACGGGCACGTGCCCAGCGGCGCCTCGACCGAGGACGATCCGATCCGGCCGCGCAGCCCGTACGCCGCGTCGAAAGCCGGCGGCGACCTGCAAGTGCTGGCGTATCACACCACCTACGACCTGCCCGTGCTGATCACGCGTGGCTCGAACACCTACGGGCCGCATCAGTACCCCGAGAAGCTGATCCCACTGTTCGTCACCAACCTGATCGACGATCAGACGGTCCCGGTGTACGGCGACGGCCTGCAGGTGCGCGATTGGCTCCACGTCGACGACCACGCGCGCGGCATCGCGCACGTGCTCGAGCACGGGCGCCCCGGCCACGCTTACAATTTGGGCGGCGGAAACAGCCGCACGAACCTCGCCATCACGCAGCGGCTGCTCGAGCTGACGGGTCGCTCGTTCGAAACCAGCGTGCGTCATGTCGTCGACCGTGCCGGGCACGATCGCCGCTACGCGCTCGACAGCGCCAAGGCGCGTCGGCTCGGCTGGAGCGCGCGCGTGCCGTTCGAAGAAGGTTTGGCCCAGACGGTCGCGTGGTACCGCGACAACGAGGCGTGGTGGCGACCGATCAAGTCGGGTGAATTTCGGGCGTACTACGAGCGTCAGTACGCGCACCGCTAGGAGATTGACGTGAAGGGAATCGTTCTCGCCGGTGGCCTCGGCACGCGACTTCGCCCGCTGACGAAGGTGACCAACAAGCATCTGCTTCCGATCTACGACAAGCCGATGATCTACTATCCGCTCGAGACCTTATGCAAGGCCGGGCTCAGCGAGATCATGATCGTCACCGGCGGCAGTAACGCAGGCGACTTCCTGCGGCTGCTCGGCAACGGCCGTGATTTCGGCCTGCCGCACATCGCCTACACCTACCAGGAAGGCGAGGGCGGAATCGCCGCCGCGCTCAAGCTCTGCGAGCACTTCGCGGCCGGCGAGAGCATCATCGTGATCTTAGGCGACAACATCATCCAAGACGACATCACGCCGCACGTGCAGCGCTTCGTGCGGCAGTCCAGCGGATGCCGCCTGCTGCTCAAGGAGGTCGAGGACCCGGAGCGCTTCGGCGTCGCCGAGTTCGCCGGCGACCGCATCGTCGGGATCGAGGAGAAGCCCGCGGTACCCAAGAGCCGCCACGCGGTGACTGGCATCTACATGTACGATAACCGCGTCTTCGATTACGCGCGCAACCTGCAGCCGTCCAAGCGCGGTGAGCTCGAGATCACCGACGTCAACAACGCCTACATCGCCGCCGGTGACTGCTACTTCGACGAGCTGGAGGGCTGGTGGACCGACGCCGGCCAATTCGAATCGCTGTTCCGTGCCGCGCAGCTGGTGGCGGAGGAGCGCCAGCGGAAGCTGGCGCCGACGTGAGCGCACGCCGAATCGCGATCGTCGGCGCGTCCGGACAGCTGGGGTCGGCGCTCGTCGAGACCTTTGCGGGGCGCGAGCTGGTGACGCCCGCGCACGCCGAGCTTGCATTCGAGGACCAGACCGCGATCGCGCGATTTCTGGACGAGCAGCGCCCCGACGTGCTCGTCAACTGCTCGGCATTCCACCACGTCGACATCTGTGAACGCGAGCCCGAGCGGGCGTTCGCGATCAACGCGCTCGCAGTCGACGCCGCGGCCCGAGCGTGCGCGGAGCGGGGCATCGCGTTCGCGACGGTCAGCACCGACTACGTCTTCGACGGAACGCTCGGGCGCGCATACCGGGAGGACGACGCAGCCAAGCCGCGCACGGCCTACGGCGCCTCGAAGCTCGCCGGCGAGCTGCTGGCGCGCCGGCTCGGGCCGCGGCATTACATCGTGCGAACGAGCGGCGTCTTCGGCGCGGCGGGCACCTCGAACAAGGGCTACACGCTGATCGAGAAAGTCTTGCAGCAGGCTGAGCGCGGTGAGCCGACGCGCATGGTCGCCGACATGATCTTCTCGCCCTCGTACGCGCCTCACGTCGCACGCGCGATGCGCGACCTCATCGACGCGAACGCGTACGGAACGCACCACGTCACCAACGCCGGCGCCTGCTCGTGGTTCGAGTTCGTGCAATGCGCATTTCGCAAGGCTGGTTTCGCGAACGCGCGGCTCGAGCCGATCACGTACGCCTCGTTCGGCAACCCGACGCAGCGGCCGATGTACTCGCCGCTCGAGAACACGACCTTCGCCGCAGCCGGAATTGCACCGCTCCCGGCGTGGGAAGACGCGCTCGACGATTTCCTCGCTGCTCGCGCGACGCGCGCTATCGCCGCCGGGTAGGTTGAGCGCCGCAGCCTCGCCCGCGCTGGGCGCGCTCTCGTCTCGATGATCGTCTCACACCGGTACCGGTTCGTGCTCTTGGTACCGTGGAAGTGCGCGAGCAGTACAGTTTGGACGCGTCTGGTCGCATACGACGAGAGCGAGCACGAGCGGTTCTATGACTTCAATGCGGCGCTCCAGCGGGTCGTTCACCGCCATCTTACCCTCGCGGATTATCGCGCGTTGCCCGAGGCGAGCCTTGGCTACTTCACCGCGGCCTTCGTGCGCAACCCGTACGACCGTGCATACTCCGGCTTTCGTCAGCTGCTGCGCGATCGCGACCAGCAGCCGCTCGTCCCGTTCCGCACACCGTGGGTTCGATCGCTGGTCGTGCGGCAGCTGAGCGAGAACGCCGCTCAGCTGATCGCCGCCGGCTACGACTTCGACGCCTGGATGGCGAGCCTCGAGGAACACCAAGTCTACGAGATCGGGCGCAACAGCAGTCTTCCGCTCCACCCGGCTCACTATTGGACGCACTATGCGGGCGCACAGGCCGTCGACTTCGTCGGCCGGGTCGAGGAGTTCGAGGCTGATTTCGAGCTCCTCTGCCGCCGGCTCGGCATCCCGATTCCCGAACGGACGAGCGCCAACGTCGACGTCGCGCCCTTTCCGCTTCGACCGGGCGACTACAAGTACACCTCACGAATGAACAGCGCGTCGATCCGCCGGATCAATGAGCTGTTCCGCGACGACTTCGAACTGCTCGGCTATCCCGTCGTCAGCCCGTAGCCCCGTCTCACGTCACCGCCGGCTGCGCAGGCGCTCGTAGAAACGGATGTCGTCCACGAGCAGATCTTGCAGCGCACGCAGCCGGGCTGGGTCGGAGCGCAGGGCCTCTCGCTCGGACGCGCCGTGCACGGTCACGTTGACCTTCACCGCCGGGACGAGCGGAAGGCCCAGCATCCTGCCCAGCTGCTCCACATCGCCGGCCCGCGAGTCATGAAAGCCGATGAAGTCGAACCGGCTCACGTCGTAGCCGCCGAAGTACGTCTCGGAGAGCAAGCGCCGCATGGGCTCGTAAGCGGCGAACGCCTCGATGCTCGGGCGTTCGCGAAGAAAGCGCGAGAGGACGGGACGGTTGGGCTGCTCCGGCCGGGTTTGCCAGAAGAAGTAAATCGAGATCAGGTTGTCGACGGGCTCGCGAAGGAACGTGAAGCGCAGCACGTCGGGAACCTGCGCGTAACGCTCGGGCCGGAAGTGGCCGTAGACGCCGGTCCGGCCGGGCGGCAACCGGCCGGCCGTCTCAAAGGCGGCCGGACCGAGCGGGTCGTGCCCGTAATCGTACTCGACTCGATCGGCGAGATGCTCGCTGAGCTGGACCGAGAGAGAGCTGCCCCCAGCTTTCGGGAAGTGGACGCCGACGAAGGGTTGTGCCATGCGGTGCTTTTCGGGATCCCGTCGACCGGCAGAGTCGGGGCGGACGGTCACGTTTCGGTCACGGTTCGTACGTGGCCAGGGACTTCCCGCGGCCGAGCGCCAACCCTAGCAGGGAATGCTCCCCGAGCTGCTTGCTTGGTTTACCGGTAAGGAAGTAAACCGGCGCAAGTTCCCGCGCAAGAAGAAGCCCTATCGAGCTGCCTATAGCCTCGATGGGAAGTCGACGCGCGCCGCTATCGGGCTCGACATCAGCGGCGGCGGCTTGTGCATTCTGACCCAGGAGCAGGTTCCGCGCGAAGAGTTCGAGGTCCGAGCGCAGATCGACGACCGCCAGGTGCGGCTGCGTGCGAAGACGGTCTGGCAGGACAACGTCCAGCACCAGGGGCGGACGGTCTGGCGCTACGGGATGCGATTCACCGGCATCCCCGCCGACGACTGGGACGCGATCATCCGCTACACGACCGACAAGCCGGTGGCCGAGTCCAACAAGGCGCAGGAAGAGCTGACGACGGTGCGCATGACGCCCGACGACACGGCCCGCCTGCTTCCGAAGGAACTCCAGGTGCGACTCCTGCAGATGTTGGTCGACCGGCGGCGGCTGGCTCCGCTCGACGAGCGCGTCACGCCGCTCGTGCAGTATTTCTACTCGGGGATCGTGCGCCACAACGACAAGCTGATGCACCGCTTGGTGATCCAGTCGAAGGTCGTCGGACCCGAGAGCGACGAGCTGTACGAGACCCGCTTCGTCTTCGACGAGAACGGCCAGCACGTCCAGATCCTGAACTGAAAGGCCCCGCGTGCCCCCAAAGACCGCGCTGATCACCGGTATCACCGGCCAGGACGGCTCGTACCTCGCCGAGCTGCTGCTGGAGCAGGGCTATCGCGTCATCGGCATGACGCGCCGCACGTCGACCGAAGTGCACGAGCGGATCGAGCACCTGGTCGACCGCGTCGAGATCGTCTCCGGCGACCTGCTCGACCAGAGCTCGATCGGGACGATCGTCGCCGAGTTCCGGCCGTGCGAGATCTACAATCTGGCCGCGCAGTCGTTCGTGCCCGCTTCGTTCACCCAGCCGGTGCTGACCGGCGAGTTCACGGCGCTGGGCGTCACCCGGGTGCTCGAAGCGGTGCGCGTCATCGATCCGACGATCCGCTTCTACCAAGCCTCGAGCTCGGAGATGTTCGGCAAGGTGCAGGCGGTGCCCCAGAACGAGACGACGTCGTTCTATCCGCGCTCGCCGTACGGCGTCGCCAAGCTCTACGGCCATTGGATCACGGTCAACTACCGCGAGTCGTACGACCTGTTCGCGTGCAGCGGAATCCTGTTCAACCACGAGTCTCCGCGGCGCGGCAAGGAGTTCGTCACCCGCAAGATCTCCGACGGCGTCGCGCGGATCAAGCTCGGACTGGCCGACCAGTTGCGCTTGGGCAACCTCGACGCGCAGCGCGACTGGGGTTTCGCCGGCGACTACGTGCGCGCGATGTGGCTGATGCTGCAGCAGGACCGTCCCGACGACTACGTCATCGCGACCGGACGCACGCACGCCGTGCGCGACTTCGTGCGCTTGGCCTTCGCCGCGGTCGACCTGGATTGGGAACGCTACGTCGTCGTCGATCCGCGCTACTACCGGCCGGCCGAAGTCGATCTGCTGGTCGGCGATCCGGCCAAGGCGCGCACGATGCTGGGCTGGGTGCCGGCGGTCTCGTTCGAGCAGCTCGTCGACCAGATGGTCCGGGCGGATCTCGACCGCCTGCGCCCGCTCGTTCGGGCGTGAGCTGATGCGCGTGCTCGTGACGGGCGCGCAGGGGTTCGTCGGACGCCACCTCGTCGCGACCTTGCGCGGCCGCGGCCACGAGGTGATTCCGGCCGACCGCCGCGCCGGCGACGACGGCATCCTCGTCGACGTCACCGATCCGCTGACGGTCCGCGGCGCGCTCGAGCTCACGCAGCCGCACGCGGTCGCGCACCTGGCCGGCCAGGCCTTCGTGCCCGACGCGCAGCGCGACCCCGACGCGACCTTCGCGGTCAACGCGCTCGGCACGCTGCACGTGCTCGACGCCGTGCGCGCGCTGCGCGACGAAGGCCGCTCGCCGCGCGTCCTGGTCGTCAGCAGCGCCGACGTCTACGGCGCGCAGCCGCCGGGCGCGTACCCGCTGCGCGAGACCGTCGCGTGCGCGCCGCGCAACCCCTACGCCGCCAGCAAGGTCGCCGCCGAAGCGCTCGCGATGAGCTACGTGCACTCGTACGGCGTCGACGCCGTCATCACGCGCGCGTTCAACCACATCGGACCCGGGCAGGACGAGCGCTTCGCGGTCACCGCCTTCGCGACGCAGCTGGCCCGCATCGCCGCCGGCGGCGCGCCGCAGCTGCTGGTCGGCAACCTCGAGGCCAGTCGCGACTTTCTCGACGTGCGCGACGTTTGCGAGGCCTACGCCGACCTGCTCGAAGGCACCGGCGAGGCAGGCGAGGTCTACAACGTGTGCAGCGGCACGGCGACGACGATCCGCGAGGTCCTGCGCGCGCTGATCACGATCGCCGGCGTCCCGGTCGAGGTGCGCGAAGACCCGGAGCGAATGCGCCCGGCTGACGTCCCGCTCAGCGTCGGCGACGCCGCGAAGCTGCGCGGCGCGACGGGCTGGGCTCCTCGAATTCCCTTGCAGGCCGCGCTGCGCGCGGTCTACGACGACGCGCGTACGCGCTTGGTGCACTCGTGAACGACGATACTTTCCGCTCCTTCGTCTTCGGCCGTCGCGGCGAGCTGCTGGCGTTGCCCGCCGTCGTGCTGGCCGCGCTGGGCAAGCCGAGCGCGCTCTCGATCGCGACCGGCTTGCCGCTGGCCTTCCTGGGCGAGGCGGTGCGGATGTGGGCGGTCGGCTACAGCGGGGTGACGACCCGCGGCGACAAGGTCACCGCGCCGCGCTTGATCACGGCGGGGCCGTACGCCTACGTGCGCAACCCGCTCTACGTCGGCAACCTGCTGACCGCGGCCGGCTTCGCCTGGGCCTTCACCGGACGCAACCGCGCCGGCACCCGCGCGCTGCTGGTCGGCGGCTCGTTGGCGGCCATGCTGGCCGTGTACGCCACCATCGTCCCGCACGAGGAAGACTACCTGCGGCAGACCTTCGGTCAGGCGTTCGACGACTACGTGGCGCGCGTGCCGCGCATCGTCCCGCTGGTGGAACCGGCCGAGCCCCAGCAGGGGTCGTACGACCCGGACGTGATCGCCAAAGCCGAGTCCCGAACGTTTGCCACCTTCGCCGCGATGCTGGGCGTGCTCGCGCTCAAGGCCGCGCGCGTGTGAACGATCCGTGAGCGGACACGCCGGCCACGAGCACGGTCCGAGCACGGGCTCGCCGGGCCGGCTGAAGGTCGCGCTGCTGGCGACGGCCGCCGTGTTCGTGGTCGAGCTGCTGGGCGGCATCCGCTCGGGCTCGCTGGCGCTGCTCTCGGACTCCGCGCACGTCGCGATGGACGTCGTCGCGCTGGGCATCGCGCTGGCGGCCGCGGTGCAGGCGCGCCGGCCGGCGACCCAGCGCCAGACCTACGGGTTCGCGCGCTACGAGATCCTCGCCGCGCTGGCCAACGGCGCGCTGCTGACCGCGGTCACCGTGCTGATCGCGATCGAAGCGGTGAAGCGCTTCATGCACCCCGAGCTGCCCGCGGCCGCGCTGATGGCGGGGGTGGCCGCGATCGGCCTGGTGGTCAATGCCGCGGTCGGCATCACGCTGGCACGCGGCGCGCGCGGCAACCTCAACGTGCGCGCGGCGCTGATGCACGTCTTCGGCGACGTGCTCGGCGGGTTCGCGGTGATCGTCGGCGGCATCGCGATCGCCGTGACCGGCGCGGCCTGGATCGACCCGCTGCTCTCGCTGCTGGTCGCGGCGATCATCGTCGTCGGCGTGCTGCGCATCGCGCGCGAAGCGACCGACGTGCTGCTCGAGAGCGTCCCCGGCCACGTCGAGGTCCCGGCGGTGCGGACGCGCATCGCCGTCGTCGACGGCGTCGTCGACGTGCACGACCTGCACGTCTGGACGATCGGCTCGGGCGCCCACGCCCTCTCGGCCCACGTCGTGCTCGACGACCGCAAGCTCAGCGAGGCCAGCGCGATCATGCGGGCGATCGACGCCGCCATGCACGACGACTTCGCCATCAGCCACGTGACCGTGCAGTTCGAGTGCGAGAGCTGCGACCCCGATACGACGATCGTCTGCACGCAAGTCGGTTCGGGTTAGCCGAATTCATCCGCCGGGCCGAAAGGGTCCGTCGTGCGTCTGCTGCAGCTCCCACACGTAGCGGAAGAGCAACGTCATGTTCGGGAAGGTGTCGGTCGCGGCAGCGACGTCGCCGCGGCGGATCTCGTCGAGGTCGGCCTGGCGCTGAATCGCGAAGCCCTGCCAAAACGCGAGACCGCCTTCATTCGTCGGGATGAGCAGCAGCATCATCACTCCGACCGCGGCGATCGCCGTCGTGCGCGCGAGAACGTGACGGTGCGTCACCGCGTATTGCACCAGGAGAACCACCAGCGCCATCGTCAGCAATGAGGAGATCGAGACGTAGCGGGAGGCGAGCGCTTCGGCCAGTCCGCCGCTGCCGAACCGGGCAAAGCCGGTGATCGGAGCCGCTGCGATCGCATACGCCGCCAGGCCGTACCACGGTAGCCGGCGGTCGAATGTGTTGCGGTCGCGCCGGATCACGTCGTCGACGGCGAACGCGACGATCGCAAGCACGCACAGCAGACCGGCTTCCATTGAGGACATGATGCCGGCCCAACCTGCCAGCGGATTGCCGACATACGCCAAGCTGTACTCGAGCAGCATGCCGGCACCGACCGGGGGGTAGGCGCCGGTCGCGTGCCGCCCGAGCCGATCGAGCACGACGACCATAACGCCGCAGGCGATCCAGACGGCAAGCAGCCTTGCGGAGCGCCGCCGTGCAAACAAGAGCAACAGCACGCCGACCGGCCAGGTGAGAAATCCCTGGCCGGAACTGTAGCTGCCCACCACGCCGGCGAGCGCGGCCAGAGCGACGTCGGCGGCCGAGACGTCCGGCTTCGTGAGCAGCAGTGCGGCGCTGAGCACCGCAAATGTGCAGATCGGCCAGCCCAGCTGATCGCCGAAGGCGAAGTTCATCGACTGACCGAGCGAATAGAGCAGCGCCGACACGCAGAAGAACGTGAGCGGAACGACGACAACGGGCACGGTCCGTCGGATCAGACGCCAGAGCAGGAACTGGCACGCGACGAAACCGGCCAGGCCGACCATCTGTTGGCGTACGATGTACCAGCCGCCGAGCCGTGCCAGCACGACGATGATCAGGTTGGGAACGAAGATGCGATGCTCGTTGTGCGGCGCCCACAACTCGGCGAACGTAAGCGTCCCACGATGCAAGTCGTAGACGAAATCCGTCCATTGCCATTCGTCCATGTATGGGACGTTCACTCGATACGCGATGATCAGCGCCAGAATCGCATAGGGCATCGCGAGCGCGCCGACGAGTAAAGCTGTGCGACCAAGGGGTGCAGGACGGTCGAGGGTCACGTGGCGGCTCGACGTTCGCAACCTGGTGCGACGATCCTGCGTTTGCACACTGACGGTTCGGCGTTGGTCATGGATGGAAGGGCCCATCGCCGATCTCGCGCAGTCGGCGAACGTATTTCTCGAGCATCGTCATGGAAGGGTATATGTCCGTCACGGCGGCCGTGTTGCCGCTGCGGATTTCGGCAAGATCCGTCTCGAGCTGAGCCGCGTTCGCCTGCCAGTACGCGAGACCGCTTTGGCTCTCCGGAACGACCAGGAGCGTCAGCACCGCGATAGACGCGACGGCGAGAGCGCGGACGATCGCACGCCGGCTCGCAGAGACGTCTTGGACGAGCAGAACGAGGAGCGCTATCGTCAACAACGACGAAATCGAAATGTAACGGCTCGAAAGCGCCTGCACGCCGCCGCCGCTGTCCAATCGTGCGATTCCGGTTATCGGGGCCGCGAGGATCGCGTAGGCGGCCAGAGCATACCACGGCGCGCGACGATCAAGCGTGACGCGATCGCGCCGCACGACGTCTCCAACGGCGTGACCGCAGATCGCCGCCACGCAGACGAATCCGGCCGTCGCGGCGGGCAGAATGCCGGCCCAACCCGCAAGCGGACTTCCGAGATACGTCAGGCTGTACCCGAGCAGCGCGCCGACGTCGAACGGCGTCTGCGCGGAGGGGGCGCCGCGCCCGAGGTGATCGATCGCGATGACGACGAGGCCGGCTGCAAGCCACACCGTGATGGCCGTCACCGAACGGCGCCGAGCGAGGAGGAGCAGCCCGATGCCGAGCGGCCAAACGAGTAAGGCTTGCGCGGAACTGTAGCTGCCGACGCCCCCCGCGATCGCTGCGAACCCGACGTGACGGAGCGGGATCGTCGAAGTGCTCAGCAACGTCACGACGATCAGCAGGCTGAGCGTACACAACGGCCAGCCCAGCTGAAAGCCGTAGCCGAAGTTCATGTGCTGCCCGAGCGAAAAGAGCAGCGCCGAGACGCAGAAGAACGTCACGGGCGCGGACCGTTCGACCACGGTGCGGCTGATCAAGCGCCACAGCAAGAGTTGACAGGCGATGAAAAAAGCTAAGCCGACGAGCTCCTCGCGCACGATGAACCAGCCGCCCAGGCGTGCTAGTGCGATCATCACGAGGTTGGGGACGAGGATGCGATGCTCGTTGTGCGGCGCCCAGAGCTCGCCGAGCGTGAGCGTTCCGCGATGCAGATGATAGTCGAAGTCCGCCCACATCCACTCGTCCATGAGCGGAAGGTTCACCTGATACTTGACGATCAACGCCAGGACGCCATACGGCATCGCGACCGCGCAAACCAATGGAGCAATGCGGCCGAGGCGCGCGGCACGATCGACAGTCACCTGGCGCCTCGCGTTCGCAGGCCGGCGTGATGATCCTTGGGCCGGAAGAAGGCCATGGAACTCGCGTCTATGGAAGTCTCGCGGGCTATGAAGCCTGGTACCGTCGTTCTCGCCACCGCACGCACGCCGTTTGGGCGGCTGGGCGGTGCGCTCAGCTCGCTCTCCGCCACCACCCTGGGCGGTGACGCCATCCGCAACGCCCTGCTGCGGGCCGGGATCGATCCGGCCGACGTCGAGCACGTCATCATGGGGGAGGTGCTGCAAGCGGGCGTCGGGCAGGCGCCGGCGCGCCAGGCCGCCTTCAAAGCCGGGCTGGCCAAGACGACCACGGCCGAGACCGTCAACAAGGTCTGCGCCTCGGGGCTGCTGGCCGTCGCCTACGGCGCCCGCGTCATCGCCGACGGCGACCACCGCGTCGTGGTCGCCGGCGGGATGGAGTCGATGTCGAACGCGCCCTACCTGCTGCCCAACGCGCGCAGCGGCTATCGGTACGGCGACGGCGTGCTGGTCGACGCGATGGTGCACGACGGGCTGTGGGATCCGTACTTCGACGAAGCGATGGCCTCGCAAGGGGCGCGGGTCGCGGCCGAGCTGGGCGTCACCCGCGCGGTGCAAGACGAGTTCGCCCTGCGCAGCCATCAGCGCGCGCACGCGGCGCACGAAGGCGGCAAGCTGAACGCCGAGATCGCCCCGATCCGCGTGGCCGCCAAGGCCAAGGGAAAGATCGTCGTCGACGCCGTCCCGGCGACGGCCACGGCGCGCGTGCCGGCGATGGCGGGCGGCGCCCCGTCGGTCTGGGACCACGTCGCCCCGCAAGCGATGGTCGCCGATCCGGCCGTCTACTCGCCGTACGTCAGCGGCGAGGTCCCGGCCACCCTGGTCGACCGCGACGAGCCGGTCCGTGCCGACGCCTCGCTCGACGCGATGACGAAGCTCAAGGCACTCGACGCCGGCGGGACGATCACCGCGGGCAACGCGCCCGGCGTCAACGACGGCGCGGCGGCGGTCGTGCTCTCGTCGGCCGAATACGCCCGCGCGACCGGCGTCGAACCGCTGGCCGAGATCATCGATCACGCCGGCGTCGCGTGGGATCCGCCGTACCTGGCGCTCACGCCGGCGATGGCGTCGCAGAAGCTGCTCGACCGTCACGGGCTGAGCGTGCGCGACATCGCCGTGTGGGAGATCAACGAGGCGTTCGCGGCCGTCGCGCTCACCGCGGCGACGAAGCTGGGCCTGGACCCGGAGGTCGTCAACCTGCAGGGCGGCGCGGTCGCGCTCGGCCACCCGATCGGCGCTTCGGGCGCGCGCATCGTCGGCGCGGTCATCCACCAGCTGCGCGCGCGCGGCGGCGGCTACGGGATCGCCGCGATCTGCTCGGGCGGCGGCCAAGGCGACGCGCTGCTGGTCAAGGTCGGCTGATCAGTGCGGGTCGTGGTCGTCGGCGCGGGCCAGATGGGCGGCGGCATCGCACAGGTGCTGGCCGCCAAGGGGCACGAGGTGCTCTTGCACGACGTCGACGAGGCGCGCATTCGGCGCGGCATCGACGGCATCGCCAAGCGGCTCGACCGTGAGGTCGAGAAGGGGCGCATGAGCCCGGTGCAGCGCGGCGAGGTGCTCACCCACATCGACGCGCGCGATCACCTGCGCGACCTCGAGGTCGAGCTGGCGATCGAAGCCGCCTCGGAAGACCTCGAGACGAAGCTCGCCCTCTTCCGCGAGCTGGACCGCAACACGCCGCCCGAAGCGATCTTGGCCTCGAATACCTCGTCGATCTCGATCACGACCTTGGCCGCCGCCACCTCGAAGCCCGATCGCGTGATCGGCATGCACTTCATGAACCCCGTCCCGGTGATGAAGCTGGTCGAGATCATTCGCGGCCTGCAGAGCAGCGAGCGAACGTATCGGTTCATCCACGACCTCGCGCTGAGCCTCGACAAGACGCCGGTCGAGGTGCGCGACTTCCCGGGCTTCATCTCCAACCGCGTCCTGATGCCGATGATCAACGAGGCGATCCAGGCGCTCTACGAGGGCGTCGCCTCGGCCGAAGACATCGACACCGTGATGCGCTTGGGGATGAACCACCCGATGGGACCGTTGACGCTGGCCGACTTCATCGGTCTGGACACGTGTCTGGCCATCATGGAGGTGTTGCACGAAGGCTTCGGCGACACCAAGTACCGCCCGTCGCCGCTGCTGCGCCAGTACGTCGCCGCCGGGTGGCTCGGCAAGAAGACGGGCCGCGGCTTCTACGACTACCGTGCGGCGGCGAACGGCGCGCCCGTTCCCGCCGCGACCGCCGGAGCGTCGTGATCGAAGAACGCGCGATCGCGTTCGAACCGACGGCCGAGCAGCGCGCGATCGGAGCGCTGGCGCGCGAGATCGCCGAGCGCGAGATCGCCCCGCACATCGCGGCGTGGGATCGCGGGCACGTCTTTCCGCGCGCGCTGTACGGCAAGCTCAACGCCGCCGGTCTGATGGGGATGCGCGTCGAGGAACAGTACGGCGGGGTCGACGCCGACTACGTCGCCTACGTGCTGGCCATCGAGGAGCTGGCGAAAGTCGACGCGGGGACGGCGGTGACCGTCTCGGTGCACTCGATGATCTGCGCGTCGATCGGCGCGCTCGGTACCGAGGAGCAGAAGCGGCGCTGGCTCGAACCGCTCGCCAGCGGCGATATGATCGCCGGCTTCGCGCTGACCGAGCCCGACGCCGGCTCCGACGCCGCCGGCATCCGCGGTACCGCTCGCCGCGAGGGCACCTCGTACGTCCTGCGCGGCCGCAAGCAGTGGTGCACCAACGGCGGTCATGCCGGCGTCGTGATGGCGATGTTCCGCGACGAGGCGGAGAGCCCGCGCGGGATCAGCGCGTTCTTGGTCGACATGGAGACGCCGGGTGTCGTCGTCGAGCGCACGACCGAGAAACTCGGCATCCACACCTCGAACACCGTCGACGTGCTGTTCGACGACGCGCGCGTGCCGGCGTCGTCGATGTTGGGCGCGCCCGGTTCGGGTCTGTCCTCGGCGCTGCGCACGCTGACCGGCGGCCGCATCGGGATCGCCGCGCAGGCGACCGGGATCCTGGCCGCGTGCCTGGAGGCGTCGACGAAGTTCGCGCGCGAGCGGGTCGCCTTCGGCCGCCCGATCGGCGCCTTCGAAGGAATCTCGTTCAAGCTCGCGCGCATGGCGACCGACCTCGACGCGGCGCGCATGCTGGTGTATCGCGCGGCCGCACTGGCCGACGCCGGTGCGCCGTTCGCCGTCGCCGCCTCGAAGGCGAAGCTGTTCGCGTCGACCAAGGCGCGCGAGCACGCCGCCGAAGCGATCCAAGTCCACGGCGGCTACGGCTATACGACCGAGTTCCCGGTCGAACGATACTACCGCGACGCCAAGATCACCGAGATCTACGAGGGGACCTCGGAGATCCAGCAGATCGTGATCGCGCGCGACCTGTTAGGCCGGCTGGAGTAGCGCGGCCGCTCGCGCCTCCGTCAGCCGCCGACGTCCAGGAAGCGCCGGCGGACTCCCGGCGGCGGCAGCAGGCAGCTCTCGGTGCGGCCGAACCAGGCGTAGCGGTTGCGCGCGACCCAGCGGTAGACGGCGTCGCGCAGCGCGCGCGGGAGCAGAACGGCGGCGAACCCGGCCGGCCAGGGCGGCCGCAGCTCGAGCAGCAGGTGCAGGATCGCATCGCTGCGCTCGTAGCGCCGACCGCCGGCGAGCAGGACGACCGTCGCCGAGTCGTCGACCGGCCCGCCGACCAGCGCGACGGCCTGCGGCGATTGGAGCGGAACGAAGCGCACGCGCCCGATCGGATCGTTGGCGACGACGAAGCGCACCAGGCCGTTGCACAGCGTGCAGACGCCGTCGAAGGCGAGAATCGCGCCGTCAGCGGTTTGCAAACGTGTCGCTCACCAGCGTCGCGGTGAGATGCGCTTTGGTCATGACGTATTGCGATTGCGTCGCGACCACGTGATGCGAGGTCGTAGTCAGGTCGACCGCGACCGGACAGAGCTTGGTCGTGTCGTAGCGCGTCGTCTCGCTGTCGGTCTCGTCGAAGCCGCGCGGTCCGGCCACGCTGCGCGTGGCGTCGACTTCGAGGGTGGCGACGTCGCCGTCGATCCCGGTCACCTTGTAGTTCCAGTCGCCCTTGACGCCGGGCTGCGCGGGCTCGGTCCAGGTCACGCCGGTGTCGAGGTTGCGGCCGGCGACCAACCCGCGCGCCAGCAGCGGGGCGAGGTAGAGCGTGGCGACCGACGGCAGCGCCGCCGGGTCCATCCCCAACCGGCCGTCGGAGAAGATCGCGACGCGCAGCTTGGGCTGCATCGAGTTCTGTCCGCTGTAGGTCGTGTCGACGACCAGTCCCCCGTCCTGCGTCGCGGCGATGACGTCGATCGTCAGCGTGCCGTGATCGTCGATGTCCGAGGTGCGCTCGACGTCGCCGCCGCCGGTCCCCGCTCCCCCGCCGCCGCCGGTGAAGCCGGACGTCTGCTCGTTGCTGCGGTTGAAGGCGGTGTAGTGCAGGTCGTAGACGAGGGTACGCAGCGGTTTGGTCGCGCCCGCCGCTGCACAGGGGGCGGCGGTGAGCACGCACGCCAGCGCGGCGGCGGGGGCGGCGAGCGAGCGTAGATTCATCACGACCTCCTTGCGTCTGGGGTTCGGATTCGCCGCCGGCGGCGAGCGCCGCCTCTCTGCGACTTGTGTCGTCCAGGGCTCCCGTGACGAGGCGCGGAACGCCACGCCCGCCATGAAACTGATGGAATATCAGGGGAAGGACCTGTTCCGGCGCGTCGGCATCCCGACGCCCAGCGGCGTCTTCGCGACCGAGCCCGGCGAGGTCAAGACCTTCATCGAAGGTCACCCCGGCTCGTGGGTCCTCAAGAGTCAGGTGCTGATGGGCGGCCGCGGCAAGGCGGGCGGCATCAAGTTCGCCGACGACGCGGCGCAAGGCGAGACCTTGGCGCGCGAATTGATCGGCAAGGTGCTCAAGTCGATCCAGAATCCCGAGGGCGAGGAAGTCAAGTCGCTGCTCGTCGAGGAGAAGGTCGACATCGCCAGCGAGGCCTACGTCTCGATCGCGATCGATCGCACCGCCAAGAAGCCGGTCGTGCTCGTCACCGCGCAAGGCGGGATGGACGTCGAGGAAGTGGCCGAGAAGGATCCCGAGGCGATCCAGAAGTTCTGGATCGATCCGGCCGCCGGCTACTCGCCCTACATCGGCCGTCAGCTGGCGTTCCGTTCGAAGCTGCCCGAAGGTTTCCGCAAGGCGTTTCCGTCTATCCTCGCCGGGCTCTACACGCTGTTTATGGACTACGGCGCGAATCTGGTCGAGATCAACCCGTTGGTGTTGACCAAGGACGGCCGCGTGATCGCCAGCGACGCCAAGGTCGACCTCGACGACAACGGGCTCTACAAGCACCCGGACATCGCGCAGTGGAACAAGGCGCAGCCGACCGATGAGGATCAGGCCGCGGCGGTCGCGATCGGGCTGGGCATGTCGAACTACGCGAAGTTCGCCGACGAGCCCGGCCAACCGGCGAAGACGATCGGCACGATCGCCAACGGCGCCGGTCTGGGCATGGGCACGATGGACGCGGTGCGCATCGCCGGCGGCGGTGCGGCGAACTTCCTGGACATCGGCGGCGGCGCGCAAGCGGAGCTGGTGAAGAACAGCTACAAGCTGGTCACCTCCGACCCGCGCGTCAAGGCGATGTTCATCAACATCTTCGGCGGGATCACGCGCGGCGATCAAGTCGCGCTGGGCATCGTCGAGGCGCTCAAAGGCAACGACGTGCGCAAGGTCCCGCTGGTGATCCGGCTGACCGGCACCAACGCGGAAGAGGGCCGCAAGATCCTCGCCGACGCGGGGTTCTTCCCGGTCGAGACGATGGACGAAGGCGCGGCCAAAGCCGTCGCGCTCGCGAACGGGAGCAACTAGACCGTGTCTATATTCCTGGATAAGAACTCGAAGGTCATCGTTCAGGGGATCACCGGCCGCGAGGGCGCGTTCCACACCGGGCGCATGAGAACGTACGGGACGAACATCGTCGGCGGCGTCACGCCCGGCAAGGGCGGACAGACGGTCGAAGGCGGCATTCCGGTGTTCGACACCGTCAAGGAAGCCGTCGCGCAGACCGGCGCGACCCACTCGATCATCTTCGTGCCGCCGTTCGCCGGCGCCGACGCGCTGTGGGAAGCGCACGAAGCCGGGATCCAGCTCGCGGTCTGCATCACCGAAGGGATCCCGGCCACCGACATGCTGCGCGTCGTCAACACGACGCCCGGCATGCGCATCATCGGCGGCAACTGCCCCGGCCTCATCTCGCCCGGCAAGTCGCTGGTCGGCATCATGCCCGCGCAGGTCTTCAAAGAAGGCAACGTCGGGATGATCTCGCGCTCGGGAACGCTGACCTACGAGATCGTCGACGGGCTGACGCGGGCCGGCTTCGGCCAGTCGACGTGCGTGGGCATCGGCGGCGATCCGATCATCGGCACCACGTTCGTCGACTGCTTGCGCGAGTTCGCCCGCGATCCGCAGACGCACGCCGTCGTCGTCTCCGGCGAGATCGGCGGCTCGGACGAAGAGGACGCCGCCGCGTTCATCGCCGAGCATCTGCCCGACAAGCCCGTCGTCGCGTTCATCGGCGGCCGCTCGGCCCCCAAGGGAAAGCGCCTGGGTCATGCCGGCGCGATCATCTCCGGCAACACCGGCACTCCCGAGTCGAAGGTCAAGGCGTTCGCCGCGGCCGGCGTCCCGGTCGCCGACCGCCCGTCGGACATCCCGCGCCTGCTGGGAGAGCGGCTCGCGACGGCTGCGCGCTAGAGCGCATGCGCGTCGGCCTGCGCTGCGAGGAATGTGAGATAGCCGTGTGGCTCGCCACGACGCGGGCCGAGCTGCACTGGCTGTTGTCGCGCGTCCACGTCGTGCGCGAAGTCCGCGGTCATCTGAGCGCCGGGCTCGACACCTGGATGGATGAGGGCCTGACCTTCATCGACGCGCACGACGGGCACAGCGTCATCGTCGTCACCGGCGGCCGCTAGGCAGGCTGCTACTCCGGTATCATTAGGAGGATCGCTTGGTCTTCCTAAGGAATTAGGAGCGCACGCTTAGCCGAGCACGCGAGCGTGCCTCCGGCAGCGTTGAAACCATGACCTCGAACCTCGAAAGGATGGGTGGATGTGAGCATCCGGAACCCGTTGTTGCGAGGCATTCTGGCGGTCATCGTGGGCCTCGGGCTCGTGCTCCAGGGAACGATCGGCGTTCTGGCAGGCACGACCGGGGCCATCACCGGGACCGTCGTCGACGTCTCGAACAACAGTCACCCCATCGCGGGTGCCCGCGTCACGGCTGCGAGTCCCTCGCAGACCGTGAGCACGACGACCGATGCGGGCGGTCACTACACCTTCGCCTCGCTCGCGCCCGACACGTACACGCTGACGGTCGCGGCCACGAGCCAGTACGACACCTTCAGCCTGAGCGGCGTGACCGTCCAGGCGGACCAGAGCCTCACCGTGGCGCTCCAACAGTCGGAGCACCTCAAACAGATCGGCGCGGTCACCTCGCGCAGCGCCGCGTCGCTGGTGAAACCGGGGACCACGGCCGACGTCTATGCGATCAACTCGACGCAGCAGAGCAAAGCCGCGGTCCTCGGCGGCGGTGGTACGCTCAACAGCGCCTGGTCCGCGATCTCGTCCGTTCCCGGCGTGTACGTCGCGCCGGGACAAGCCGGCTACATCGGTGCCGGCGACGGCGTCTCGATTCGCGGCGGCGACTACGACCAGATCGGCTACGAGCTCGACGGCGTGCCGGTCAACCGTTCCTTCGACAACTATCCGTCGAGCCAGCTGTCCTCGCTCGGACAACAGGAAGTCCAGGTCTACACCGGCGCGGAGCCGGCCAGTGGCGAGTCGGAGGGACTCTCCGGCTACATCAATCAGGTCATCCGCACCGGGACGCTGCCGGCGAGCAAGGATCTCGACCTCTCGATCGGCTCGCCGTCGGGCTACGGGCGGCTGGCCTTCGAGGCGGGCGGCGCCAACCCGTCGCGCACGTTCAGCTACTACCTCGGCTTGGGCGCGTACAACCAAGACTATCGCTACGCCGACCAGTTCAACGGCGCCAGCCTCTCGTATTTCTACGGGACGCCGCTCGCGCCGTGTCCGATTCCGGTACCGGCGGGCGTTCCCAGCTGCTCTTCGCCGCAAGGGCTGCCGTACTCGAACGGCACGAACGCCGTCACCGGAGGGCCGAACACGCCCTCGTTCGCGCTCGGACCGTACAACTACGGCGATCTGAACCAGGTGCAGGACCGCGACACGATCGTCAACCTGCACTTCGGCATTCCGCGCGCGGACGGCAACAAAGATGACGTGCAGGTGCTCTACGACAACTCGCACCTGAACAACATCTACTACAACTCGGAGAACGACGCGGGCGGCGCGGCGCTGCTGAGCTCGCTGGGGCTCGCGACGACGTACGACGACTCGTACATGTTCACCGGGTATCCGCTCGGAACGGTGCTGCCGCAGACGTACACCGGCGGCGGAACGACGCCGTATCTGGCGCCGGGGACGCCGTCGGGACGCGCGTTCAACGCCGAGATTCCGCCGAACGTCGACGACGCGTTCGTCAACGATCAGAGCATCTTCAAGCTGCAGTACCAGCACAACTTCGGCACCAGCGCTTTCCTGCGCATCTACGGATACACGGACTACAGCGACTGGCTTAACCAAGGGCCGCTGGACGACAACACCGACTATATCGGCCCGGTCTCGCCCGACTACGAGCTCAACTCGCACGGGCGCGGCGTCAGCTTGATGTTCTCCGATCAGCTCAGCTCGCAGCACTTGCTGACGTTCGACACCAACTACACGACGGCGTCCTCGCTGCGCAACAACAACTTCTACTACATCAACGGCGTGAACGCGCTGGGCACGCTTCCCGACGACGTCGTTGCCGGGCTGCCGCCGAACCTTTCACAGCTGCCGGTGGTGGGAGTCTTGGTCAACGGCAGCGCGCCGTACAGCGGCGTCTGCTACTCGCCCAAAGGCGTGGCGACGCCGTGCTACGTGCCCAACCCGAGCGGGGCGTACGGGGTCGGGCTCAACCTCTACAGCACGACCAATCCGACCGGCGTCGGGTTCTTCACGCTTAACGACGCCGAGAGCGGGACGGTCATGCCGGCCGCCGGCACGTGCGGTACGGGGCCGTGCGAGTACCTCGTCGCGCAGAACGGCGCCTTCAACGAGTACAACACGGTGAAGCCGAACTTCATGGCGGCGTCGCTGACCGACAACTGGCAACCGAACACGAAGGTGACCGTCAACTTCGGCGTGCGCTTCGACTCGTTCCAGTTCGTCGGCGGCAACACGTACAACTCGATCGCGCGCACCTTCTGGTACAACGCGTACAACGCGCAGTTCCCGGACGCGCCGCTCGACAACGTCGTCCAGCAGACGGAGACGTACACCGAGATCCAGCCGCGGCTCGGCGTGACCTACACGCTCGATCCGAACTCGGTGCTGCGCGCCAGCTACGGGCGCTATGCCGAAGCGCCGATCACGGCCTACGAGCAATACGACTTCACCGAGCCCGACGCGCCGATCGGCTTCCCGGCGGGATTGGGCCAGTTCGCCGCCTACGGCGTCGGAAACACGCCCATGCACGACGTGCGCCCGCAGGTCTCGAACAACTACGACCTCTCGTTCGAGCACGAGTTCGGACGCGATCTGGCGATCAAGATCTCGCCGTTCTTGCGGCAGACCGAAGACCAGATCCAGGAGTTCTTCCTGAACCAGCAGACCAGCTTCGTCTCCGGCTTGAACGTGGGGCGGCAGCGCTCGCAAGGCGTCGAGCTCGAGGTCGACAAGGGCGACTTCGCGCGCAACGGCTTCGCCGGCAAGCTGGCGTTCACGTACACGGCCAGCTACATCAACTACGAAGAACAGGAAGGCTCGAGCGGCCCGTTCTCGGTTCTCACCGGGATCAACGCCGCGATCTCGCAGTACAACGGCTTCACCAAGGCCGGTGGTGGTGCGCCCTGCTACAGCGTCGCCACGGCGACGGCGGCGGGCGTTGCGACGCCGTGCGGAGCGGGCACGGTCGCGAACCCGTACTACAACGCGCCCGAGCAGCCGCTGCTCTCGCTGAACACGAACTTCCCGACGTTCAGCCTGTTCCCGGCCGGCGTCGGTTCGTTCACCACCCCGACCTATGGGGCGCCCTTCGTCACCACCCTGCTCGTGCAGTACAAGCACGACAAGCTGGCGGTGGTGCCGGCGCTCCAGTTCTCCGGCGGCCAGCGGTACGGCGGACCGATCGCCGCGGACGGCATCGATCCGACCAGCTGCTTGGCGACCACCGGGCTGGGGCCGGTGACGCGCAGCGGCATTCCGCAAGCGCCGCTCTACCCGTACGGTGCCGCGGGCGGCGACGCGTACGACGCCGCGACCTGCGCGCAAGACGTCGCGATCCCGAATCCGCAAACCGGGATCTTCGACGGGATCGGCGCCTTCGTCAACCCGTCGGCGATGCAGCTGCACATGCAGATCAGCTACGACGTCACGCCCCGGCTGACGTTCGTGGCCAGCCTGGTGAACATCTACTCGACCTGCTTCGGCGGGACGAAGGAGCCCTGGAACGTCGCGGGCGCGTGCGGCTATACCGAACCGATCGTCGGCCTGGCCTCACCGATCGGGAACGCGTACAACGCGGGCGAGGTCGTTCAGCCGACCCTCCAAACCGAGTACATCCCAACGTTCGGGAACTCGGCCAACACGATGTTCCCGTTCCAGATGTACTTCGAGGCCCGTCTCAAGGTCTGAACCCGGCCCCAGGACGCAGGGGGAGGGTCGGCGTTCCGGCGCCGGCCCTTCCTGTCTTGCGACTTTTGTCGGGGAAGCGGCAAGCGGGGGCCGGCCAACGGTAGCGGCCGACCTTTTAACTAAATGCACAGGGGGACACCAGGGGGGACCCTGAGAAATGGCTGGCAAGCCGCGGGCAAAGGCCTGACGGCTCCACTCGCCCTTTCGAAAGGAATGGGTGCCTATGGCTTATCCCAATCGGGTGAAGCGGGCGCTCCTCGCCCTCCTCGTGGGTGTCTCGTTCGTCCTCCAGGGAACAGCAAGCGTTCTGGCAGGTACGACAGGGACGATCTCGGGGACCGTGCAGGACCCGGTCACCAAAAGCGCCATCGCCGGCGCACGCGTCACCGCGGTGAGCCCGTCGCAGAGCTCGACCACGACGACCGACGCGGGGGGACGCTTCGTGTTCCTCTCGCTCGCACCGGACACGTACGCGGTCAGCGTCGAGGCGACGTCCTCGCGCGACCAGGTGGTCCAAAGTGGGATCACGGTCCAAGCGGACCAGACCATCTCGCTCACGCTCGGTCAGCCACTTAAGCTGAAGACGATCGGTTCCGTCACCTCTCGCTCCTCGACCGCGCTGGTCAAGCCCGGTACGACGGCAGACGTGTACTCGATCAACTCGACGCTGCAAGACAAGGCGTCGGGCGTCAACGGCGGCGGCACGCTGAACAGCGCTTGGTCGGCCATCTCGACCGTTCCGGGCGTGTTCGTCGCGCCCAACCAGAACGGTTACATCGGTGCCGGAGCGTCGCTCAGCATCCGCGGCGGCGACTACGACCAGATCGGCTACGAGTTCGACGGCGTTCCGATCAACCGCTCGTTCGACAACTATCCGTCGACCTCGCTGTCCTCGCTCGGCCAGCAAGAAGTCCAGGTCTATACGGGCGCGCCGCCGGCCAACTCGGAAGGCGACTCGCTCTCGGGCTACATCAACCAAGTCATCCGCACCGGTACGGCGCCGCCGTACAAGTCGCTCGACCTGGCGATCGGCACGCCGACCCTGTACAACCGCCTCGCCTTCGAGACGGGCGGCGTCAACCCGTCGCGTACGTTCTCGTACTACGGCGGCATCGGCGGCTACGACCAGACCTTCCGCTACGTCGACCCGTTCAACGGCGCGGGACTCAGCCAAAACTACGGCCCCGAGCTCGCCCCGTGCCAGGCGCCCGGGTCGGCCGGCTACTTCTACGCGGCGACGTGCAACGGGCCCGGGGGCGCCGACTACACGAACGGCGGCACGACCCCGGCGTACGTCCTCGGGCCATTCAACGGCTACGCGCAGAAGGAACAGCTGCAGCGTGACGCGGTCCTGAACTTCCACTTCGGGATCCCGCAGAAGGACGGCAACAAGGACGACGTCCAGGTGCTGTACGACAACAGCCACCTGCTGAGCACGTTCTACGACGCCCCCGACGATCTGGGCGGTACGAACTACCTCACCGACATCGGCATCCCGCCGGTGTTCATCGACGCGCAGCAGATGCTGATCCCGTACGGGACGGTCCTCCCGCAGACGTACACCGGCGGCGGCGCGTCTCAGTACCTCTTCCCGTCCTCGCCGCAGGGTCGCGACGAGTTCTCGAACATTCCGCCGAACGAGTCCGACACGCTGGACAACGATCAGTCGATCGTCAAAGTCCAGTACCAGCACAACTTCGGCACCAGCGCGTTCTTGCGCGTGTACGGCTACACGTACTACTCGCACTGGTTCGAGAACGGGCCGGACACGACGTACGACGACTACCTCGGGGTCGCGTCGCCGGACTACGAGCTGAGCAGCCACACCCGTGGTCTGAGCCTCGAGTTCTCCGATCAGCTCAACTCGCAGCACCTGTTGACGGTACAGGGCAACTACACGACCGCGACGTCGGTCCGCGACAACAACTCGTTCTACGCCAATCAACCCGGCACGTATGCCGGCTATATGGTCAACGGCAGCAACCCGTATAACGGGACCTGCTACGGCGCCGGCGGTGTTGCCTACGTGGGCTGCAACTTCGGTGCCGGCAACGTCGTCGGCGGCGTGCCCGCGTTCAACGCGTTCACCATCGGTGACGCCGAAGGCGGGACCGTGACGCCGGCGACCGGGACGTGCGGCACGGGTCCGTGCCAATACGTCGTCGTGGCCGGTGGGCCGACGGCAACCTACAACACCGTCGTGCCGAAGTTCAGCGCGTTCTCGATCACGGACACCTGGACGCCGACCTCGCGGCTGAACATCAACCTCGGCTTGCGCTACGACGACTTCACGTTCGATCTCCCGTCGACGCTCGGGTCCGGCGCGCGCACGTTGTTCTACAACGCGTTCAACGAGTCGTATTGCGTGACGACGCCGGGTAACCAGCTCGTTCAGCGGGCGGTCGCCGGTGGGGCGTGTCCGGCCGGAAGTGTACCCGCCAACTTCACCGCCTCGGCGGCGTCGACGGCCTCGTACAACGAGCTCCAGCCACGCATCGGGGCGACGTACACGCTCGATCCCCTCACGGTTCTGCGTGTCAGCTATGGGCGGTACGCTCAGGCGCCGAACACGGCGTTCGAGCAGTACAACTTCCTGCAGCCGGACGCGCCGAACTCGCTGTACAACGTCTACGGCTTCAACACGCTCGGTTTCGACACGCCGGATCACCCGGTGCAGCCGGAAGTCTCGAACAACATCGACGGTTCGATCGAGCACCAGTTCGGCAGCACCGGCTGGTCGTTGAAGTTCTCACCGTTCTACCGCAGCACCCAGAACCAGATTCAGGATTTCTTCCTGAACCAGAAGCAGGGCTTCGTCTCCGGTCTGAACGTCGGTCATCAGACGTCGGACGGGATCGAGCTCGAAATCGACAAGGGCGATTTCGCGCGGAACGGTTGGGCCGGGCGGCTGAGCTTCACCTACACCAACAGCTACATCCAGTACGGTGAGCTGCCGAACGGTGCGGGCACGATCCTCTCGCAGCTCAACGCCAACATCAAGAACTACAACATCTACACTTCGTTCTGCCAGGCCAATCCGACGTCGCCGAAGTGCGCCGGCGGTCTGACCGATGGCGGCGCCGGTACCTCCGTGGCGTACCCGTGCTACCTTGCTGGAGTCGGCGTGGCGGCCGGAGCGGGCGGCGCATGTCCAACGGGTTCGGTCGCGAACCCGTACTGGAACAGCCCGGTGCAGTCGCTGATCAACGACAACGCGGACTTCCCGACCTTCGACATCTTCCCGGGTGGTATCGGGTCGTCGTACGACGCGTACGGGGCTCCATACGTGGCGACGTTGATGGTGCAGTACAAGCACAATCGGCTCGCGTTGACCCCGGCGATGCAGTTCGTCGGTGGCGAGCGGTACGGAGCGCCGCTGACGGAGTCAGGCGTCGCGCCTGACACGTGCACGGGCGCGCTCCCCGGAACGACCCGCTACGACGTCACGACGTGTGGCAGCACGTTCACGGTGCCGATCCCGGATACGTACACCGGCGTGTTCGACGGGATCGGGTCGTACGTCAACCCCAACTACGTCAGCCTCAACCTGCAGGCCAGCTACGACGTCTCGCCGCGCGTGACGCTCGTGGGGACGTTCGCGAACATCTACACCCACTGCTTCGGTGGGTCGTCGGTGCCGTGGGCGGTCGCCGGTGCCTGTGGCTATGGCGTCGTCGGTGGCGGCGCGATCCAGCCGATCGGGAACAACTACAACCCCGGCGACGTGATTCAGCCGCTGTTGAAGTACCCGTACGCCCCGTCGTTCGGCGGGTTCCCGTTGACGGGCTTCCCGTTCACCATGTACTTCGAGGCGCGGGTCAAGGTCTGACCCGAGTCGCGTAGCACGACGCGAGAGGCGTCCGGCTTCGGCCGGGCGCCTCTTTTGTTGCCCGCGACACGCGGGGCGCATGTGGACATGAAAAAGCCCCGCGATATCGCGGGGCTCGTCCGGCTTGGCGCCGGGCCAGAGTCTACTGCGGGACCCGCAGGTGCTGGCCGACGCTCAGGTTCGCGGCGCCGAGGTGGTTCGCAGTCAGGATCGCGTCGACGGTGCTCTGCACGTCGCCGCCTGCAGCCGTGCGGCGCTCGGCGAGCGACCAGACCGTGTCGCCGGGGCGGACCGTCACGTTCGTGTACGCGACGGGCGAAGCGGCGTGGACGGAGGTCGAGAGGACCGGGAGCGTCACCGAGAGGCCGAGTGCGGCCAGCGCGACCAGCGGCATCAGGGTCGGCTTCCGTCGAGTGGTCACGCGCATCGTCAGCTTCGCTCCAATCCCTAGATATAGCGGCGAACGTTCGTTCGTCCCCCATATGGTACCAAGACGAGGGACCTTCCGTCAAGAGTATTTCGAACGTATGTTTGCTTCCATGGCCGTACCTATGGTAGGATCGCGGCAATGGCGACGGTCACGGGTGTGGCCGCCGATGGCAGCGTCGCAGAGCGCTATGCCTACTGGGTGGCATTCTGCATGAGGAGGTCGGGATGGCCGAGCGGGCCACGACGGAGAAACAGCAGCGCATCCTCGAGGTGATCCGTTCCTTCACGGCCGAGCGGGGCTACCCACCGTCGGTGCGCGAGATCGGAGAGCGGGTCGGGCTCTCCTCGTCCTCGACGGTGCAATCGCACCTCAAGACGCTCGAGCGGCGCGGGCTGCTCAAGCGCGATCCCACCAAGCCGCGCGCGCTCGTGGCGCCGCGCACGGGCGACGAGCCGCCCATGGTGCCGTCGGTGACGCTGCCGATCGTCGGCCGCGTGGCCGCCGGCGTACCGATCACGGCCGCCGAGAACCTCGAGGACAACTTCGTGCTGCCGGCCGATTGGGCGCCGCGTAAGGGCGGCTTCATGCTGCGGGTCAAGGGCGACTCGATGATCGAGGCCGCGATCCTGGACGGCGACCTGATCGTGGTCGAGCCGCAGCCGACGGCGCACAACGGCGAGATCGTCGTCGCGATGATCGACGGCGAGGCGACCGTCAAGCGCTTCTACCGCGAGGACGGCCGGTTCCGGCTCCAGCCGGAGAACGCGGCGATGGCGCCAATCTACGCCGACGATGTCACCATCGTCGGTCGCGTCGAGGCGGTCATCCGAAGACTCTGACCCGCCGGAACGCAGCCTCGCGTTCCCGGCCGGCGACGGCGTCGTCGCGCGCCTGGAGCGCGCGGTCGCGCCCTACGCCCAGCGCTTCGCGCAAGCGCCGGCCGTGCTGGCGCTGCGCGAGACCCTGCCGGTGGCCTTCGCCGTCGCGGTCGTCGCGTTGCTCGCCCAGCTGGCCCTGGCGCCGCCGCAGGCCTGGAACCTCGTTCCGCGCCGGCTGCTGAGCGGCATCGCACCCGCGTTCGCCATCGCCTCGGTCGCGACGGTGCTGGTGCTCTCGGTGCGGCTCGCGCGGCGGACCGGGTTGCCGCTGATCCCGCTGGTCGCGACGACGCTGATCGCCTTCGCGCTCTCGTTGCCGCGCGCCGCGCTCGGCTCCTTCGACGACTTCGCGCGCACGCTCGGCGCCAGCGGATTGTTCACGGCCATCGTCGTCTGTCTGGCGACGGCCACGGCGCTGCACTACGGGCGTGAGCGCTTCGGTCCGCCGGTCGGCACGTTGGTCGGCGCGCTCGGTGCGCTGACGGGGTTCGGCGTGCTGTTCGCGCTACACGTCTCCGTCGCGGGCGCGCTCGCGCGAGCGTTGGCGCCGCTGGCGACGCTGGGCGACGGCTTTGTCGCGCTGGCCGCGCTCGCGGCGATCGAGTCGGTCTTGTGGCTGGTCGGCATCCACGGCCCGGCGCTGATGGCGGCGCTGGTGCTGCCGGCGTACACCAGTCTGCAGTTCGCGAACACGGCCGCCTACGCGCACCACGAGCCGCTCCCGCACATCGTCGTGGTCTCGACGTTCCTATTCATCTTCCCCGGCGGGGTCGGCGCGACGCTGCCGCTGGTGCTGCTGCTGTTGCGCTCGCGGGTCCCGCGGCTGCGCAAGTTCGCCTACGCGACCGTCGTGCCGTCGCTGCTCAACGTCAACGAACCGGTCATCTTCGGGTTGCCGCTGATCTACAATCCGGTCCTGGCGGTGCCGTTCGTGCTCGCGCCGGTCGTGCTGGCGGCGATCACGTACACGGCCGTTGCGCTGGGCTGGGTCGGGCGGCCGATCTTCTACATCCCATCGACGGTGCCGGTGCTGTTCAACGTCGGGCTGGCGACGCTCGACGGCCGCGCCGTGGCGCTCGCGGTGGCGAACCTGGTGATCGCCGGCGCGATCTGGCAACCGTTCGTGCGCGTCTACGAGCGCGCGCAGGCGGAGCTCGCATGATCGACGCGCTGCTGGACGGCCTGACCGTCGATCCGCGCGTGCGCACCGCCGCGGAGGCCGCCGCACCGTGGCTCGAACGCCGCGAACCGCGCGCGGCGCGCGTGCGCACGCGCGTGATGCGCGCGTTCCTCGACGAGGGGATCGCCGAGAGCGACCTCGCCGGCACGACCGGCTACGGCTACGACGACGCCGCGCGCCAACGGTACGAGTCTCTCCTAGCCCGGTTGTTCGGCGCGGAGCGCGTGTTGGCGCGACTCTCGATCGTGAGCGGAACGCACGCGATCGTGGCCGGCCTCGACGCCCTGGTGCCGTCAGGCGAAACGCTGCTGGCGGCCAACGGCGCGCCGTACGATACGCTGCGCTACGCGATCGCGGACGCACCGTACTCGCTCGCATCGCGCGGTGTGCGCTATGCCGAGGTCGCGCGCACGCCCGAAGGCGACACCGATCTCACGGCCCTCGCCGAGGCCGCGCGCACGCAGCGGCCGGCGGTTGTCTTCGTGCAGCGTTCGCGGGGCTACGCCGCACGTCGTTCGCTGACGATCGACGCGATCGCGCGAATCGTCGAGGTCGTGCGCGCCGCGCATGCACCGGCGATGGTGTTCGTCGACAACTGCTACGGGGAGCTGGTCGAAGAGCGCGAGCCGCTCGAGGTCGGCGCCGACGTCATCGCCGGCTCGCTGATCAAGAACCTCGGTGGCGGCCTCGCACCCGCCGGCGGCTATCTCGCGGGCCGCGCCGACGCGATCGAAAAGATCGCGACGCGCGTCTTCGCCCCCGGCATCGGCGCCGGCCTTGGGCCGACGCTGGGCTTCGGCCGCGCGCTCGTGCAAGGATTGTTCTACGCGCCGCTGGTCGTCGCGGAGACGCTGCGCGGGCTGGACTTCGCCGCCGCCCTGTTCGCGGAGCTAGGAGTCGATGTCGACCCGCTTCCTGGCGAGGCCCGCACCGATATCGTCCAAGCCATCCGCCTCGGCACGCCCGAGCGCCTGATCGCGTTCGCGCGCGGCCTGCAAAAAGCGATGCCGATCAACGCGCGCTTCGCACCCGAACCCGGCCCCGTGCCCGGCTACGTCGACCCCGTCATCATGTCGAGCGGTTCGTTCGTCAGCGGCGCAACGATCGAGCTCTCGTGCGACGCCCCGCTCCGTCCACCATATGAGGTCTACCTCCAAGGCGGCCTGGCCGCCGAGCACACCGCCCTCGGCGCACTCATGGCCGCCCAGGCGGTCTGCCGCTTCGAATGATCGTACGCGTGAACCGTAAGTCCGTTTCCATCGTCTTCATCGTCTTCATCGTCGCGGCTTTCACGGCGATCGCAAGCGAGGCCGAGGCTGTGTTGGAGAGGGGGGATTTCGGTCTATTGTGGTTCGTGGAACAGCTCGGGCCGTCTCTGATTGCGATCGTCCTCGCCTACATCGCCAGCGTCGGCGTCGTCCGCGGCATCATCGCGTACGCTGCGTGCTCGCTCGCGAGTACGGCCGTTATCCTCGGCGTCACCGGCGAAAGCTACGGCGTCCTCGCGATGCTCGAGTGGTCGCTCATCCGCGGGCTCGGCGCTCTTGTCGTTCTGGCGCTGCCGCTCGCCATCGCATACTTCCTGATCCATCCGTTTAAGAAATGAACCCCCCCCGTCTCGCTGCGCCCGACAGTTGCTCGTCGAGAAAGGGCCAAAGATCGTCTCCGATCGAAAAAACAGGCTGTTCGACATTTCCGAGACACAATTGCCGATGTACGTTGCCCAAAAGGGCTCTCAGTGCGATGTCAGCCAACGCTGAATTCATCGTTTTGACAAGGGAGATGTCCGCCGCTCAGATCTCGGAGCTGTTGGGTTTTCCCGCCGACCGGTCGTATAGCGAAGGCGACCCGGGCATGAGTATGACGACCGGGCTCGAGGTTGGCAGGAAGCGGAAGACGCGATGGGCGCTATCCTCAGAGGCACGAGTGACGTCGAGCGAGCTCGAAGATCATCTTCGCGTCTTGCTCGAGATCACGCTGCCTCGAGCGGATATCATTCGTAATCTTGCCAAGACCTCGAACGTATTCTTTTGGGTATTTTGGGACTCTGATTCTCTGGACCGCGGCGATGGCCCCATCCTGTCCAGCGAGATATGCAGCGGTATCGGTGCCTTGGTGCTAACTTGCAATTTGATGTCTATTGCACGCTTGACCACGAAGACGGCGAGTTCGATCGGTGAAAAAATCGTCGAAATAGCTTGCTGCGCTTAGAAAGGATCTATGCCCAAATTGACCTTCGTTGCGAGCCGATTTATTCGAAGCGTTTACTTCGGTGTCTACGCGGCGTTGGGCGGCGCGGTCGGGACGCTCGTCCTGATCGCGCTCGTCAGGTTGCCGTGGCCGTGGCTTCCTCAGGCCGGCGATTCACGTAATGCTGTCGTAGTCGCCGCGGTTTCATTTTTCGTTATTGGAGCCGCGCTGAATTTCTTTTCCCGCCGATAGAACAGCGAACGAGAACGAAGGGACAGACGTCAAGGAAGTAAGCGCGATCCCTAGGGGCACTATTACTGCGGTTAGGTCGGACCAACGCGTACAGGGAGTGATGGGAACGAGTACCCTGTAGCGCGTGAGTGGGCGAAGGGGACACCGGGCCTACGAACGATGTTCACTGGTCCGATCATGGTAGGGGTGATCAGATCAACCCGCACTATCATCCGCGCTCCGGACCGCGTCAATCATCCGCGTGGCCGCGCCATCCCAGAGGTACCTAATCCGTGAGAGCACTGCGAATTTATGACGAGAAGTCCGAAGGCGTGCTCATAGGGTTCGCCGGAATCGCAGAGATCTTGAACGATATTGTTGATCTAGGACGGTGTTGGGCGGTCTTGGCCCTAGAGGGACAGGTTCTACCTGAGTTTGTCGGGCGGGCTGACGAAATATACAAGCAGCAGAGTGAGTCGACGGATTCGCCGATGACGTGGGAAGAACTTGAGAAGCTGATGGCGCAGTTCTTCCAAGTCTATGACTGCGACATCACCGGAAGAGCCATAGTCGGCATTGGACCTCCGCATCCTTTGAGACTGATTTGCTTTGACTCATCGTATTGGGAAATCGCGTCCCATATCGATGTCCTCAGTTGCGTAGTAGAGCGCGCTCACTGTGTGCAAATGACCTAGACTCCTCTTTGAAATGATGTCGCGATTATGTGCAAATTTGCGGCGTGATGACGACCCCTGAAACGAACGTCGTCGTATCACAGCAGCGCGGGATCTTATTACTCAGGCCGCGGTGATGCGAGCCTAAAACGCGCTAGGAAGGCGCATGCCGCAGCGGCGCTTGTAAAGCGTTTGGGGGCTATCCACTCGCCTGCACCGCATGGGACGCAACGCGGCGGTAGCTGAAGGCGAGTTCGTCCCGGCGGCTGATTGATGTTTCCGCGCGGCTCGGAAGCAAGATCGTTGTCGATCTTTGCCTTTAGGACCCGCGCAGGCAACCTGAGGCGAGAAGCCTCGACTTCGGTCAGCTTAGGCTATTACTGCCCTGGCGCTTGCTCGCCCATGAAGCCGTAGAAATAGTAGACGGCTCCGTCGTCGGTCTCGATCTCGATGCGGGTCTCGCCTAGGCGGGCGGCGACGATGCGGCGGCCCTCCATGCCGTGAAGGATGTCCCGGGCCTGCATGAACTCGGCGGCGCGCAAGGCGTCGGGTTCGATGTCGAGGAGGTCCTGTTCGTCCGAATTTACCACCGGTTCGTTCATCCTTCGCAGAGGAGCGGCCGTCCGACCCGCGCGAAGGCGGACCGGCGATGTACGTCCTCGAGGTGATGAGTGGCCCGCTCGACGGGAAGACCTGGACCTTCGAGCGGGAGATCACCATCGGCCGTGATGATGCGGTAGCAACCGCATGCATCACCATCGATCGGTATATTTCCCGGAAACATGCGAGACTCTACGAGGAACCTGACGGAAGGTTACGATTGGCCGATCTCGCCAGCCGGAATGGGACCAGAGTAGGGGGGCGTTCTCTTGGCGACCCCGAGCCAATCGACCTGGGCCAGGCCTTCGTCGTGGGCCGCACCACCCTACGGGTCGTCCAGGCCTAGCGGACCATGTTCGTCCTTCGTACCCCGGCCGAGGTCCGGAAAACCTTGGCCGACTTGCCGCGGCCGGTCGGTCTGGTCGCCACCCTGGGGGCCCTCCACGCCGGGCATCTCGCCCTGGTCGAGCGGGCTCGCGCCGAGTGTGCGACCGTGGTCGCCACGATCTTCGTCAACCCGCTCCAGTTCGGCCCCAACGAAGACTTCGACCGCTACCCCCGGACCTTCGAGAGCGACGCGGCGGCCTTCGAGGCGGCCGGCGTCGACCTGCTCTACGCGCCGGCGGTCGAGACGATGTACCCGCCGGACTTCGGCACCTCGATCGACGCCGGGCCGGTGGCCGCGGGCTACGAGGGCGCGCTGCGGCCCGGGCACTTCCGCGGCGTCGCGACGGTCTGCGTGAAGCTGTTCTCGACCGTCGGCGCCGAGCGCGCCTACTTCGGCCAGAAGGACGCTCAGCAGGTGGCCGTCCTGCGCCGGGTCGTCGCCGACCTGAACCTGCCGGTCGAGTTGGTCGTGCTGCCGACGGTCCGCGAGGCGGACGGCCTGGCGCTCTCGAGCCGCAACGTCTACCTCGACCCCGAGCAGCGGGCGGTGGCGCCCACCCTCCACCGCGCGCTGAGCACGATCGCGGACGCGGTGCGGGCGGGCGAGAGCCGCGAGCAAGCGGTGGCGCTGGGACGGACCCTGCTCGTCCCGCCGGCGCGGGAAGCGTACCTCGACGTGGTCGACCGCGACCGCTTCGTCCCGGCCGAGTCGGCGCGCCACACGCTGGCGGTCGGCAGCGTGTGGCTGGGGACAACCCGCCTGATCGACAACGAGCCGATCGAGGGCGGCGCGTGAACGGCCGCTTGATCCTGCTCGGCGTGACCGGCGGCATCGCGGCCTATAAGGCGGCCGCGCTGGCCAGCCGGCTCGTGCAGCGCGGCGCGCAGCTCGACGTCGTCATGACCGAGGACGCGCTGCGCTTCGTCGGCGCCGCGACCTTCGCCGCGCTCGCGCGCCGGCCGGTCCACACCTCGCTCTGGGAGCGGGTCGACGAGATCCCGCACATTCGCCTCGCGCGCGAGTGCGAGGTGCTCGCGATCGTGCCGGCGACCGCGAACACGATCGCCAAGCTCGCGCTCGGGCTCGCCGACGACCTGCTGACCAACGTCGCGCTCGCGACGCAAGCGCCGCTCGTGATCGCGCCGGCGATGAACAGCTCGATGCTCGCGCACCCGGCGACGCTCGCGCATCTGCAGACGCTGCGCGCGCGCGGCGCGACGATCGTCGAGCCCGGCGTCGGTTTTCTCGCCGAGCGCGAGCACGGCCCCGGCCGGCTCGCGGACGAGGACGCGCTGCTGGCCGCGATCGAGGCCGCGCTCTCGCGCGGCGGCGACTTGCGCGGCGAACGCGTGCTGATCACCGCCGGCCCGACGCGCGAGCCGATCGATCCGGTGCGCTTCCTCTCCAACGCCTCGAGCGGCTCGACCGGCATCGAGCTGGCGCGCGAAGCGCTGGCGCGCGGTGCGCAGGTCGACCTCGTGCTCGGTCCGACCTGGCTCGAGCCGCCGGCCGGCGCGAACACCGTGCGCGTCACGACCGCGCAGCAGATGGACGCCGCGGTGCGCGCGCACGCGGCCGAGGCGACGATCGCGATCGCGACCGCCGCGGTCGCCGACTGGCGGCCCGCCGTCGCGCACGAGCACAAGGTGAAGAAGACCGACGAACCGCAAGCGCTCGCGCTCGAGCGCACCCCCGACGTCTTGGCCGGGCTGGGCGCGAGCAAACCACCGGGGATGTTCCTGGTCGGCTTCGCCGCCGAGACCGAAGACTGGGAGCGCAATGCGCGCGAGAAGTTGGTGCGCAAGCACCTCGACGCGATCGCGGTCAACGACGTGCGCGGCCAGAAGGGCTTCGGTCCGGTCGAGAACGCGCTCACGCTGTTGTGGGGCACCAACGGTCGCCGCGAGTTGGGCCAGGGCTCCAAGCGCGAGCTCGCGGCGCACCTGCTCGACGCGATCGTCGAGCTGCGCAGCGCGAACGGGCGCACCTAGTCGTGCTGCTCTGCATCGACGTCGGCAACACCGAGACCAAGCTGGGCGCGTTCGACGCGAGCGGCGTGCTGGTCGGCACGTGGCGCATCACGACCGCGCACCGGCGCACCGCCGACGAGTTCGGGGTGCTCTTCTCGGCGTTCTTCTCGACGGCGCGCTTCGCGATCGACGACGTCGAGGCGATCGTCGTCTCGTCGGTCGTTCCGGTCGTCGACCGGCCGCTCGGCGAGGGCTGCGAGAAGTACTTCGGCGTGAAGCCCGAGTTCTTCACCGCCGCCAACCAGAAGGCGATCGTGGTGAAAACCGATCGGCCGCGCGAGGCGGGTAGCGATCTGATCGCGGCCGCGATCGGCGCGGTGCAATTCGTCGGCGCGCCCGCGATCGCGATCAACTTCGGCACCGCCACGACCTTCGGCGCGATCGACCGCGAGGGCGCCTATGTCGGCGCCGCGATCGCGACCGGGCTGCAGGTCTCGCTCGACGCGCTGGTCGGGCGCACCGCCAAGCTGCCGCAGGTTCCGCTGGTCGCTCCGGCCTCGCCGATCGGCCGCGAGACGGTCGGCTCGATCCAGGCCGGACTCGTCTTCGGGGCCGTCGGCCAGGCCGAGGAGCTGATCGCCCGCTTCCGGACCGTCCTGGGGCCGCAGGCGCGGGTCATCGCCTCGGGCGGCCTGGCCGCCGTGGTGGCCACCGAGTCGCGCTCGATCGAGATGGTCGAGCCGCACCTGGTGCTGCACGGCCTCCGGCTCGCCTACCTCAAGAACGGGCTGTCGGGGAACGGCGCCTAGTTGGGGTGCCGGATTCGAGTGGGCGTAAAAGCGACTGGTCGGTGATTGCGGAGGCGATCGCAGGGCACGCCTAGGGCTTGAAGATGAAACCCGCATGCTGCCGATGACGCTCTTAAGGATCTTCGCCCAGTCGCGCATTCGCGGGCCGGCGGAGGCCTCTGAATCCCGCCAGGAGAATCCTTCTAACCCGATGGCGCGCCGCCCACGATTTAACGAGCGAAAGGCTACGCAGGTAGCCGCTCGCATCCTCGCCTCTGTCGGCGGTCGTATGCCTTACCTCAGCCTCATGAAGCTGATGTATTTTATTGACCGCGCGGCACTGCTGCGCTGGGGAACGCCTCTTACAAACGACGCGTACTTTTCAATGGACAATGGACCGGTATTGAGCCGCGTCAAAGACCTGATGACCGAAGAGGATCCGGCACCGGGTTTTTGGTCGCATCATATATCGAGCCCGACAAACTACCGAGTCGAACTGATCGATGAGGCAGGGAACGACCAGCTTTCGCCAGCTGAAGAGCGACTGATCGACGAAATCGTTTCAGAAAATCGCGGCCTCGATCGTTGGAAACTCGTCGAAAAGAGCCACAAGTTGCCGGAGTGGAAGCATCCAAACGGAAGTAGTACGTCCATCGAGATAGACGACATTCTAGAAGCCGGAGGCATTGGCGCAAAGCAGCGCGAGGAGATGGTCCGCGAGCTTGAGAGTGTGAGAAGGGTTCAAGCCCTCCTCGTTGACTAAGCCGCGTCTTGTTAGAGCCAGGAGACACATTTCGCGTCGACCCTTCGGTAGATGGCAAGGGCCATTTATGGGTCGTGCTAACAAACCCTGACGAGGCCGAGAAGGTCGTCTGTGTTTGCTTCGTTACGGCGCAAGATTGGACGGATCCGACGACGATTTGCAATCCCGGGGAGCATCCGTTTATCAAAACTCGGAGCGCTGTCGCTTACCAGCACGCTGAGCTTATGTCGTCGAAGCGTATAGCGCGCAATCTCGCCGGTGGATCGTTCGTGAAGCAAGCGCGGTGTAGCGAGAACCTCCTCAAGAAAGTCTACGACGGGGTGCTCGTCTCTGACTTCACCCGCCATGAAATTCGGCGATCGTTGCTCCGGAAGGGCTGAGCAGCCAGAATCGTTGGGTGCCGTTTCTGACGCGGAGAACGCTCGCGAAGGAGCTCGGTTGCTTCGTGGTGCGTCGATCTCAATCGGGCTGGCTTCGGGTTGGATTCTTTCGCGAGAAACGACCCTGTCAGAGGTCAGGTTTTTGGACGACCAATGCGGGCGGTTTCTCTCGGGCCCTCCGGATGTGGTAGACTCTGGGGTCGTGACCCGTCCCGTCCCGCCGCTTCGGATCGGCCCGCACCAGATCTGGCCTCCCATCGTCCTCGCGCCGATGTCGGGGGTGACCAACCGCACCCTGCGGGCCCTCTACAAGCCGTTCGGGTTCGGGCTGACCGTCACCGAGTTCGTCTCCTCGAACGCGCTGCAGTACGGCGCCAAGCGCACGATGGAGATGATCGACCAGCACGGGGTCGAGAAGCCGGTCTCGACGCAGCTGTGGGGCAACGATCCGCAGGTGATGGCGCTGGCGGCCAAGGTCGTGCGCGAGTGCGGTGCCGACATCGTCGACATCAACTTCGGCTGCCCCGCGCCCAAGGTCACCAAGACCGAAGGCGGCAGCGCGTGCCTGCGCGACGTCGACCGCTGCGAGGCGATCATGAAAGCGGTCGTCGAGGCCGTCGACTGTCCGGTCACCATGAAGATGCGGCTGGGGTGGACCGAGCAGGATCTGGTCTTCGTCGAGGTCGCCAAGCGCGCGCAGGCGGTCGGCGTGCAGGCGGTGACGCTGCACGCGCGCACCGCGCGGCAGTTCTACAAGGGCAGCGCCGACTGGTCGCGCATCGCCGAGCTCAAGCGCGCCGTCGACATCCCGGTCATCGGCAACGGCGATCTGGCCGACCCGTACGTCGCCATGGAGCGCATGCGCGAGAGCGGCGTCGACGCGGTGATGCTGGGCCGCGCCACGCTGGGCAACCCGTGGCTGGTCTCGCGGCTGCGCGCGCTGATGGCGGGCGAGGAGCCCGCCGCGACGCCGGAGGCGCCGGACCGCTTGCGCTTCGCGGTGCATCATTACGAGACGATGGTCGCGGAGTGGGGCGAGCCGCGCGCGGTGCCGCAGATGCGCAAGCACCTGGGCTACTATCTCAAAGGCTTCGCCGGCGCGAGCGCGCTGCGCGAGCGGCTGATGCGCACCGAGACCGCGGCCGAAACGCTGGCCATCCTGCACGACACGATCGCGCGGCTCGAGAGCGCGGCCGCCGAGCTGGCCGTCGCGTGACGACCGACACCGATCTCGCGCAGGAAGCCTTCGAGAACTACCGCGCGTATCTGAACCCGCCGCTGGCGCGCGTCATGAAGCTCTCGGGCTCGCCGGTCGAGGTGGCCGCCGACGGCGTCACGATCGTCGACCAGCACGGCAAAGCGTACCTCGACTTCGCCGGCGGCTACGGCGTGTTCACGCTCGGCCACCGCCATCCGCGCGTCGTCGCGGCCGTCAAAGACCAGCTCGACCGCATGGCGCTCTCGGGCCGCACGATGTTCAACCCGCTGCAAGGGCGGCTCGCGAAGCGGCTGGCCGAGCTGACGCCGGGCGATCTGACGATCAGCTTCTTCGCCAACAGCGGGACCGAGGCGGTCGAAGGCGCGCTCAAGCTGGCGCGCGCGGCGACGCGCCGCCCGACCATCGTCGCGACCGACGCCGCCTTCCACGGCAAGACGTTCGGCGCGCTCTCCGTCAGCGGGCGCGAGACGTTTCGCGCGCCGTTCGCGCCGCTGCTGGCCGACGTGCGCCGGATACCGTTCGGCGACGCCTCCGCGCTGCGCGGCGCGCTCGACGACACCGTCGCGGCGGTGATCGTCGAGCCGGTGCAAGGCGAGGGCGGGGTCAACGTCCCGTCGACGGGTTACCTGAGCGCGGTGCGCGCGCTGTGCGACGAGCACGGCGCGCTGATGATCGCCGACGAGGTCCAGACGGGGCTCGGCCGTTGCGGCATGCTGTTCGCCTGCGACCGTGAGGACGTCGTTCCGGACGTCATGACGCTGGCCAAGGGGCTCTCGGGCGGCGTCATCCCGATCGGCGCGTACGTCGCGCGCCCGTCGGTGTGGAACAAGGCCTACGGCAAGGCGCCGCTGCTGCACACCTCGACCTTCGGCGGCAACGAGCTGGCCTGCGCGGCGGCGCTGGCGGCGCTCGAGGTGCTGATCGAGGAGAACCTGGCCGCCAACGCGCGTGCGCGGGGCGAGCAGCTGATGGCGGGCGCGCGCGAGACGCAGCGCCGCTTCCCGCAGGTCGTCGCCGACGTGCGCGGCATCGGACTTTTGGTCGGCGTCGAACTGCGGCGCGAGGGGTACGGAGGAACGATCATCCCGGAGTTGCTCAAGCGCGGCGTGACCGCCGCCTGGACCCTCAACGAGCAGCGTGTGATCCGCCTGGAGCCGCCGCTGATCGTCACCGCCGAGCAGGTCGCGACGGCCCTGCGCGCGTTCGACGAAGCCGTCGGCGCCGCGTTCGAACAGCTGGGAACGCTCGACTGATGCCGTCCGTCGAGTGCACGATCGCGATCGCCGCTCCGGCGGCGGTCGTGTACGAGCTCGCCAAAGAGCAAGAGCGCTTCCCCGACTTCATGCCCGACGTCGAGACCGTCGTCGTGCTCGAGCGCCGTCCTGACGCCGTCGTGACCCGCTGGAAGACGCTGGTCGAGGACGCGCCGATCGAGTGGACCGAGGAGGACCGCTTCGACGACGCCGCGCTGCGGATCGACTACGCGCTGATCGAGGGCGACCTCGACACCTTCCAGGGGAGCTGGACGTTCACCCAAGACGGCGACGTCACGACCGTCGTGCTTGGCGTCGAGTACGACTTCGGCGTACCGACGCTGGCCGAGCTGATCGGCCCGACGCTCGAGAAGAAGGTGCGCGAGAACTCGCAGATGATGCTGGCGGCGCTCAAAACCGAGGCGGAATCACGGACGGTCCCGCAGTCGGCGCACGGTACGCGCTGAAGCTGGACGCGGACGCGCTGCCGCGCTTGGGAATCGCGGCGTCGAGCAGCTCGACGGTGCGCAACAGCTCCTCGGCGTAGGCCGCTTCCTCGAGCCGCGCCGGGTCGAGCGCGAGCGTGCGCACGCGGAACTCGGCGCGTTCGATCGCATCGAGCGACCGGACCGCTTTGGCGGCGCGGTCGGTCAGCGCGCGGATGCGCGAGAGCGCGTCCTCGAGGCGGACGATCTCGGCGTGATAGTCGGTGTAGCGCTTGAGATCGGCGGCCGCCCGGTCGCGCAGCGCCGGCCAATCGGTCTCGCGAAAGCGCGCGATCTCCGCGTTCGCGCGCTCGGCGAAGCGCTTCTGGCGGATCGCGTTGATGCGGCGCTCCTCTTCGGCGGCGACGCGGCCGCCGCGCGCGCGGGCGCGTTGCAGCGCCGTGTGCTCCTGCGGCGTCAGCTCGGTCTCCATCTGCGCGCGCTCGCCGATGCCGGCGATCTGGTCGCGCCAGACGGCGTCGATGCTCGGCGGCTCCTGGAGCGCGCCCAGCTCGGCGCGACGCGCCGCCAACCGGTCGCGCCGGGCCTCGAAGATCGCGCGCAAGCCGCCGACCGCCTCGCGCAAGGGGGCGACCCAGGCGGTGTCCGGCGTGCTGCCGCGATCGTCGAACTCCAGCACCATGCCCAGCCCGAGCGGGTGCACGTCGCTCAGCCGCCACAGCTCGCGCGCGGCGGGCAACACGCGCACGCGGCTGCCGAGCGCCGGGACGCTCCCGCTGATGCGAAAGACGATCAGCGACTCCGTCGTGTCGACGCCGACCAGGCTCTGCTCGTCGTCGAGCGCGCGCGCGAACACCAGCACGCCGCCGTATCCCGAATCGGGCAGCCAGACCGGCTCGTCGACGTCGTCGTGGCGACGGTTCCAAAGCACCGCCCACAACGCGTCGTGGATCGAGGCGGACAGGACGTGATTCGTCACCGCCGCCTCGAGCACGGACCGTACGCTGGACCGGCGATAGCGCGGCGTCGTCATCCCCGTGCGCCTTTCAGCGGAGGGGCGACGACGCGCGCGTCAATCCGGGCGCGCGAACGCGACGATGGTGTTTTCGGAACGAGCGTTCGTCCAGAACTTCGTCCCGTCGAAGCCCAAGCTACGTGCGGCGAACGGAATCGCGGCGAGCTCCACGACTTCAGGCCGTTCGCGCCGCGCGTCCAAGCAGAGCAAACGGTAGTCGTCGATGTCGCGGCTTTCCGTCGTGACCAGATAGAACTTGCCGGCGACGACGACCATCCCCGTGACCTGGCGCGGGACCGGAATCGTGCGCAGCACGCTCCCGTTCTCGTCGAGCTCGAGGATGAGCTTGTTGTCGCGCTGGCTGAGATATAGCCGATCGCCGTCGTAGGCCAGGAACGAACCGGTGTGCTCGGGCGTGGGGATGCGTTCGGACTTGAAGTCCTTGCCCATGATGTACCGCCGGATGTACCGGTCGTCATCGTCTCCCTCGCCCGTCACGACGCGCAACGCGTCGCCCGTCACCGTGATCCCGAATGGCCTACCAGGTGCGATCGCCTCTTCGAAAACCGTTCCTCGTTGGGCCCGGAGGCCGTAAATGCGGTTGGTCTCATTGGAGGCGATCCAGAGGTCCGTCCCGTCGCACGCGAGCCCCAACGGGGCCGGGCACGGGGCGGGGATCCGGAGGCACTCCTCGATCTCGGAGAGGGTGGAGTTCATGCCCGGGAGTGTTTCCCGCCCGGGGCCGCGGGCTCCCGGCTCCGGACCGGCGAAACGGCCCCCGGAATGTCCAAATTCTGTTTCGTCATCCACCCGCTCTCATTCGAGGACGTGGTGCGGTACGAGCCCGGTGCAAAAGGCAAAGGAAAGCCGATCATCGCGAAAATCCTCGAGTGGATGCCCGCGTACGCGGCGGCACATGTGACGGGGATCAAAACGCCCGACGGCCGCGAGACGGAAGGTTGGTTCGTCGCCGCCCCGTTGTTGCCGGAGCAGATGTTGGAGCTGCCGCGCGAGCAGGTATACGAGCGCATCGTCAAGGCGATCGAGGTCGGCGCGTCGCTCGGCGCGCAGGTCGCCGGACTCGGCGCGTTCACCGGGGTGGTGGGCGACGGCGGTGTCACCGTCGCGGAACGCTCGCCGATCCCGGTGACGACCGGCAACTCGCTCACGATCGCCGCCGGCGTGCGCAGCCTGTTCCGCGGCGCGCAAGAGATGGGCATCGAGGCCGCGCGGGCGACGGCCGTCGTCGTCGGGGCGACCGGCTCGATCGGCTCGGCCTGCGTCGCGCTGATCGCACCGCACGTCGCGCACGTCGTGCTGGTCGCGCGCAACGAGACGCGGCTGCGCAAGTTTCACGCCGAGATCGCGCCGACGCTGCCGTGCAGCTCGTCGGCGAGCACCGACTTGGCCGCGGCGGTACGGTCGGCGGACCTGGTCCTCACGGCCACCTCCTCGACCCAGGACGTCATCGAGCCGGAGGACTTGCGGCCGGGCGCCGTCGTCTGCGAGCTCTCGCTGCCGCACGACGTCAGCCGACGGGTCGCGAGCGAGCGTCCCGACGTGCTCGTCCTCGAAGGCGGCAACATGCGCGTCCCCGGTTCGATGTTCGTCGAACGCGTGCGCGAGCCGGGCACCGAGTTCGACCTCAACCTCCCGCGAGGCACCGCGCTGGCGTGCATGTCGGAGACGATGGTCCTCGCGCTCGAGAATCGCAACGAGTCGTACACGCTGGGCCGCGGCATCGACCTGGCCAAAGTCCGCGAGATCGACGCACTGGCCGAGCGCGCCGGCTTCACGCTGGCCGACATGCGCGCTTTCGACGCCGCCATCACCCGCGAGCAGATCGCCCGCATCCGCGCCGCCGCCGCCGACCGCCGCGCGGTGAGCGCGTGATGCGCGGAAATGCGGCGGGCACCGTGTCCAGTGGACACGATGCCCGTAGCGGTTCAACAGAAGAGCCCCGACCCGACTATCCTACAAAACCTACTCCGATACCGCAACACCGGGCTGGAAAGGCCAGCGTGTGAAACGGGTCGTTTCGGTTTCGCTCGGATCGTCGTCGCGCGATCATCGGGCGCAGGTCGAGCTGCTCGGTGAGCAGTTCGACATTGCGCGGGTCGGGACGGACGGCAGTCTCGACAAGGCGATCGCGCGGCTGCACGAGCTGGACGGAACCGTCGACGCGCTGGGACTTGGCGGGATTGACGTCTATCTGTACGCGGGCAAGGATCGCTACGCGCTGCGCGACGGTCTCAAGCTGCTCGACGCGGTGAAAAAGACGCCGGTCGTCGACGGCAGCGGCTTGAAGAACACGCTCGAGCGCAACGCCGTGGCGTATCTGACCGAGAGGCTCGGCGTGCAGCTCGACGGGAAGCGCGTGCTGATGGTCAGCGCGCTCGACCGGTTCGGCATGGCCCAAGCGCTGGTCCAGGCGGGCAGCGACGTGGTGTTCGGCGACTTCATCTTCGCGCTGGACCTCGACCGGCCGGTGCGCGGGCTCGACGAGTTCGAGGAGATGGCGCGCAAGTATCTCCCCGACGCGTGTAAGCTTCCGTTCCAGTTCTTCTATCCAACCGGTAAGAAGCAAGACCGCGCGCCGCAGCCGAAGTACCCCGAGTACTACGACGATGCGGAGATCATCGCGGGCGACTATCACTTCATGCGGCAGTTCATGCCCGACCGGCTCGACGGCAAGACCATCTTGACCAACACCGTCACCGCCGGCGACGTCGACTTCTTGCGCGAGCGCGGGATCGCGCGGCTGATCACGACGACGCCCGACTTCGGCGGACGTTCCTTCGGGACGAACGTGATCGAGGCGGCGCTGGTCGCGCTGCTCGGCAAACGCTGGGCCGACGTGACCGAGGGTGACTACCAAGACCTGCTGCACCGGCTCGACCTGCGCCCGCGGGTCATCGAGTTCCAGGCCGCGTAACGCTTGTCGCTCCTGGGCCGACTCTTCGCGCGGCAGCCGCACGACCGCGAACGCCTGCCCGACGGGGTCCCGCTGCGCCGCGCGCTGGGCGTGCGCGCGCTGATCGCGGTCGGCCTGGGCACGATGCTGGGCGGCATCTTCACCACCGTCGGCAGCGGCGCGCACGCGGCCGGTCCCGGCGTCGTCGCCGCCTTCGCGCTCTCGGGCGTCACCTGTCTGTTCGTCGCGCTCTGCTATGCCGAGCTGGCGTCGATGGTGCCGGTCGCGGGCAGCGCGTACACGTACGCCTACGCCGCGCTCGGCGAGATCGTGGCCTGGGTGATCGGCTGGGACTTGATCCTCGAGTACGGCATCAGCGTCGCGCCGCTGGCGGCGACGCTGTCGGGTTCGCTGCAGCAGCTGCTCGGCGGCATCGGCATCACGTTGCCGGGCTGGGCGCAGACGGCGAACGTCGTCATGGCGCATGGCCGGATCGACCTCGCGCACACGCAGGTCGACGTGCTGGCGTGCTTGTCGGTGCTGGCGATCGCGATCGTGCTGGCCATCGGCATCCGCGAGTCGTCCGGCACGAACACGGTGCTGGTCGTCGTGCAGCTGGTCGCGCTGGTGGCGTTCATCCTCGGTCTGGCGGCGGTCGTCCATCCGGCGAACTTCCATCCGTTCGCGCCGCACGGCGTGCACGGCATCGTCACCGGTGCCGCGGTCGTGTTCTTCGCGTACATCGGGTTCGATACGGTCACCGTCGCGAGTGAAGAAGCGCACGATCCGATCCGCGACGTGCCGCGCGCGATCGTCGGCTCGCTGATCATCGGTGCGATCCTGTTCTCGGCGGTCGCCGCGGTCGCGGTCGGCGTCGTGGCCTGGAACACGATCGACGTCAACTCCGGCATGCTCGACGCGGTCGTGCACGCCGGCAACAACAAGCTCTTGTTCGGGCTGGTGCTGATCGGCACGGTGACGGGGACGACGGCCTCGATGCTGACCTCGCTGCTCGGTCAGGTGCGCATCTTCTACGTCATGTCGCGCGACCGGCTCTTGCCGCGCGCGTTCGGGGCGGTCAGCGCGCGCACGCACACGCCGGTCGTCATGACGCTTGCGACCGGCGCCGTCATCGCCGTGCTGGCGCTCGGGGTTCCGTTGACCGTGCTGCTCGAGTTCGTCAACATCGGCACGCTCTCGGCGTTCGTCATCGTGTGCGCCGGCGTGATGGCGCTGCGCTTCTCGCAGCCCGACGCCGTCCGTCCGTTCCGCGTGCCGTTCGGACCGATCGTCGTACCGGCGGCCGGCATCGTTCTGTGCACCTGGCTGACGGTCGAAGGGCTCGCGCCGCTGACCTGGCTGCGGTTCCTGGTCTGGTTCTTGGTGGGCCTGGGCATCTACGCGGCCTACGGCTATCACCGCTCGCAACTGCGCGCACGGCCGTGACCGGGGCTCCGCGGCTGCGGCGCGTCCTTGCGCTGCGCGATCTGATCGTCGTCGCGGCGGCCGCGATCGGACCGGCCTTCTCGCTGGCGACGACGATGGCGGCGATGATCGCCGCCGCCGGTCGCGGGACGGAACTGGCGCTGGCGCTGGTCGCGCTGGTGATGGCGATGGTCGCCATCGGGTACCGCAAGCTGGGCGAGCGCATGCCGGACGCCGGTTCGTCGTATGCCTGGATCCGCACCGCGCTCGGCGGCACGACGGGTGCGTACGGCGCCTGGGTGCTGTTGGTCGCGAACCTGTTCGCGGTCCAGGCGACGGCGCTGCCGGCGGGCGCGTACACCCTCGATCTGCTGGCGCCGGCGCTGGCCGGGAACGCGCTCGCCGTCGCCCTGGTCGCCTGCGGCTGGACCGCCGCCAGCGCGCTCTTGCTGTGGTACGGGCTGCGCCCGACGGCGCTCTTGGCCGGACTGTTGCTGGTCGCCGAGCTGCTCGTGCTGACGGTCGCGGCGATCGTCGCCGCCGCGCACCCGCATCCGGACGCCGTCGCGTTCGCCGGCCCCCCGCTCTCCTGGACCGGGTTGATCGGCGCGATGGTGGTGGGCATCTGGATGCTCGACGGGTGGGAAGTCTCGGCCTCGACCGCCGAGGAGACCGAGGGGGACGCCTCGCGGCCCGGCTCCGGCGGCCTGGTCGGCCTGCTGCTGACGGCGGCGGTCATGCTGGCCGCGATCGCGGCGTTTCTGCGGGTCGGAACGGCGGCCGGCTACGACGCCCATCAGGCCGACGCGCTCTCGTACGTCGGCGACCTGCTCGGGCGCGGCTGGCGGCCGGTGCTCGCGGTAACGGTGCTGATCTCGCTGGCCGCCTCGCTCCAAACGACGCTCGTCTACCTCAGCCGCAGCCTGTACGCGATGGGCCGCGACGGACTCTTGCCGCACCCGCTCGGCGCGCTCGATCACCGCGACGAGCCCGCCCTCTCGATCGCGCTGGTGACCGGCATCTCGCTGGCGTTCTGCCTGGTCGACGCCCTCTCGCCGACCGCCAACGGAGCCTTCGCGCTGGCGCTGCAGGGGACGTCGTGGTTCTTGGGGCTGCTCTTCGCGCTCAGCGCGTTCGCGGCGGTGCGCACGTTCGTCGCCGACCCGGCCGCCCGTTGGTCGGGCGTGATCCTGCCCGGGCTGGCGGCCCTCGCGTTGGCCGGCATTCTGGCGATCGCGCTGGTCCGCGACGACGGTGCGACCAGGGGATTCATCGCGGGCGCCGCAATCCTGGGGCTTCCCCTCGCGCTCTGGCGCGGCAGGGTCCTCCGCCGCGCAGGGGGAACCGGGGGGGTCGGTCATTCCACCGGGAGTCGCTTTTGAACGACAAAGAAATCGTTTTGACCCGAGACGGCCTCAAGAAGCTCGAAGACGAACTCGACGAGCTCAAGACCGTGCATCGTCGCGAGGTCAACGAACGCATCCGTCAGGCCAAAGAGTTCGGCGACATCTCCGAAAACGCGGAGTACGAAGACGCCAAGCAAGAGCAGGCGTTCGTCGAGGGCCGCATCCTCAAACTCGAAGGGATGATCCGCAACGCGCGCGTCATCGACGCGAGCGATTACGTCGCCGACGAAGTCCATCTGGGCGCGACGGTCAAGGTCAAGGAGACGGGCTCGGGCACCTCGCACGAGTTCACCATCGTCGGTTCGGCCGAGGCCGATCCGAAGAACGCGCGGCTCTCGAACGAGTCGCCGTTGGGCCGTGCGCTCATGGGCCGCAAGAAGGGCGAGACGATCGACGTCACCACGCCGCGCGGCCAGATGAAGTACAAGATCGAAGCGATCAACAAGGACCCGAAGAAAACCAAGAAAGCCTCGTAACGCCATGAGCGATCTCGTCGCAGCCCGGCGGGCTCGACTCGCCGCGTTGCGCGAGCGTGGCGTCGATCCGTTCGCCGCGACGCGGTACGACGTCACGGCGCACGCCGCGGAGCTGGCCACCCGTTACGCGTCGCTGGGCGAACAGGGCCGCGACGACGAACAGCGGTGGTCGCTGGCGGGCCGGCTGATGAGCGTGCGCGCCCAGGGCGGCGTGATCTTCGCCGACCTGCACGACCGCACCGGGCGCTTCCAGCTCTTCGTGCGCCGCAACGACGTCGGGGAGGAGCAGTTCGCGCTGTTCAAGGAGCTCGAGCGGGGCGATTTGGTCGGTGCGAGCGGCACGGTCTTTCGCACCAAGATGGGCGAGCTCTCCCTGCACGTGCGGACGTTCGCCGTGATCGGTAAGTCGTTGCGGCCGCTGCCCGACAAGTGGCACGGGCTCGTCGACGTCGAGAAGCGCTACCGCCGCCGCTACGTCGACCTCATCGTCAATCCGAACGTCCGCGACGTCATGCTGGCGCGCTCGCGCATCGTCGCCGAGATGCGGCGCTTCATCGACGGCGAGGGTTTCTTCGAGGTCGAGACGCCGACGCTGCTCAACATCGCCGGCGGCGCGACCGCGCGCCCGTTCTACACCCACTCCAACGCGCTGGACATCCCGCTGGTGCTGCGCATCGCGACCGAGCTGAACCTCAAGCGGCTGATCGTCGGCGGGATGGAGCGCGTCTACGAGATCGGGCGCATCTGGCGTAACGAAGGGATCGACGCGACCCACAACCCCGAGTTCACCATGCTCGAGCTGTACGCGGCCTACTGGGACGTGCGCGACATGATGGACTTCAACGAGCGGCTGATGGCGCATCTGGCGCGCAGCGTGCACGGCGGCGAGTCGTTCGTGTTCAAGGACGAGACGATCTCGTTCGCGACGCCGTTCCGCCGGATCGACTATCTGGGCGCGTTCGAGCAGTACGCCGGCGTCACGCGCGACCAGCTGCTCGATCCCGGCGCGTGTTTCGCGCTCTTGCGCGCGTACGGCGTCCCCGACTCGCCCACGCACGCGCACGCGCTCGACAAGCTGTTCGAGCGCATCGTCGAGCCGCATCTGGTCCAGCCGACGTTCGTGTACGGCTATCCGGTCGTGCTCTCGCCGCTGGCCAAGCGCATGGCGCACGATCCCGAGCTGACCGAGCGCTACGAGCTGTTCGCGGCACACATGGAGATCTCGAACGCCTTCACCGAGCTGAACGATCCCGACGACCAGCGGCGCCGCTTCGAGCTGCAGGTCGCCGAGAAGGAAGCCGGCGACGAAGAGGTCCCGCCGCCCGACTGGGACTTCGTCGCCGCGCTCGAGTACGGAATGCCGCCCACGGCCGGGATCGGCATCGGGGTCGATCGCCTGGTCATGATGCTGACCGGCAACGCCTCGATCCGCGACGTGCTGCTCTTTCCGCTGCAGCGGCCGCTGCCGCCCGACGTGGCCGACGAGGACGACGACGAGGAGCTCGAACCGGCCCCCTGAGCGACTCTCATCGAACGCTCATTTTTGGTAGTGGGGAACCCGAGGAGCCGGCGATACCCGGTTGGAACGCTTCGCGCATGAGCGTTCCCTCCGGGCTGCGTCCGTGGCTCTTGGCTCTCGCCGTCGCGGTCGTGGCGGTCGGTTGCCACAAGAAGGACTCGGTCGTCCCGCCGGTCAGCCCGACCGCGACGCCCAGCCCGGTCGGAAGCCCGACCGCGACGCCGACCGCCAGCCCGACGCCCACCCCGGCGCCGACGCTCCCGCCGACCAGCGCGCAGGCCGGCATCACGGTGACCGACGCGGGCGGCAGCCAGGGAATCTCCGGCGGACCGGGTTCGCTCGGCGGCATCCTGGCCGAGCCCACCAGCTCGTCGAGCGGGACCGTGACCGGGACGCTGCTGGTGACGACCAACGTGCCGACGCTGCCCAGCCCCGCGCCGACCGGCACGGCGCTCGCAGCGTTCGAGCTCCAACTGAATTCCGGCTGGGTCTTCGGGAGCACGCCGTACGTCTCGGAGATGATGCTGCCCAACGGCTTCAGCACCACCGGCCTGGTGTTCTACGAGTCGATCTACGACATCTCGTCCGGTGTGTCGTACGGACAGCTCGCGACGTCGGCCGTGACCAACGACGATCTCACCTTCGCGGCACCCGCGGCGACGGGGACGTTCACGGTCAACGCGCTCGACACGTACGCCTTCGTGCTCTCCAGTGCCCCAACCGCGACGACCCCGACCGGAAGTCCCGTCAAGTACTGAGCTGCGCACGCCGTTTCTCGAAACGGCGCGGCTGCGGCTGCTGGACCGAACGCCCGACGATCTCGAGTTCCTGATCTCGCTGTACGCCGACCCGCAGGTGATGCGTTGGATCGGCGACGGTTCGATCTACGGGCGGCGGGAGGTCGAGGCACGCTACGAACGCATCGACGCGATGCAGCGCGACCCGGCGCACCCGCGCTGGGACGGGTTCAAGATCGTCACCCGCAGAGCTGACGGCGAGCGTATCGGACAGGCCGGCTTGCTGCGCTGCGAGGTCGACGACTTGCCGCAGGTCGAGATCGGCTGGTGGCTCGCACCGAGCGCCTGGGGACGCGGCTACGCGACCGAGGCGGCGCTTGCCCTGCGCGATTACGCCTTCGCGACCTTGCAGCTGCGGCGGCTCACGGTGATTCTGCACGCCGAGAACCGCGCCTCGATCGCCGTCGCGCGCCGGATCGGCGCCGTGCCGGCCGGCACCGCCTCCTACCGCGGGCAACGCGTCACCCGCTACTTCGTCCACGCCGAGCCGGGCGCAACCGCGCGCGACCGCGCGGCGTCCTAACCGTTGCCATGCTGAAGAAAGATCTGACCACGTCCTACCCGCGCTCCGCGCGCGAAACGCTCGACGGCGTCGTGCAGCTGCCGCGCGCGATCGACAAGGGCATCGCGACCGCCAACGGTACGCAGGGCGAGTACAGCTTCGACTGCCCGATGGACAAAGGCGTCTTCGGATTCCTCGGCGTCGACGGCAACGCGGTGCTGGACGTCATCAAGTCCGCGCAGAGCGAAGCCGACGTCGAGAACTACCTCAAGCCCTTCATCGCCAAGAAGTCGGCCGCCGAGATCGCGCAGTTCAACGCGACGTTCCTGGCCGGCAAGCCCGCCCCGGGCAGCGACGGCGAGAAGTACTTCCTCGAGCTGCGCAACCAGGTGGCGCCCGACCGCACCGACGTCACCGAGTGGGTCGACCTGCTCGACCTCGACGAGAAGCGCCCCGTTCCCCAGCGCGTGCCCGCCTAAGCGTTCCGGCTGACGCCCGAGCCGCCGAACGAGACCGTCCCGAGAGGGGCGGTCTCGTCGTTGTCGGGAACGGGTGGGCGTGCCGACGTATCGGCTCGTCGTCGAGTACGACGGCTCGCGCTTTCACGGCTTGCAGTATCAGCCCACGCTGCGAACGGTCGCGGGCGCGCTCGAAGCCGCGCTCACGCGGATCTTCGACGAGCCGGTGAAGATCACGGCGGCCGGCCGTACCGATGCGGGCGTCCACGCCACCGGCCAGGTCGTCTCGTTCACCGCCGCACGCGAATTCGCTCCCGGGCGGCTGACGCCGGCCATCAACGGCAACACGCCGGCCGATCTGGTCGTGCACGACGCCGCCGTCGTCGCCGACGAGTTCTCCGCTCGTTTCGACGCGCTCGAGCGCGTCTACGATTATCTGATCCTCAACCGGCGCACGCCGACGGCGGTCTGGTCGCATCGGGCGTGGCACGTGCCGCGCCCGATCGACGACGCGCTGTTCGCGCGCGCGGCCGCGCCGTTGCTGGGCGAGCACGACTTCGCGGCGTTCTGCGGCGAGCCGCCCGAGCGCGGCACCACCGTGCGCGAGCTGCGCGCGCTCGACCTCACCCGTCGCGGCGAGCTGGTGCGCGTGACCGTGCGCGGCAACGCGTTCCTGCACCACATGGTGCGCGTCCTCGTCGGTACGCTGGTCGGTTCGGCGACCGGCTATCGCGAGCCCGACCACGCTGAACGCGCGCTGCACGCGCGCGACCGGACCGTCGCCGGCGTCACCGCGCCGGCGCACGGCCTCTATCTCGCCGGCGTGCGCTACGCCGGCTTCGACTCCTACCGCCCGGTCGAGCTGGCGCCGTAGCTGCCGGTCAACCGGCGCTGCTCGCGATCGCCCGTGAGCTGGTTCTCGAAGCCGTTCCGCGCCGGCGTGCCGATCGCGAGCACGCGCTCGCGCAGCGCGTCGGCGACGCCGTCCAGACCGGTCACCGCGTCGCGCGCGGCGCGACTGGTCTTGGCCAGCTGTTTGGAGCTCTCGTAGAGCGTCGTGCAGGCCGTGCGCTGCGCGGAGATCGCGTCCTCGACGCCCGACGCGTTGCGCTGAATCGCCGTGATGATGGTGACGATCTGCTGATTCGAGAGGTTCTGCTCCTCGAGCGAGCGCGCGGCTTGGCGCATCAGCCCGTTCATCTGCTCGACCGAGTTGACGATGGCGGACGCGCCGGTGGCCTGTTCGCGCGCCGCCATCGAGATCTGCTCGATCAAACGGTTCGCCTCGGCGACCGCGGTCGAGATGTCGCCGATCGCGCGCCCGGCCAGGTCGGCCATCTGCAAGCCGCTGGCGGCCTTCTCGCCCGACGTCGTGGTCGAGCGCACGACCTCGCTGGTCTTCGCCTGAATGTCCTTCACCAGCATCCCGATCTCGCGGGTCGACTGCGCCGAGCTCTCCGCCAGCTTGCGCACTTCGTCCGCGACGACCGCGAAGCCGCGGCCGTGCTCGCCGGCGCGCGCCGCTTCGATCGCCGCGTTGAGCGCGAGCAGGTTCGTCTGGTCGGCGATGGCGTCGATGACCTCGACGATCGCGCCGATGCGATCCGATGCGGTGCCGAGCTCCTGCATCTTGCCGACGATCCCTTGGATGTCGTCCGCGATCTCGCGCGTCGAGCGGACCAGCCGTTCGACCGCGACGCCGCCGTCCTTCGCCTTGCGATCCGCTTCGAGCGAGAGCGTCGAGGCGTCGCGCGCGCTGCCGGCGACTTGGTTGACCGAAACCGCCAGCTGGCCGACGGCCGAGCTGACGCTGGTGACGTTGTCGGCGATGCCGGTGATGTTGTCGGAGACGGTGCTGATCGAGCTGACGGTCTCCTCGACCGCCGCGCCGGCTTCAACCACGCCGCGGGTCAGCTCGCCGATCTGCTCGCCGGCGGTGTCCTGCGCCCGCAGCGCCGTCTCGAGGTTGTCCTGGGCGGCCGCTCCGACCGAGTCGCGCGCCACGATCGCCGTGATGGCGCGCTGGTGCCGCTCGGCAATCTCGTCGACGGCCGGCGCCAGCGCCGCGACCGCCTCGGTCCGTCGGCGCGCCTCGCCCAGGGCCAGGACGGCCTCAGCGAGCGAGTCGACCCCGGCCTCGTCGTAGGCCGAGCGGAGCGCCTTCGTTTGCGCCGCCCAGCCGGCTCGCGCGCGCCCGTACGCGATGCCGAACGCCAGGGCGACCACGACGGCGAGGACGGTGACTGCGATCAGTCCGACGGTAGCCGAATCCATGGGCGTCTCCTCGTAGCGAAAATTGTCTTCGTCGGATTGCCCCTGGCCCTCCTAGGAGAGCAACCGGCAGGGCCCGGGGCCGTCGCCGCGGTTGACTTCCGACCCTCGGGGCCGGTATACTCCTCAGGTTGCCGCGGCGCTCGCCGTGGCGTTCTGTACGTTCCGACGGACTCCATGCGCACATATCAGCAGAAGACGGCCGAGACCAAGCACGATTGGTACATCGTCGACGCGACCGGGCAACGGCTCGGCACGCTCGCGGTGCGGATCGCGCGCGCCCTCTCGGGCCGCCACAAGCCGACCTGGACCCCGCACATCGACGACGGTGACCACGTCATCGTCCTCAACGCCGACAAGGTCGAGCTCGCACCGCGGAAGTGGACCCAGAAGGTCTACCACCGCCACTCGGGTTTCCCCGGCGGCCTGCGAACCGAGACGGCCGGTCAAGTGCGCGACAAGTACCCGGAGCGCCTGATCGAGCGCGCCGTGCGCGGCATGCTGGCGACGAACCGCATGCGCGACGTGCTGCTCAATCGCCTCAACGTCTACGCCGGCGCGGAGCACCCGCACACGGCGCAGAAGCCGGAGCCCCTCTTTTAAATGCAGACGTCCGACAACTTCCACGGTACCGGCCGCCGCAAGCGCGGTATCGCCCGCGTCCGGCTCTCGCTCGGTCAGGGCGTTATCACCGTCAACTCGAAGCCGATCGACGACTACTTCCCGCGTCCCTCGCTGCAGCAGATCGTGCGCCAGCCGCTGGACGTGACCCAGTCGCTCACGCGTTTCAACGTCGACGTCAAGTGCACCGGGGGCGGCGTCGCCGGGCAGGCCGGCGCAGTCCGTCACGGCATCGCGCGCGCGCTGCTCGAGATGGACGAGTCGCTGCGTGAGCCGCTGCGTCGCAATGGGTTGCTGACGCGCGATCCGCGTGAGAAAGAGTCGAAGAAGTACGGGCGCAAGCGCGCGCGTAAGCGGTTCCAGTTCTCGAAGCGCTAATCCGATCTGATTTTGTGGCGGTGTCGCGTCGAGCGGCACCACCCTGGCGGACACGCGGCCCCCGGCTTCCTGCCGGGGGCCGCTCTGTCTTCACATCGCTCTCGCGCATCCTGCGCTTCGCTCGTTCAGACGGTCCGCCAGGGTGGTGCCGCTCGACGCGACACGGCGGGATGCGGAGGGGACGCGCCTAAAGGGTGCGCGTGAGTCCGGTTTCGGTTGGGACCGTGGTTTGGATGGTTGGCGTCCTCGTCGTGGCGGCGATCAATGCGCGGCAGGTCGTGTTGCGGTTGCCGTGGGTGTATGCGGTCGGGGCGGTGATGTTTGCCGTCGGCGGGTCGTTGGCGGCGGCGTATCATCGCGGGGCCGTGGCGGACCGGTGGGCGATCGTTGGGTTCGTTGGGTTCGCGCTTACCGCGTTGGGGGTTGTGGGGTTGCCGCCGCGGGCACCGGAGAGGCGGTTGCGGCGATAGCGGTGCGGTTGCGGCCTTCCGCTTTTGCTCGGTAGAGGGCTTCGTCGGCTGCCGCGATGAGGGCGTCCGGAGTGCCGGTGGTGGTGACGGCGACGCCGATGCTGATCGAGACGACGTGGGTGGCGCGGTTCGTCTTGTGGTCGCGGCGAGCGGCGACGACGGCGGTGCGGATGCGCTCGGCGACGGTGAAAGCGCCGGAGGCGCTCGTGCGGGGGAGGAGGACCGCGAACTCTTCGCCGCCGTAGCGGGCGATGGTGTCGCTCGGGCGCGCGAGCGTCGAGCGGATGATCGCGGCCACGCTTTGGAGCGTTTCGTCGCCGGCGAGGTGGCCGTAGGTGTCGTTGTAGCGCTTGAAGTCGTCGACGTCGATGAGCAGCAGTGCCAACGGCTCCTCGTGACGCGTCGCGTTGCGCAACTCGGCTTCGAGGTGCTCGTCGAACGCGCGCCGGTTGTCGACGGCGGTCAGGCCGTCGATCGTCGCCAGGCGCGCGAAGCGGCGGTACATGCGGTTGAACTCGGCGAGCAGCGCGGCCAGGACGAAGCCGGAGCCGAGTGCGGAGTAGACGCGTGAGAGGTACCAGCCGACGTGGAAGCGGCCGCCGAGAGCAGCGTGAGGGTCGCGTCGCCGACGACGGCGACCAGGGAGACGGAGAGCCACAGGCTCAGCGTGCTGCTCGTGCGACCGATGGCGACCACGGTGACGAGGGCGAAAACGTCGATCGCGAGGACCGCTTCCCACGTGCCGTTGGCGAAGCCGGCGGTGAAGTTGCCGTTGACGACGAGCGTCGGGAGCGTCGTGTCGAAGGCCAGCACTCCGCACAGCGCGACCAGACCGTAGCCGACCGCCATCACGGCGATCGCGGCGGGCGCGACCCGGCGGCGCGGAAGCGGCGGGAGATCGCGTGCCAGGAGCGCGAGCGCGACCAAGAGCGGAAAGGCGGCGTGCCAGGCGACCCAGAGCCAGATCGAGGTTTGGCTGTTGCCGGGTGCGCCACCGTGAAAGAGCGCGTCGGGAAACGAGAGTGCGTGCGGGATGACGATCGCCGCGCCGAACGCGTAGGCGAGTGCCAGCGCGGCCAGCATGGGGCGTCGGAACCCGGCCGTCGCTAGGTCACGTCGTGAATCGTTACCGGATCGGCCTTGCCGCGGATCTTCGCCACCAGCGTCTCCGCTTTCGGCTTGTCGCGCAGGCGCTGGTAGGTGCGGTCGTCGAGGTAGGTGTGGTTCGGCGGCGCGGCGCCTTGCAGACGGCTGGCCAGGTTCGCCGCGTTGCCGATGACGGTGTAGTCCATCCGCTTGGGACTTCCGATGTGGCCGGCGACGACCTCGCCGGTCGCGATGCCGATCGCGAGCTGCAGCGGATGACCGTCCGCGTTGATCGTCGCGGCGGCCTTGTGCAGCGCGCCGGCGACGGCCAGCGCACGCGCGGCATCGTCCTCGCGCACGCGCGGCGGTCCGAAGACGACCATCAAGCCGTCGCCGTAGAACTTGTCGAGCAGGCCGTCGTTGTCGAAGACGATCTGGACGGCCGCCGAGAAGAAGCTGTTGAGGATCTCGACGACGCGCTCGGCGTCGAGCCGGCCCGCGAGCTCGGTGAAGCCATCGATGTCCGCGAACAGGATCGTCGCCGCGGCCCGCTCGCCGCCCAGCGCGACGCCGCCCGGCGCGCTCATCAGCTGCTCGACGACGTGCGGCGCGAGATAGCGCGCGAAGGCCTCGCGGATCGCGCGGCGCTGCTCGACGTCGGCAGCGTGCATCCGTTCGAGGTTCCGGCGCTCGGTGAGATCGGTGACCGCGATCGCCCAGCCGTGGCGCGCGTTGTCTTCTTCGGGCAGCTCGATCGGTGCGATGCGCACTTGCAGCGCCAGCGCGCCGCGGGTGGGATGGCGCGCTTCCATCTCTTCGCCCTTGGCGGGGAGGCCGCCGGTGGCGAGTAGACCGGTGATGCCCGGGATCAGCGCGTCGAGGGCGCGCGCCGGGCGGCCGAGCATCATCGCACTCTCGATCCCGAACGTCTGCGCCGCGGCGTCGTTGAAGCTGGCGACGTTGCCGGCGCCGTCGACGGTGATGACGCCGCTGGTGATCGAAGCCAGCACGCGCGCCTGCAGCTGCTCGAGCCGGCTGATCTCGACGACTTGCGCGCGCATCGCGTCGAAGAGTCGTGCGTTCTCGATGGCCAGGGCGGCTTGGTTCGCGAACGCGGTCAGCAGATCGGGGTCGGCCGGCGAGAACAAACCCGGCGCGACGCGCGAGTCGAGGTAGACGACGCCGATGATGCGCGACTTGATCGCCAGCGGCACGCACACGATCGAGCGCAGCCGCAGCGCGCGCACCGAGAGGTTGATGTTGAAGCGCGGGTCTTGCTGCGCGTCGGTGGTGACGATCGGCTCGCCGGTCTCGAACACCCGCCGCACCGTCGTCTGCGAGGGGCGCATGTCGTCGCCTTCGACCGTCGCGCGATCGATGCCGTAGGTCGTCGTGAGCTCGAGCTCGTCGTTGCCGTCGGCGATCATGACGAAGCCGCGCTCGGCCTTCATCACCTCGACCGCGGTGTCGAGCACGCGCCGCAAGACGACGTCCAACTCGAGCGAGGAGTTCACCGTCTCGGCGACGCGCCCGAGCGTGTGCAGCTTGGCCAACTCGCGCTCGGCGTTGGTCGCGGTCGCGGCGAGCTTGGACTGCAGCGAGGCGCGCTCGAGCTTGAGGGTCTCGACGGCCCGGTCCGCGTCGGCGAGCGCGGCCTGCAAGGCCGGGTCTCCCAAGGCGGAGATCCGGGCCCTCAGCAGGTTGAGCGCGTCGACACCCGTTTCGGGAACGTTCACGACGCCACGATTGCCGGAGTGAGGGCGGCACCCCGGGGGGAGGGCAACCGACGTCGCACCGTTCGGCGGAACAGCACATCCGGTTCTTCCCTACGGGCCGATGCCGTCCCGCTCACCGGGCGGCCATCCGGCGTTAACCTGCCGGACATACGATTCGTGCAGACTCGGGACATGCGTACTGACGGTTTCTTCTCGACGGCCGACGCCGCGTCGGCCGCGCGCTCACAGGTCGCACGCCTCGCCCCGGCCGCCGCGCACGATCAGCGTGCCGCGGCTCAGCTCGCGCGCGCGGCGCTGTTCGACGAAGCGTTGCTGGCGGCGCTCAAGGCGCGCCTGACCGAGCTGCGCGGCGTCGCGCGCTGAGCGGGCATCAGCACGTGTCCGGTTCGAGCGAATTCGACCTCCTCTCGGTCGCGGCCGACGGCATGGACGTGCAGCGCGCACTGCTCGACGTGGCGGCGCGCAACGTCGCCGCCGCGCAAGCCTCGACGCCCGCGCATCCGTATCAACGGCTGGTGGCGCAGGTCGTCCCGGCGCAGTCCGACGGCGAGGATCCGACGGTGACGTTGCGTGAGGACGACGGCGACGACGACGGCCCGAGCGCGCCGGGGCCGCTGGTGCGGACGCTCGCCGGCGGCGCCGGCCCCGACGCGCTGACCGAGATGATCGCGGTGCTCGACGCGCAACGCGCGTACGAGGCCGACGCGTCGGTGTTCGACGTCGGCAAACGCCTCGCGGAGCGCACGATCGACCTGGGGCGGCTCTGATGCGCGTCGAGGTGCTCGTCCCCGACCTCGCGCCGGACACGACCACGCCGCGCGCGCAGGCGGACGCCGGTGCGTTCGGCCGCCTCGTCGACGCGGCCGGCACGCTGCTCGAGGGCGCGCAGCGCGCCGAAGACGCGTTCGTCGCGCACCGCGGCGGCCTGCAAGAGATGATCGTCGAACGCGCGCGCGCCGACGTCGCGCTGCAGATCGCGACCGCCGGCGCGCAGCGCGCCGCGCAGGCGCTCGCCGCCGTGCTCGGCATGCAGGTATGAACGTCGCGCCGCCGGTTCGCCGCGACGCGGCCCGGCTTGCGCTCGAGCGCGTGCGCTCGCTCTCGCCGCGCGTGCGGTTGCTGGCGGTCGCGGCCCTGGCCGCGTCGTTGGTCCTCGGCGTGCTCGCCGCGGTGGCGACGCGCGATACGCGGGTCGTCCTGTTCGCGACGCCGCTCCGTCCCGAACAGCTGGCGGAGGTCGAGCAGCGGCTCGCGGCCTGGAGCGTGCCGTACGTTTCGCTCGCCGACAACGTGCGCGTCGAGCGCGCGCGGCGTGGCGATCTGTTGCTGCGCTTGGCGCTGGCCGGCGTGCCGCACCCGCACTTGGCCGGCAGCGACGAAGCGCTGGCGCACGTCGGCGCGCTGACGCCGCCGGCCGTCCTCGAAGCGCAGACCCGCGACGCATTGGCGGCCGACCTCGCGCTGGCGCTGCGCGGCGTCGACGGGATCGACGACGCGCGAGTCGTCATCGCGCCGGCCAGCGGCGGCATGTATGCCGACGAGCCGCGGCGCGACGCCAGCGCCAGCGTGCGCGTGACGCTCGCGCCCGGCGCGCGCCTGGGCGCGCGCACGGTGGCCGGGATCCAGGCGTTCGTGGCCGGCGGCGTGCCCGGGCTGGACGCGCAACGCGTGGTCGTGCTCGACGATCACGGCTTCGCCCTCGCTGCCGACGCCGGCGACGACGCGACCGACGTGCAGGCGGCCCTGCAGAGCGCGCTCGACGCGGCCTTCGGGGCCGGCGCGACGATCGTGCGCGTGCACCGCGAGGCGCAAGGCGAACGGCGTGAGCTCGACGACGTGCGCCGTTCGGCGCTGGGCGGAACGATCGCGCGCACCAGCGACGACGAGCGCTACGCGTCGGCGCAGAAGCGCTACTCACGCAGCGGCGGCAGCGAGGATCGCGGCAGCGAGACGCGCGAAGAGCGGCGCAGCAGCGCGCCGGACGCGACCGCCCGGCTGAGCGTCGCGATCTTCGTCGACGCGGCGCGCGGTCTGGACGTCGGGGCGATCCGCGCGCTGGCCGCCGCCACGGTGGGCCTGCGGCCGGCGCGCGGCGACGCGCTGCAGGTCGAAGCGGTCGCGTTCGGCAGCCCGCCACGCCTGCCGCGGGCGCCGGCCCCGGGCTGGCTGCTCGCGTTCGCGGGCCTGGCGCCGCAACTGCTGACGGCCGTCGCGGTGGTGGCGGTCGTCGCGTTCGCGGCACGGCCGGCGGCGGCGGTCGTCGTGCGTGCGGTCGAGGCGGCGTCGGCGCGGCACGCCGCGCGCGAGGCGATCGGCGTTCCGCCCGCGCGCGTGCGCGGGGCACTCGCCGGCGAGCCGCCGCACGTCGCCGCCGCGATCATCTCCGCGCTGCCGGCGGCGACGGCGGCTGCGGTGCTCGAGCTGTATCCGCCCGAGGAGCGCGCGGCGATCGTGCGGCGTCTCGCGCGCGGCCACGCCGACTTGGTCCCACCCGTCGACGAGCTCATCCGTGCCTGAGTTCGTTTCGATGGCCGATGCGCTGCGCGCATCGGCGGGCGCTCCGGCCTCCCCTGCGCGCCCCCCGCGCGACGCGCAGGCCCCCCGGTCCGACCTCGCAACGGGGTGTGAGACGGGGCTCGATGTTGCCGCGCTCGGTCCGTCACCGTGTTCGGCTTCGTTCGACGAACATCTGCGCGATGTGCGGTTGTTTCGCGCGCGGCTCGCGGACGCGTTCGACGCGGCCGCCACGCGGATGCTGCGCGAGCTGGCGACCGACGTGTTGGCGCGCGAGCTGCGGTTGGCGCCGTGCGATCTGGCCGCGATCGTGGCGCGGCACCGTTCGAGCGCGCCGGTCGTGCGCGTGCGGGTCGCTCCCGACGACGCGCGCATCGACCTCGGGTTGCCGGTCACCGTCGATCCCGCGTTGCGCGCCGGCGATGCGATCGTCGAGCTGGCCGGCGGCACGATCGACGCGCGGCTCGGGGTGCGCCTCGCCGCACTGCTCGCGGCGCGCACGTGACGCGCGCGGTGCTCGGCACGGCGCTGCTCGGGCGCGCGGTCGACGCGTTCGGCGCACCGCTGGACGACGGCCCGGCGCCGCGCGGCGCGGTGCGCGCGTTTCCGCGGCCGTTGCCGGCGCCGTTGGAGCGCCGGCCGTGCACGCAGGTGTGCTGGACGGGCGTGCGCGCGATCGACGGGCCGTTGCCGTTCGGCCGCGGCGCGCGGATCGGCGTCCTCGGCCCGGCCGGCGCCGGCAAGTCGACGCTGGTGGAAGCGATCGAACGCGGCGTCGACGCCGACGCGATCGTGGTCGCGCTGATCGGCGAGCGCGGCCGCGAAGCGGAGCGGCGCGTGCGCGCGGTCGGTGCGCGCACGACGATCGTCTGCGCGACCGCCGACCGCGATCCGTCCGAACGTCTGGCCGCGGCCGAGCTGGCCTTCGCGCAAGCGGAGGCGTTGTGCGAGCGCGAGCTCGACGTCGTGCTGGTGCTCGACTCGCTGGCGCGGGTCTGCCACGCCGCGCGCGATCGCGCGGTCGCCGCCGGCGAGCCGGTCGGACGCGCCGGCTATCCCGCCTCGGCGTTCGCGCACCTGACGGGTTTGGTCGAGCGTGCCGGCGCGCTCGGCCGCGGCAGCATCACGCTGCTCGCGACGGTGCTGGGCGAGGGGCCGGACGAGCACGACCCGGTTGCCGAAGCGGCGCGCGCGGCGCTCGACGGCCATCTCGTCCTCTCCGAGCGGCTGGCGCGCGCCGGCCACTTTCCCGCCCTCGACCTGGCGCGCAGCATCAGCCGCACCGCGGCCGATGCCGCGAGCGCCAAGCACCGCGAGGCAGGGCGGCTGGTGCGCGCCGCGGTCGCCGCGCTGGCCGAATCGCGCGAGGCCCGCGCGCTGGGCTTGGACGTCGCCGGCGGCGACCCGTTCCTTGCCCGCTCGTTGCGCGCCGAGGCGGAACTCGACCGCTTCCTGCGCCAAGACGACGCCCCCGCGCCGCCGGCCGAGACGCTCAGGCGGCTCGAGCTCCTGGCCGATACCCTCAGATGATGGACGTCCTCGCTGACATGTCCGCGGTCCAGAGCCGGATCGCGGAGATCTCCGGTGCCCCGCCGCCCGGCGCGGTTCCGGCCCCGGTCACGACCGCGTCCGTCGGCGCGCCGCGCTTCGCGAACGCCCTGGCCAGCGCGCTGGGCGGCAGCGACGCGCAAACGGTCGACCCGTCCGTCCTGGCCGCGGCGCCGGCACCGGTGCCCCCCGAGCAGATCGACGCGCTGGTCGAGCAGAACGCCTCGACCTGGCAGGTCGACCCGTCCCTGATCAAGGCCGTGATCGCCAACGAGTCCGGCTTCAACGCCGCCGCCACCTCGAAGGTCGGGGCGCAGGGGCTCATGCAGTTGATGCCCGAGACGGCCGCCTCGCTGGGCGTCCGCAACCCGTACGACCCGGTGCAGAACGTGGCCGGCGGGACCCGCTACCTGCGCAGCCTGCTCGACCGCTTCGGCGGCGACTCGCGGCTCGCGGTGGCCGCCTACAATGCGGGACCCGAGGCCGTGGAGAAGTACGGCGGGGTTCCTCCCTATGCCGAGACGCAAAACTACGTCCAGAACGTCTTGGCCTCGGCCGACCGCTACCGTACGCCGTAGCCTCGCCCTGGTCGCATTCCTCGCCGTGTTCGCGCTGCCCGCGAACGCATCGACTCCGCGCGACCCCGACGTGCCGGTGGCGACGATCCTGGCGGCCTACGACAACGCGACGCGCTCCGACGACGTCAAGACGTTCGTCGCCGACGGGACGCTCGCGGGCGAGGGACTGCAGGGCTCGTTCCACGTCGAGCGCGATCAGACCGACGAACGCGAGGACGACGTGCTCGGCCCGCGCCACGAGACGACGCTGCGGCTGGGGGACCGGCTGTTCGTGCGCAACGCGAACGGCAACGTGCGCGAGCTGCGCGGCTATCTGCACCGCCGCGCGCTGACCGAAGAGTTGCTCGACTCGGGCGACTTCGTCAAGCACCCCGAGCTGGCGCGCTTCGTCGGCTGGAGCACGTTCAACGGCAAGCGCGTGTGGCGGTTGGAGGTCGACGCGGTCGGCGGCGAGCCCGAGACGCTGTGGATCGATCCCGACAGCGGGTTGCCGGTGCGGCTCGAGTATCTCGACGGCGACGGTCCCTCGTACGTCGACTACGGCGATTGGCGCATGGTCGGCGCCAGCCGGATCCCGTTCCGGGCGGTGATGACCGACGGCGACCACCGTTTCGACACCGTGCAGCAGACGACGTCGGTGCAGATCGATCAGCCGGTGGATCGCAGCGCGTTCGTGCCGCTCGTCCCGCGCTTGCTCGAGAGCGACGGCGTGCACACCGTCCCGTTGATCCGGAGCAGCGACGGCCACTACGGGGTCACGGTCCGGATCGCGAACCGCGACTGGTTCTTCTTGCTGGACACCGGCGCGCAGTCGATCCTGGTCGACACGGCGGTGCTCAAGGCGGCCGGCGTCACCGGCGAGGGCGCGATGGAAGTGCGCGGCGCCGCGCGCAGCGGCGGTCTGCGCACCGCGACGCTGCCGTCGATCTCGATCGACGGCGCGACCATGAGCGACGTCATCGTCTCCTCGCTCGACATCGGCGCGAACTTGGGCGGGATGAAGATCGACGGCATCCTCGGCTATCCGTTCTTCGCGTCGGCAATCGTCGAGATGGACTTCGCGCACGGGCAGCTGCGCTTCGGCGCGCCGGGTTCGTTCGTGCCGACCGGCGCGCGCGTCGACCTCGACGTCGACCGCGAGCTGGCCGAGGCGAACTTCGTCGTCAACGGCCGGCTCGACGCGCCGTTCATCGTCGACACCGGCAACAGCGAGGACATGCTGCTCTACCGCCCGTTCCTCGACAAACACCCCGGCGTCGTGCCGACGACCGGCGCGGGCTCCTGGAACTACGGCATCGGCGGCTCGAACGCGATCTATCGCACCTCGCTCGACGAGCTGCAGATGGCGAGCTATCAGCTCTACCACCGGCCGGTCGACGTCGTGCTGGCGCAGACCGGCGCCTTCGCCGATCGCGTCGACGCCGGCAACGTCGGCTTGGGCGTGTTGCGCAACTTCGTGGCGACCTTCGACCTGGCCAACGCGTCGATGTACCTGACGCCCGGCGCGAGCTTCGACAGCGGCGTCGCCGGTCCGAGTGGCGCGACCTCGCGCTAGCGCGAATCGCTCACACACCGGCAACATCGTCGACACCGCCCGGCGTCATGCTCGCGGCGGAGGTTCGACCGTATGCCGCAGACCGTTCCGCTCTCGCTCGTCGCGACGCAGCTCGCGCTGACCGATCGCCGCGCGCTCTCCGAAGCCTGGTACAGCGCGTTGCGGCTGGCCGGCGGGGACGGGCGCGCGCCGCAGGCGTCCGTCCGCCGGGGCCGCCCCGACGCGCCGCCGCTGCCGCCGAGTCGGCTCGCCGGTGAGCCGGCGGCCCACGCCGCCGCCGCGCGCGCCGGGATCGTGCCGCCGCGGGCTCGCGTCCCGCAGCCGGAGCGGACCGCGCACCTCGCCGAGCGACGCGTGCCGCAGAGCGAGCTCGCGCGGCGGCTCCAGCGCGCGATCGCGCGGCGCGTGCGCCGCGGCTTGCCGGCCAGCTTCGCGGTGCGCACCGGCGAGGGTCGCGTCCACGTGCTGCTGCGTAGCGACGGAACGTGCACGCGCGTGGTGGCCGTGTGCGCGCCGCCGCTGCGAGCGCGGGTCGAGCGCGCGCTCGCGCAAGCGCGCTTCGCGTTGGCGGCGCGGGGCGTGCGGTGCGAGGTCGAGCCGTGATCGATCCGGCACCGTCCGAAGCGCTGGCGCGCATCGCCGCGCGCGTCCACGACTTGCGCGAGGCGTTCCGCCCCGGCGCGCAGCCGCTCGACGACGTGCGCGGTCCCGAGCGCACGTTGCCGGCCGCCGATCCGCTCAGCGTCGCGCTGCCCGAGCAGGCATGGCTGGTCGTCACCGATGCCGACGGAACGCGCGCCTACAGCCGCGCGGGGGCGTTGCACGTCGAGGACGGCGTGTTGCGCACCGCCGACGGCGCGGCGGTGCTCGGGTATCCGGGCGGCAGCGCCCGTGCCGCCGTTCCCGTTCCGTTGCGTCTGCCCGACACCGATCGTATCCTCGGCCGTACGACCGATGCGCAGGTCGGGCCGGACGGGACCTTCGCCTATACGCGCCTGGCGGTCGATCCGCGCACCGGCGTGCGCCGGCGCGAACGCGTCGTCCTCGGCCGCGTCGCGCTGGCGCGCTTCCCGGCCGGAACGCAGCCGCTGCGCCGCGAGGGCGCGCGCAGCGCCGCGCCGCCGGGCGTCGTCCCGCACCTGGGCACGCCCGGCGACGGCGGCTTCGCGGCGTTGGCACCGTATCGCCGCGGCGCCGGCAGCGTCGACCTGCTCGAAGGGGTCGCGAAGCTCGACGAGGCGTATCGCGCGTTCGAAGCGCTGGGTGCGGTCGTGCGCACGCGCGCCGGGCTGCAGAAGACCACGCTGGATCTGGTCAAGTGATCGCCGAGCTGGCGTTCACCGCGCCGACGCGCGGGGTGCGCCGCGCGCGCTTCGTCCGCCGCTGCTCGATCCCGCTCGAAGCCGCGTGCCTGGTCGCCAACGGCGTGCGCGAGACGTTGCGCGAGCTGTTCGGTGAGCGCTGCGAGCTCGAGCTCGGCGAGCCGGCCGCGCTCGACGCCGCGACCTGGACACAGCTGGCGCGCGAGGCGTGTCTATTTCTCATGCGCGGTCGCCAAACCGACGTCGTGCTGGTGTTGCCGCAGCGTGACGCGCGTCGGCTGGTTCGCCGCGCCTTCGGAGAGATCGAGGCGGCCCCGGACGAGGCCTGTTCGGCGCTCGAGCTGCACGCGCTCGAACGGATCGCCGGGCGCTGCGCGCCGGCCTGCGAGCCGCTCTGTGCGGAGCGGGTCGGCCCCCCGCGCGCGATCGCCGCGCACGAGGTCCCGGCCTGCGTCGCGTACGTCGACGTCCGGGTCGCGGCACCGGTCCCGTTGCTCCTCGGGGTCGGGATCGTCCGCGAGTTGCCCGACCCCGGGCCGAGCGGCGCGTTGACCGCCGACGCGCTCGCCTCGGTGACCGTGGAAGCGCGGATCGAGTTCGCGCGCGGGTCGTTGGACGCGGCGGACTTCGTGAAGATTCGGCCGGGTTCGATCGTGAAGCTGGACACCAAGGTCGGTGCTCCGGCATGCTTGAACATCGAAGGGCGACGTTGCGCCTTCGGGGAGCCAGGTAACCTCGGGGTGCGTGCGGCTTTCCTCGTCAACAGCGTCGTTTCGGGAGTCCCCTCGTGATCATGTCCGAGTCCGCCAAGAATCTCGATCTCCTCATGAACGTGCCGCTGAAGGTGACGGCGGAGCTTGGCACGTGCAAGATGCTGGTCCGGGACATCCTCAAGCTGGGGACGGGCTCGATCGTCGAGCTCGACCGCTTGGCCGGCGGACCCGTCGACCTGCTGGTCAACGACCGGCTCGTCGCCCGCGGCGAGGTCGTGGCGATCGACGACAACTTCGGCGTCCGCGTCACCGAGCTGATCGAAAAACCGTAAGCCCCGAGCCCCTCGGGTACGATGCCCGGCATGCGAGTGAAGCTGGGGCAGGTCGGCCACTTCGGGTTGGCCGTGCGCGATCCGGACGCCAGCGCGGCGTGGTGGACGGAGCATTTCGACCTCGAGGAGATCTTCCGGTTCGACCAGGGCGTGGCGATCAGTAACGACGCCGTCACGATCGCGCTGCACCGCGGCGTCCCCCATCCCGGAACGTTCGGTCACATGTCGTTCCATCTGCCGACCATGACGGCGCTGCACACGGCGCTCGACGCGCTTCGGGCAGGGGGCGTGAAGCTCGAGGATCCCGGCGACGAGATCGGCCCCGAAGGCCCCGGCTCGCCGCACCTGGGTTTGTGGTTCCACGATCCCGACGGGTACCGCTGGGAGCTCTCCGTTCAGAACGGCGCCAAGGAGAAGCATCGGTAACCGCGTCGTAACGCGGCGGACACGTCGCGTTCGCGTCGGCGGCGCACGATCGGCACATGGACGCCGTCTTGCAGATCGCGCACCACGCGCACAGCACGTTGCCGCTCGACGTGCTCGCGGCGCTGACGCTGCTCTCGGTCGCGCCGTTCGTGCTGGTGCTCTCGACCTCGTTCGTGCGAATCGTCGTCGTGCTTGGCATCGTGCGTTCGGCGCTCGGCGCGGCGACGCTGCCGCCCAACACCGTGCTGACCGGCCTGGCGCTGGTGCTGACCTGCGTCATCATGACGCCGACCTTCAGCGCGATCGAACGCGACGCGATCCGCCCGTACGCGGCCGGTCGTCTCACGCAATCGGCGTTCCTCGGGCGTGCCTCCTCGCCGCTGCGCGCGTTCATGCTGCGGCAAACGAAATCGCGCGATCTGGCGGTGTTCGCCGAGCTGGCGCGTCAACCGCACGCGACCCCGGCCGCGAACGTGCCGCTGACGGTGCTCATCCCGGCGTTCGTCGTGGGCGAGCTGCGCTCGGCGTTCGCCATCGGCGTCGCGCTCTATCTGCCGTTCGTCGCGATCGACCTGGCCGTCGCGGCGATTCTCATGGGCCTGGGCATGGTGATGCTCAGCCCGCCGGTGATCGCGCTGCCCTGCAAGCTGCTCCTGTTCGTGATGGTCGACGGCTGGGCGCTGGTCTGCACCGGCGTCGTCCAGAGCTTTCGCTGACAGAGGCGGACTGAGGACGGCGAACTGCGCTTCGTTGAATGTCCACGAAGGGTCGAATGCGACTCGTTGGACTCGGGTGTGCCGGAATCTTGGGCGGAACGGACAACGCCCGCTGGCGTGCGCATAGCCGAGAAGCTGGGGACCCGGCGGCCGTTTTTCTCGTTCGAGTTCTTTCCGCCGCGGGACGACGCGGCCGAAGACGCCCTGGCGGCGACGATCGCGGCCCTGCGGCCGCTCGACCCCGGCTTCGTCTCCATCACGTACGGGGCGGGCGGGTCGACCCGGGCGCGGACCGTCGACCTGGCCAAACGGCTGCGCGCCGAGAGCGGACTGGACGTCTTGGCGCACCTGACCTGCGTCGGGGCCTCGGTCGACGAGCTGCGGGGCGTGCTGGGCGATCTGCGTCGCGGGGGGATCGAGAACGTGCTCGCGCTGCGCGGCGATCCGCCGCGCGGCAGCACGACCTTCGTGCCGGCCGAGAACGGCCTGCGGACCAGCGCGGACCTGGTGACGCTGGTGAAGTCCGAGTTCGCGCTGTGCGTCGGGGGCGCGTGCTATCCGGAGAAGCACCCCGAGGCCGCCAGCCTGGACGCCGATCTGGCGGCGCTCTCGGCCAAGGTGCGCGCCGGGGCCGAGTTCCTGGTCACCCAGCTGTTCTTCGACAACGCGCGCTTTTTCGAGTTCGTCGAGCGCGCGCGGCAGTGGGGCATTCGCGTCCCAATCCTACCGGGAATCATGCCGATCACCAACTACGATCAGATCGACCGCTTCACGCGGCAGTGCGGCGCGACGATCCCGCCCAGCCTGCGCGCCGAGCTGGAAGCGCGCCGCGACGATCCGCAGGCCGTCATCGACCTCGGCGTCGCGTACGCGACGCTGCAAGTCGCCGATCTGCTGGCGCGCGGCGCCCCCGGCGCGCACTTCTACACGCTCAACCGCTCGCCCGCGACGCGCGCCGTCGTCTCGGCGGTCCTCGCCGCTCGGCGCGCCTGGTGACCGTAGCGCCGTAGCACCGCGGACACGCGGCGGTAACATCGCGCGTGTAGTCTGCGTCGCGTGGAGACGTTCGATGCGCTCTTGCGGGACGCGCTGGTGGTGACGGCGCTGCTGGTCTTGCCGGTGCTCGTCACCGCGACCGCCGTCGGCGCGACGGTCGCGGTGCTGCAGGCGGCGACGCAGGTTCAGGAACAGACGCTGACGCTGCTGCCGAAGGTCGTCGCGGTCGGCGTCGTGCTGGCGCTGTTCGGACGCTTCGGGCTCGGGCTGTGCGCGCAGCTGTTCAACGAGGTCGTGGCGCGCATGCCGCTGCTCGCCCGCGGATGACGCAGACCGGGCTGTTGGTGTTCGCACGCGCGGCCGGGATGGTGGCGCGCGCGCCGGCGTTCTCGCATCCGTCGGTGCCGCCGATGGTGCGGGCCGGGATGGCGTTCGCGCTGGCGCTGGTGGTCGCGCCGCACGTCGTGCCGGTCGGCCGGCTCGACTTGGCGGCGTTCACGCTGGCGATCGTCGGTGACTTCGCCCTCGGCGCGGCGATCGGGTTCGGCGCCTCGCTCCTGTACGACGCGGCCTACTTCGCGGGACGGACGATCGACGACTATCTCGGCGTGCACGGCAGCGTCCCCAACGCGAGCGTGACCAGCTCGCAAGCCTTCGGGCGCCTGTGGTCGTACGGCTTCCTGGCCGCGTTCGTCCTGCTCGACGGCTGGGTGCCGGTCGTCGACGCGTTCGCCGGATCGTTCGCGCACGTGCGCGCCGGAGCGATCGTCGCGCCGGATGCGTGGCTGCGCTTCGCGCTCGCGTTACCGGCGACGACGCTGCGTGCCGCCTTTGCCATCGCGGCGCCGGCGATCGCGATCGCCGCGGCGCTGCAGCTGGCGCTGGCGGCGGTGACGCGGGTTGTGCCGCGCCTGGCCAGCTTCACGCTGGCGTTTCCGGTCGTCTTCGGCGCCGCGTTGCTGGTCGCGGTCGTGTTGGTGCCGTTGCTCGCACCGCTCGGCGCGCGGCCGTGGCTCGTCGTCCCCTGGAGCGCGCCGTGAGCGATCGACAGCACGCGGCCACGCCCTCGCGCATCGCGCGCGCCAAGCGCGAGGGCAACGTCGCGCGCTCGTACGAGGTGAGCACGGTCGCCGCCTTCGCCGGCGCGACGCTGGCCGCCGCCGGCGCGGTTCCGCTCGCGGCGTCCGCGGTCGTCGCGGCGTTCGCGCACGCGGCTCGCGCGCCGCTCGGCGGTCCGCCACGGGCCCTGCTGGTCCTCGCGTGCGCCGCGATGACGCCGGCGCTGGCGGCTGCCGTTGCGGGCACCGGCGCCGGCGTTCTGCAGGGCGGCGGGCTGCACGTCACCGCGCCGCACCTCGACGTCAAACGGCTCTCGCCCGCGGCGGGGCTCAAACGGATGCTCGGCGCCGAGGCGGCGGTGGCCGGCGCCCGCGCGCTGGCCGCGCTCGCGCTGGCTTTGATCGCACTGGTGCCGCTGGTGCGCGAGGTGCTGGCGGCCGGAACGACGCTCGGCTCGCCCGCCGCGGGGGCCGCGCTGGTCGCCGGCGCGGCGTTGCGCGCGTGCGGAGCGGCGCTCTGCGTGGGCGCGGCGTTCGCGCTGGCCGACTATGCGCTAGTGCGGCGGCGCTGGCGCGCCGGCTTGCGCATGTCGGCCGACGAAGCGCGGCGCGACGCCAAGGAGAACGAAGGCGATCCGCACGCGCGGGCGCGCCGGAAGAGCGCGCACCGGGCCCTGGTGCGCGGCTCGATCTCGCGGGTCGCCGAGGCGTCGTTCGTGGTCGCCAATCCGACTCACGTGGCGGTCGCGCTGCGCTACGCGCCGCCGGCCGTCCCGGTGCCCGAGATCCTCGTGCGCGCGCTCGACGAGGTCGCGCTGCGCGTGCGTGCGCTCGCGCGGCAGCACGATATCCCGGTGATCGAAGACGTCGCCTTGGCGCGCCTCTTGTACCGTGCGGGCGAGAACGGCCGCCCGATTCCGCCGGACACGTACGTCGCGGTCGCGCAGATCGTCGCCGCACTCGCCCGCGCAGGGCTGCTGGCGTGAGCGCGCGGTTGACGACCGCCTTCGCGCTGGCGGTGCTGTGCGTCGTCGCGATCCTGGTCGTGCCGCTTCCGCCGCCGCTGCTCGACGTGCTGTTGGCGCTCAACGTGTTCGGCTCGGCGCTGGTGCTGCTGCTCGGCCTGCGGGTCGAGGAGCCGCTCGAGTTCTCGGCCTTCGCGCCCTCGCTGTTGCTGGCCACGCTCTTCCGGCTGGCGCTCGACGTCAGCGCGACCCGGCTGATCCTCACCCACGGGCACGAGCCCAACGGCGTCGGCGCGCTGATCCCCGCGTTCGGCGCGTTCGTGGTGAGCGGCAACGTCGTCGTCGGGCTGATCGTGTTCGCGATCCTGGTCACCATCCAGTTCGTCGTCATCGCGAGCGGCGCGCAGCGCGTCGCCGAAGTCTGCGCGCGCTTCACGCTCGACGCGATGCCGGGCAAGCAGATGGCGATCGACGCCGACCTGCACGCGGGCGTGCTCGACGCCGAGGGCGCGCGCCGCAAACGCGCCCGCGTCCAGCGCGAGGCCGATTTCTACGCGGCGATGGACGGCGCGGGGAAGTTCGTCAAGGGCGATGCGATCGCGGCGCTGGTCATCGTCGTGCTCAACCTGCTCGGCGGCGTGCTGGTCGGGGCCGTCTACCACGGGATGGCGCCGCTCGACGCGATCCAGACCTTCGCGATCCTCTCGATCGGCAACGCGCTGCTCACCACCTTGCCGGCCTTCTTGATCTCGACCGCGATGGGGCTGCTGGTGACGCGCGTCGCGGGCGAAGGCGCGCTCGGCGTCGATCTCGCCGCGCAGCTGCTCGCGCGCCCCGACGTGCTGCGCGTCGCGGCGCTGCTCGTGCTGGCGCTGGCCTTCGTGCCGGCCTTTCCGGCCGCGCTGTTCGCGACGCTGGGGCTGGTCGCGCTGGGCGGCGCGTCGCTGGCCGAGCGGGCGAAACGGCGCGCCGCCGGCGAGGAGGCCGCGGCGCGCGAGCGCGCGCGCCGCGAAGCGGTCCGGCGGCCGGAGACGGCTTTCGGGCTGGTCGGCGTCGACGCGCTGGCGATCGAAGTCGGCGCCGAGCTCTACCCGCTGCTCGCCGCTCCCAACGCCGAGGCGCTGCTCGACCGGGTCGGCGACGTGCGCCGCGCGCTGGCGGCGGAGATCGGCATCGTCATCCCCGGCGTGCGGCTGCGCGACGATCCGCTGCGCGATCCGCACACCTATGCGATTCGCGTGCGCGACCGGGTCGCGGGCGAAGGGACGGTTCGCCTCGATCGGCTCATCGCGGTCGGCGCGCCCGAAGCGCTGGCCCGGATCGCCGGTGAGCCGACCACCGAGCCGGTGTACGGATTGTCGGCTCGGTGGATCGCGCCGCCCGCGCGCGCGCAGGCGGAAGCGGCGGGTGCGCTCGCGTTCGACGCGATCTCGATCATCGGCTCGCACCTGGCGGAGCTGGCGCGCGCCTACGCCGCCGAGCTCGTCGGCCGCCAAGAGTTCCAGACGCTGCTCGAGTACCTGCGCGCTGCGGTGCCGACGCTGGTGAAGGACGTCGGCACCGACCTGCTCCCGGTCGGCCTCGCGCACCGCGCCTTTTGCCACCTGCTGCGCGAGCGCGCGTGGCCCCGCGATCCGATCGGCGTGTTCGAAGCGTTCGTCGACGCCGCGCCGGCCGCGCGCGATCCGCGCGAGCTGGCCGAGGCCGCGCGCCGGGTCGTGATCCCGCAGCAGTTGCGCCGCGACGGCGTGCGTGCCATCCGGCCGTTGATCCTGGCCCCCGCCTTCGAGGCGGAGCTGGCCAAGATGTGGTCGCCCGACGGTGGGCTCGCGCCCGATCCCGCGACCGCCCTGCACGTGCGCGAGCGCGTCGCCGCCTACCTGGCCGATCCGGCCGCCGCGCCGCACGCGATCGTCGTCACCGCGCCGCTACGTCCGCTGTTGGCCGAGTTTCTCGCGCGAACCGCGCCAGGCGTCGCCGTCTACGCGTTCGCCGAGTTGCCGACCGACGTGCGCTTGACGCCGGCCGGCGTGCTCGACGCGTCCGCCGTACCCACGACCGGGCCGCGCGCGCTCGCGCCGGTATGACGTGGATCGCACCCGCTGCCGCCGTAAGCGCTTCGTTAGTCCCAGCGGTTACGATCGTGCGGCCGGGTGCGTTGTAGAGAAAGAGCGATGACGCGAGAACTGCCGCAAGAATTGCCCCGCATCTGGCTGTCCGTCGACAGTCCGGACGCCGCCACCGATCTCGAAGCCGCCGTCGGCGCGTTCTTGGCGCGCCGCGATCGCAGCAAAGAGCTGGTGATCGATTTGCACGGCGAGCATCTGCCGACGGCAATCGTCTCCGCGCTGATCGCCAGTCTGCGCCGGCTGCGCGAGGTCGGCGGCGCGATCGCGATCAACGCGACGACGCAGGCCTTGCGCGACGCGCTGGCCCTGTACGGCCTGGACCGCGTCTTCGCTCGCTGATCGCTCTCGCCCAGGCACGCGCGTAAGCGCCGCGTAGGCGGCGTCCCGTACGCTCGAAGGACCGGGGCGATGAAACCACGGCCGCGACGCTAGGACTGCGGCGCCGCGACCGTCGTTTCGTCGAGCCTGGAACGCCGCCGCGGACCGCAAGGCCGCGGCGGCGGCGCCTCAGCTTTGGAGGACGGCACGCAGCGCGGCTGCCGCGCGGCGCGCCGCGTCGAGGTCGTCCTCGTGCTGCCGCGCGGCCGCGGCGACGTCGCCGGCGCAGAACGGACAGGTCGTCGTGCCGGCGAAGACGTGGCGGCGGCACCCGTAGCAGACGATCAGCGTGTCCCGCTCGGCGGCCGGATCGCGCGGCGTGCGGTCGACGGCGTCGGCGTCACACGGTTGCCCCGCGCTGGTCTCGAGCACGAGCGCGAACGCGCCGTGGTCGAACGAGGTGCCGGGTGCGGACCGCGTCTGCTCGATGCGCTCGCGCAACCCTTGCCGGTCGAGCTCGAGCGCACGATGGTGACAGAACGGGTTGTCACCGGGCTGCTCGAACAGGCTGTGCGCCATCCACGTGCAGCCGCCGCGGCAGACGTCGGTGTAGTAGCAGCTGCGGCAGAAGCCCCGCTGCTCGACCCGCCGTTCGCGCGCGAACGAGAGCTCCGGGGTCTCCCACCAGATCGCCGTGAGGTCCAGCTCGCGCACGTTGCCGCCGACGTACGACGCCGTCGGCAGCGAAGGACAGCCCTTGATCGCGCCGTCGGCCTCGATCCCCATCGTGTTGTCGCCGGCCAGGCACCCGCCGTAGTGCTCGGTCTCGACGCCGTAGCCGCGCAGCATCCCTTCGTGCGGACCGAAGTAGCCGATGTTGTTGCCGATCTGCACCAGCACGCCGCGCTCGCGTGCGCGCCGGAACAGCGCGGCGATCTGCGGCATGACCGCCAGCATCTGATAGGGCTGCAGGATCAGCTGCGGGTGGTCGCTGGCGCGCCCCATCGGGACGGTGAGCTGCAGTTGCCAGTGCGTCGCGCCGCTCGCGACGATCACCTCGAGCAGCGCCTCGAGCTGGTCGAGCACCGGCGCGGAGATCTGCGTGTTGACGCTGGTGCGCACGCCGCTCGCGCTCAGCCGCCGTAACGCCCCGACCGCGGCGTCGAACGAGCCGGGGACACCGCGCAGCTGGTCGTGCAGCGGTCGCAGCCCGTCGAGCGAGATGCCGGCCGAGGTCAATCCGGCCGCGACCGCATCGGCGATGCGCTCGTCGGTCAGGTTACGCCCGCCGCTCTGCAGCGTGCACTGCATCCCGGCCGCGGTGACGGCGGCGATGATCGCGGCGAAGTCGCGCCGCAGGTACGCCTCGCCGCCGATCAGCGTCACCTCGCGCGTCCCCAGCGCCGCCAGCGCGTCGACGACCTCGAGGCACTCCTGGGTGGAGAGCTCGTCGGGGCGGCGCGCGCCGGCGCGGGAGCCGCAGTGGCCGCACTTGAGGTCGCAGGCCAGCGTGATCTCCCAGACGACGTGGACGGGATGGTGCGCGGTACGGTCGAGCTCGGTCAGGAACCGGTTCGGCCGCAGCGCGCCCGCGCTCACGAGCTCTGCTGCGCGGCTTCGGCCTTGGCGATCGCGTCTTCGAGCGTCTTGAGGGCGGCCGCGACGTCGGCGACCTGATCGGGGGTGCATGCAACGAACTCGACGCTGCCCGTACCCTGAGCGCCGCCGAAGTTCAGCGTTTCACCGCCGCACCGGGCGATGGCGATGCGCGCCGCGTTGGCGGTCGCCTGCATTTGAGCGAGGTCACCGCTCTGGGCGGCTTGGGTGATGGCGGGGCCGTACGGCGGAATGGGACCCATGCTGCGTCAACTCCCTCGGAACGCGTGCTGGCGAGCGCGCCGAGACAGTCGGCCGCCCGCGCGATGGAATGGTAGCAGGCCGGGACGGCCCGAGCAAGCGGCTTCGGCTGCAACATCGGGAAGGGCCGCTGGTAATGCGCGACGTGGACGGCTTGCCGGCGGAGGCCGAGACCTTGGTGGCGCGGATCGAGGGTCTGCTGGCCCAGGCCGAGCCGCTGCTGGCGCAGGGCGGCGCCGACGAGGCGGCCTACGCGCTGCGCGAGACCGAGCGCCGCTATCTCCCCGACACCCTGCGGGCATACACGGACATCCCGCCGGCGCGGCGCGACGCGACCGCGCAGGCGATGCTGGTCGACCAGCTGCGGCTGCTCGAGCGAGCGACGGCGCAGCGGCTGGCGACGCTCAGCGAGAGCGCGGAAACACAGCTCTCGGCCAACGGCGCGTTCCTCACCGAGCGCTTCGGCGCGCTCGAGACGTTGCCGGACGCGTCGGCCGTCGAGGCGGTCGCCGCCGGCACCGCGCCGCCGGCGATCCTGGTCCGGCGGATGTTCGACCGCTTGCAGGCCGACGCCGGCTCGAGTCCGGTCGCGCTCATCGAGAACGTCGCCGGCGAGGTCGCGCGGCGCTTCCCGGCGATCGTCTCCGTCCACCGGAGCGGCTTCCTCGGGCGCGGTCCGGTCGACGCGGTCGCGCTCGACGTCCCGCGTCGCGACGACATGCTGCGCTACGCGCTCGCCCGGACCGCCTACGGCGGCGTCGAGGCGACCGTCACCCGATTCTTGCGCGGCATCAAGAACAAGACCGTCACCGCCGAGGTCGGCGAGTGGATCGCGGGCCTGATGCAAGATCTCAGCGACTACGCCGAGCGCGATCGCAGCGCGCGCGAAACGCTCACCCGCTTCTTTTAGGGAGACACGATGGGTTTCTTCGGACGCAACCAGCAGCAGCAGTCGACCGTGCGCACCACGCAGGGCGGCGTCCCGCTCGACGCGATCTCGCGCCTGCGGCGCATGCGCGGCGAGGGCGGTCAGCCGCTGTTCACCAGCGACCTGTCCGTCTCGGAGTTCGTGCTGCTCGAGCAGATGGGGTGGAGCGCGCTGGGTCTGGTGCTGGGCAGCTCGATCTATCACGTCGGCATCCAGTACGCGAACTTCTACCAGAACCAGGAGCTCGAGTACCTGACCGCCGCGCTGTACGAGGCGCGCGAGTTGGCGATGACGCGCATGGAAGAAGAGGCGGACGTGCTCGGCGCCGACGGCGTCGTCGGCGTGCGGCTCGAGGTCGGCGGCTATGCCTGGGCCGAGAACGCGCTCGAGTTCACCGCCATCGGCACCGCCGTCAAAGGACCGGCGTCCGAGAAGCCGTGGCGCACGCGCGACAACAAGCCCTTCACCTCGGACTTCAGCGTGCAGGACTTCTACAAGCTGGTCACCTCGACGGGCTATGTCCCGCGCGAGCTGGTGCTGGGCAACTGCGTCTACCACATCGCGCACCAGGGCTTCGCCCAAGCGATGCGCACGCTGGGCAACAACATCGAGCTGCAGAACTACACCGAGGCGATCTACGACGCGCGCGAGCTGGCGATGGGGCGGATGCAGGGCGAGGCGGAGTCGCACGGTGCCGACGGCATCATCGGCATGCAAATCGTCGAGAAGACGCACATCTGGAGCCCGCACGTCATCGAGTTCATGGCCATCGGCACCTCGGTCGAGAAGCGCGGCGAGCCCAAGACCGTCCCGCTGACCTTCCAAGTCGGGTTGAACGACTAGCGCCATGTCGTGGCTGGGGGACTTGTTCGGCGGGCTGATCGGCGACGCGCTGGCGGAGCGCGGAGCCGAGGGCGCGGTCGAGGGGGTCCTCGGGATGTTCGGCATGGGCGGCGAGGGCGAGGGACGCGGCAGCGAAGGATACGACATGACCAGCACGTACGACCGCGTCTTGGGCGGGCAGCGCAAGATCCTGAACGTCAACGACCAGTAGAGGAGCGGTTCTTGTCCGACGACGCGTTGCAGCCCCCGATGCTCACGGCGCCCGAGCCCGTCGCGGCGGTCGCGCCGGCCGACGCCATCGGCAAGGTGCCGGTGCCGACCGACGAGCGCGCCACGCTCGACGCGCAGGCGCAGGAGATCGCGCGCGAGGTCGCGCGGCTCGATCCGCGCAGCGCCGCGTATCGCGCGCAGCTGCAATCGCTCGAGTCGCTGGCGAACGCCGACATCGCGCGCTCCGCCAACGTCTCGAACCGGCTGATCGATCGGCCGACCCGCGCGATGGCGACGCTGGCGGAAGGCTCGCCGGTCGCCAAGACGCTGCTCGACTTGCGCGGCACCGTCGAGAAGCTCGACCCCTCGGCCCGCGGCGACCTGTTCGGCGCCAAGAAGCTGCTCGGCGTCATCCCGTTCGGCAACAAGCTGCGCGACTATTTCCGCGGCTACGAGTCCTCGCAGACGCACCTCAACGCGATCATCGAGAGCCTGCGCCACGGCAAGGACGAGCTGCTGCGCGACAACGCCTCGATCGAGACCGAGAAGGCGACGATGTGGTCGCTGATGGGCGAGCTGGAGAAGGCGGGCTACCTGGCGCGCGCGATCGGCGACGCGGTCGACCAGGAAGTCGCGGCGCTGCAGGCGAGCGATCCCGAACGCGCCCGCGCGCTGCAAGAAGAGATCCTGTTCACCGCGCGCCAGAAGCAGCAGGACATCGCGACGCAGCTGGCCGTCAACGTCCAGGGCTACATGGCGCTCGACCTGATCAAGCGCAACAACGCCGAGCTGGTCAAAGGCGTCGACCGCGCGACGACGACGACCGTCGCGGCGCTGCGCACCGCGGTCATCACCGCCCAAGCCGTCGCCAACCAGAAGCTCGTGCTCGACCAGATCAGCGCCCTCCAGTCGACGACCTCGAACCTGATCGTCTCGACCTCGCAGATGCTCAAGACCAATGCCGGGCGCATTCAAGAGGGCGCGACCAACGCGACCATCGACGTCGAGAAGCTCAAAGAGGCGTTCGCCAACGTGCGGGCGACGATCGACTCGATGAGCGACTACCGCATTCGCGCGCTCTCCTCGATGGAAAAGACGGTCGACGCCTTGGGCGACGAGGTCGGCAAGGCCAAGGAGTACCTGGCGACGCGGCGCGAGCTGACCGAGCTGCCTGCCGCGGAGAGCGGGCCGGGAGCGTTGCCGTCCTAGCCCGCGTGCCGGCGCTCAGGCCATGTCGTTGACGTCGCGCAGCACGTCGTGCCGGACGTCGAACGAGATCCAAGCGCCGCGCATCGAGCGCAGGCGCTCGTACTGACCGTGCGAGATCTCGAAGATGCGCGAACGGCCGTCGGCGAAACGAACGCGCGCCGCGACGGGGGAGACGTTGACGAGCTTGCCGGACGCGTTCGTCAGGTTCACGTGCCAGGCGGGATCGGCGTGCACGGGCGCGTAACCGTAGGCGCCCATGCTCATGCTCTGCGCGAGTGCCGGCGCGGCCAGCAACGGAACGAGCGCGGCGACGGCGGCGGAGCGAAACAGCGTGGTGGGTGTCATGGAACGAGAATACCTCCGTTGCGCGAGTACCCGACGGAGGCGCGCGACGCACGCAGCGGTCGGTGAGCGAACTCGGCAACGTCGCCGTCCCGACACCACCGTCGGGCGACGAGGCGGCCACCCCGCTGGCACTCGTCCCTGCTACGCTCGCCGCGTGGCCCGCCCGGAACACGCCCGTGCTGCTGGCTGATCAGCGGCTCCTCTACGCGGCGACCGACCTCAACGACTTTCTCGCCTGCGAGCATCGCGTGGCCTTGAACCGTCGCGCCCGCGCCGCCGGCGCCGCCCCGCCGGCCGACGACCCGACGCTCGAGATCATCGCGCGCAAAGGGGAGCAGCACGAGCATGCGGTGCTGCGGCGGCTCGAGAACGCCGGGGTCGAGGTCGCGCGCATCGCCGAGGGAGACGGCAGCGGTGACGCGTTGCGGCTGGCGGCCGAAGGGACGCGCGCCGCGATGCGCGCGGGCGCGCCGGTCATTTATCAGGCGACGCTGACCGACGGCCGCTGGCTCGGACGCGCGGATTTCCTGTACCGCACGGACGTTCCGAGCGACCTGGGTTCGTGGTCGTACGACGTCGGCGACGCCAAGCTCGCCGTCCGCGAGAAGGCGGCCTTCGTCGTGCAGCTGTGCGTGTACGCCGACTTGGTGGCGAGCATCCAAGGCACGCTGCCGCGCACGATTCGCGCCTTGTTCGGCGACGGACACGACACGGCGTATCCGACGGCCCGCTTCGTCGCCTACGTGCGCGCGGCCCGGGCGCGCTTCGAAGCGGCGGTCGCGGGTCTCGATCCCGACGTGGTTCCCGATCGTCTCACGGCGTGCGCCACGTGCGCGTGGTCGGCCGTGTGCGATGGCGCACGACGCGCCGAGGACCACCTCTCGCTGGTCGCGCGCATCCGCCGCGCGCAGGTCGAGCGACTGCGCGAGGCCGCGATCCCCACGCTGACGGCGCTGGCGAGCGCGGGCGTCGCGGAGCGCCCGGCGCGGATGGCCGCCGCGACGTTCCTCAAGCTCCAGCGCCAGGCGACGCTGCAGCGCGCGCAGCGGGTCACGGGCCGGCCTTCGTACGAGCTGCTGACACCAACGGAGGGCGGCGGCTTCGCCCTCTTGCCGCCGCCGACCGACGCAGACGTGTACTTCGACATGGAGGGCGACCCGCTCTACGAGCCGGGCGTCGGCCTGGAGTACTTGTTCGGCGCGTACGTCGACGGTCCCGACGGCGGCTACCGCCACTTCTGGGGACATACGCGCGACGACGAGCGGCGGGCGTTCGAGGCGTTCGTCGACTGGCTGACCGCGTATCGCCTCGCTCATCCGGGTGCCCACGTCTACCATTACGCGTCGTACGAGAAGTCGGCGCTGCGCAACCTCGCGATGCGGCACGGTACGCGCGAAGACGAGGTCGACGAGCTGCTCCGCGCGCAAGCGCTGGTCGATCTGTTCGCCGTCGTCGGCGGCGCACTCGCGCAGTCGGGCGAGAGCTACTCGATCAAGACGCTCGAGCCGCTCTACGGGTTCGTGCGCCGTGCCGACGTCCGCAAGGGGGACGACTCGATCGTCGCCTTCGAGCGGTATCTGACCGAGCGCGACGACGCCACGCGCGACGACATCATCGCCTACAATCGTGAAGACTGCGTCTCGACGCACGCGCTTCACCGCTGGCTGCTGCGTCTGCGCCAGGAAGCCGAGGCGCGATTCGGCGTCCCGATCGCCTACCGAGCCGTCGTCGACCCGAGGCAGCCGACCGACGAGGAGCGCCGTGCCGCGGCGGAGCGGACCGCGCTGCAGGCGGCGCTCGAAGCGAACGCACCGGCCGACGATCCGCGCCGCACGCTGGCCCATCTGCTCGGCTACCATCGCCGCGAGGCCAAGCCGGTCCAGTGGGCCGTCTACGAGCGCTCGGAGCGCGACGACGCGTTCGACTTCGTGGCCGACGACACGGAGGCGCTCGGCGGCCTCGAGCTCTGCGCGAAGGTTCCGCCCCGGCGCGATCCCGACAAGCCGAAGGCGAAGAACCTCATCTACACCTACCGCTTTCCGCCGCAGCAGCACAAGCTCGGCCGCAAGCCGGTCGACGTGCGCACGCGCAAGTCGCCCGGCGAGATCGTGCGCATCGACGACGAAGACGGGCTGCTGGAGCTCAAGCGCGCCGAGCAGTCGCCCCACCCGCGCGCGCTCGGACCAGGATGGCCGCTCGAGACCGACGAGCAGCAGGGGGCGCTGCGCCGCTTCGCCGCGGCCGTACTCGACGGGAGTGCCGCGCGCGTCTACGGTGCCGCGTACGATCTGCTGCGTGGCGCGGCGCCGCGCTTGCGCGGGCGGCTTTTCGCCGGCGACGTCCAGCCCGCGGTGCGGCCCGGCGCGCAGGCCATCGACCCGGCCGACGTGACCGCGCTGGTGCGCGAGCTCGACGACTCGGTTCTGGCGGTCCAAGGGCCGCCCGGCAGCGGCAAGACCTATACCGGCGCGCACGTCATCGCCGATCTCCTCGCCGAGGGGAAGCGCGTCGGCGTCACCTCGACCGGACATCACGCGATCCACAACCTCTTGCACGAGGTCGAACGCGTCGTCGCCGCTCGCGACGCCTCGTTCCGCGGCGTGAAGAAGAGCGCCGCCGACAATCCGTTCGTCTCGCGGCTGGTCACGCCGTTCATCGCCTCCAGCACCGACAACGGCGCGTTCGGCGAGTACGACCTGGTTGCGGGAACGGCGTGGCTCTTCTCGCGCGCGGAGCTGGAGCGCGTCGACGTGCTGGTGATCGACGAGGCGGGGCAGGTGTCGCTCGCCGACGCGCTGGCGATGGCGACCGCCGCGCGATCGGTGGTGCTGCTCGGCGATCCGATGCAGCTGGCGCACGTCTCGGTCGCGACCCACCCGGATCGGACCGGAGTCTCGGTGCTCGCGCATCTGCTCGGTGAGGAGGCGACGGTCCCGCCCGATCGCGGGGTGTTCCTCGATCGCAGCTTCCGCATGGCGCCGCCGTTGTGCGGGTTCGTGTCCGACCTCTCGTACGACGGCCGGCTGACGCCGGCTCCAACCTGTGCGGCGCAGCGGATCGACACGCCGCGTTGGCGCGGCGCCGGTCTGCGCTACGTGCCCGTCGCGCACGCCGGGAACAGTCAGGCGTCGACCGAAGAGGCCGACGCGGTCGTCGCGCTGATGGACGAACTGGTGGGAAGCACCTTCACCGATTGCGCCGGACGAGACCGTCCGTTGACGGCCGCCGACGTCCTGGTGGTCTCGCCGTACAACCAGCAGGTCACCCTGCTGCGGCGCACGCTGACCGAGCGGTTCGGCGACGACGTTCGGGTCGGGACCGTCGACAAGTTCCAGGGTCAGGAAGCGCCGGTGGTCGTCTACTCGCTGGCCGCATCGAGTGCCGAGGACGCGCCGCGCGGCGCCGACTTCTTGCTCGAAGAGAATCGTTTCAACGTCGCGGTCTCGCGCGGCCGCGCGCTGGCCGTGCTGGTCTGCTCGCCGCGCATTCTGGCGACGCCGTGCACGTCGGTCGAGCAGCTGCGCGCGGCGGCGGCGTTCTGCACCTTCGTCGAGCGCGCGGGGTGACGCGCGCGGCGCCGCGCTGGTACTACGGCTGGACGATCGTCGCCGCGCTCGGCGTGACGACGATCGTCGCGTACGGGACGACCCAGTACCTCATCGGTTTGCTCGTCGACCCGCTCGTGCGCGAGCTGGGCTGGAGCCGCGCCGCGATCGGGGGTGCCTACTCCGGCACGATCCTGGTGGCCGGGCTGGTCGGAATCGGCATCGGTCGCGTGCTCGACCGGGTCGGTGCCCGGCTCGTGCTGTGCGCGGGCTCGCTGGTGACCGGTGCTTCGCTGCTGGCGCTGGCACAGGTGCGCACGCTGGCGCAATTCCAGCTCGTGTGGGCGCTCGGGCTCGGGGTGGGAACGGCGCTCACCTACTATCCGGTCTCGTTCACCGTCCTGGCCAACTGGTTCGCGGCGCGCCGCGTGCACGCGCTGGCGGTGCTGACGTTCTTCGGCGCGTTCTCCTCGACGATCTTCTATCCGCTCTCCGGTCTGCTGATCGCGGCCTACGGCTGGCGCATCGCGGTGACCGTCCTCGCGGCGATCCATCTGTGCATCGCGTTGCCGTTGCACGCGACGCTCGTACGCCGGCATCCGGAAGACCTCGGCCTCGTCCCCGACGGCCGCGCGCACGCCCGCGATGCCGGCCCGCAGAGCGGGATGGCGCTGCGCGCGGCGCTCACCACGCCGGCGTTCTGGTCCGTGACGGTCGCGCTGACGCTGGCGCTGGGCGCCAGCTCAGCGGTCCTGGTGCAGCATGTCGCGTACCTCATCGACCGCGGGTACGCGCCGGCCGGCGCGGCGTCGCTGGTCGGGTTGTTCGGCGTCGCGTATCTGCCCGGGCGTTCGCTGGTCGCGTACGCGGCCGGCAGGGTGCCGCGCTTGCAGCAGATGGCGATCGCGTTCCTGTTGCAGGCGGCCGGCCTGGCGGTGCTGATCGCGAGCAGCGCGACGATCGCGGTGCTCGCGTACGTGCTGGCGTTCGGTGCCGCGTACGGGGCGCTCTCGCCGCTGCGCGGTGAGGTGATCGCCGACCTGTTCGGGCGACGCGCGTACGGCGCGATCATCGCCGTGCACGGCGTGCCGATCGCGCTGCTCGGCGCGCTCGGGCCGCTGCTCGTCGGTCGCGCCGTCGACCGCTTCGGCTACCCCGTCGCGTTCGGCTGCTGCATCGCGGCCTTCGTGTGCGCGGCCGCGATCGTCGTGCTTCCCGCTCACGGATATCTGAGGAATCGGAAGTAGAACGCCGCGAACACCAAGACGATGCCGATGTTCACGATCAGGCGTTCGGTGAAGCGGTCGCGGAAGAACGCGAAATCGACACCGATGATGATCGCTGCCATCGCGACCACGTAGACGACGACGAGTACCTGTTTGTTCATTGCGCCCCTCGCACGAAGCGTGCCGGTAGCCCAGGATATGCTCGCTAGCAGGCGGATTTCGTCAGCGTGACCGGCGGCGTCGAGGTGAGCCCGAAATACAGCGGGAACGACGAGGTGCCGTCGGTCATGTAGTCGCCGCCGACCGTTTCGTCGGCGCCGGGCGCGAGCGCGAAGCCGCGCACGAGGTACCGCGTATCCGGGTGGCCGATGCACGGCACCTGGATCGGCGCGGGGTCGCCGGTGAACCACATCGTGGTGGTCGTACCGCCGGTGGTATGACCGAGTTGCTCGTAGAGATAGACGTTCTGCGTTTGCTGCGTCGGGTTGACCAGGTGCAGCGCGACGCGGCGGATGATGCCGTAATCGCCGCCCAGCGCGCGACCCCCGGGCACCAGGTTCGGGAGCGTGGGGCGGCCGATGACGAACGGCGCCGGCTCCGCGGCACCGACCGTGTAGCTGAGCGCGAGCGGCGGGACGTCGACCAGCGAGAACTCGCCGCGCCGGCCGTGGCCGTCGCCGGCCAGGGTCGGCTGCCGCAGGTAGTTGGCCGGATCGACGTTGGGATCGACCGCGACGATCATCGCGTCGAGCGTGTTGCCGTCGAGCACCCGCAGGTCGTCGACCGCGGCGACGAGCTGACCCGGCGTGAGGATGCCCAGGTCGAGGAAGAACGGTGCGTCGGGCGTCACCGGCAGCACGACGCTCTGCTGTGCCGCGCGCGCCAGCAGATAGCGCACGGTCGAGAGATGGCCGACGTACGCGAACTCTTGCGAGGGGCCCGCGGCCGCGCCGACCAGTTGCACGTCCGACTCCATGCCGCCGGTGGCGTTCAGCACGAGCACCAGCCGGCGCGGCCGGTCGGCCAGATGGTAGGCGTACAGCCGCACCGGATGCGTCGGATCGATGGTGCCGCGAAACAGCACGCCTTGCATGGCCGCCGTGATGCGCTCGGGATCGTCGCTGTAGAAGAGCGTCGTCGGCACCAGCGGCGAGAGCCGGTCGACCCGCAGGTGAACGGTCGTGGTGCCGCTGACGTCGACCCAGCGGCCGTTGCCGGCGATGGTGACCGGGGCGGGCAGGTCGAGCACGGTCCCGGGCGGCAGCTGCGCGGGCAGGTTCAGCCCCCCGACCGCGAGGGTCGCCCCCGGCCGTAGCTGCGCGACCGCCCCGATCAGCGTCTGCGTCTGTACCTGGGCGAAGTCGGCACCGACCGTCCCGCCGAGCCGCACGTCGGTATCGGCCGGGACGACGCCGGCCGCCGGTGCGACCAGCACCGCCAAGCTCGTGCTGGCGCCGCTCGCGTCGGTCGCGGTGACCGTCCCGGCGCCGGGCGCTCGTCCGCTCAAGACGACCGCGTTCTGCGCCGGATCGTAGGCCGCGCCCACCGCGAACGAGGCCGTGAGGGTGTACGGCGGCGTCCCGCCGGTGAGCCCGACCGCGAGGGTGCCCCCGGGCACGACGCCCACCCGCGGCTGCGCGAACGCGAGCGGGGCCGGACTCGCGCTCGGCCCCGGTGCGGGGTTGGTCACCTGCGAGCCGGCCGCGAGCGGAGCGAGCGTCAGGGCGGCAGCGAGGACGAGGGCGGTGCGGATCGGCCACCGGCCGAACGCGAAGGGTTCGCCCGAAGGCGAACCCACCTAGGAGGGCCCCGCTCCGTTGCGCGCCAGGCCGGCGCAACGGGCACAGCGCCCCGTCACCACCAGCGCGGCGTCGACCCCGGAGTAGCGGTGATCCTGGGCCACCGCCATCGCGATCGCGCCGATCTGCGGCGCCGGGACGTTGACGATCTCGCTGCACGTGGTGCACACGAGGTGATGGTGCTTGTCGAGCGCCGCCTCGTAGCGCGCGGCGCCGCCGTGCGAGAACACCTGCACCAGGCCGATCGCCCGCAGGATGTCGAGCGTGCGGTAGATCGTCCCCAGGCTGACCGCGGGCAGCGCGGCACGGACCCGTTCGTGGATCGCCTCGGCGGTGAGATGCGCACCGTCCTCGAGCGCGCGTAACACGGCGGCACGCTGCTTGGTAAGACGATATCGCGTTTGAAGGAGTCCTGCATCGACGCCCTTGGTGTCGATCATCGATGACCTCCGCCTGCCCCGGGCCTACCCCCACGCGATCCCGGACGACCGCAACGTCGTTTGACGCTGTTCGCCCCCCATGCTACGATCCGGGGGTTCTCCCCTTCCCCGGAATCCGGTATGTGGAATAAGCTCAAGCGGCCGTTACAAGCGGTGCTCCTGCTCGCACTGGTCGGGCTCTGCGTATGGGCCATCACGCCCATCCAGAAAAAAATTCGCCTCGGCCTCGATCTGCAAGGCGGCGCCCGCGTGTTGCTCCAGATGGAGACGACCAAGGACGTGCCGCAGATCACGGACGACGTCCAAAATCAGGTGCAGCTGGTCATCCAGAACCGCATCAACAATGCCGGCGTGTCCGAACCGATCATTTCGAAGGAAGGGTCGAACCGGCTCCTCGTCGAGCTGCCGGCCGTCGCCAACGCCGACGAGCTCGAGAAGCTGCTCAAACAAGCGGCCGTGCTCGACTTCAAGATCTGCCCGCCGCAAATCGTCACGAAGGCCGAATCGAACCCGAAATACGCGCAAGACCCCAACGGCGCGTACAAGGATTGCGGCCCGGTCGTCTATAGCGGCGCGGAGCTGAAGAGCGCGACGCCGGCCTTCAGCCAACAGGGCAACGAGCCGCAGGTCGACTTCCAGACGAAGAACCCGACCAAGTTCGCCAAGCTCACGCGCGACCACATGGGTCAGCAGCTGACGATCTTCCTGGACCGCCAGTTCATGAGCTCGGCCACGATCGAAGGGATCATCTCGACCGACGGTATGATCCACGGTCAGTTCACGGAAGACCAGGTCTCGACGCTGGCCAACGAGCTCAACGCCGGCGCGCTGCCCGTTCCGCTGACGATCATCGAGAAGGAAGACGTCGGCCCGACGCTCGGCAAGGAAGACTTGGTCAAGTCGCTGTGGGCCGGCGGCGCGGGCCTGGTGATCGTGCTGCTGTTCATGGCGTTCGTGTACCGGCTGCCCGGCGTGCTGGCCGACGTCGCGCTGATGGTCTACGTGCTGGCGCTGCTGGCGCTGCTCTCGGTCGCGCACGCGGTGCTGACGCTGCCGGGGATCGCGGGCTTCGTGCTCTCGATCGGTATGGCCGTCGACGCCAACGTCCTGATCTTCGAGCGCCTCAAAGAGGAGCTGTGGGCCGGCAAGAGCTTGCGCGCCGCGGTGCGCATCGGCTTCCAGCGCGCGTTCAGCTCGGTCTTCGACTCACACTTCACCACCATCGTCGGCGCCGGCGTGCTCTACATGCTCGGTACCGGGACGGTCAAGGGCTTCGCGTACACGCTCTTCTGGGGCACCGCGTTCTCGCTCTTCACCGCGGTCGTCGTGACCCGGTTCTTCATGGACGTGGTCGTCGAGAACGACTTGGTGACCAACAAGGCCGCGTACGGCGCCGGTGGCGGCACCGTGCTGCCGCCCGTGAAGACGGCGGAGGCCCACTAGCATGTTCTTCCGTCGTCTCAACTGGAACGTCGTCGGCTGGTTCCGCACCGTCTCGGCGATCTCGTACGTCATCATCGGCCTGGGCATCGCGATGATGGTGTGGAACTGGGTCCACACCGGCGCGCCGCTGCGGCTGGGCCTCTCGTTCACCGGCGGCACCGACGTCACGGTGACCTTCAAGAAGCCGGCGACGCAGGAAGCGATCCAAGCCGCGCTGGCCAAGATCGACGTCGCCGACGCGCAGGTCAACACGCTGACCAAGGCCGGTCAGACGCAAGGGCTCGGCTGGACCGTCGAAACGCAGCACGACTTCGGGAACGACTCGGACCCGCTGTGGGCCGCGCTCAACTCCGTGGCGCCCGTCGACCGCAACGCGTCGTCGATCTCGGCGGTCGGGCCGTCGCTCTCACACGAGTATCTGCTCAACGCGGTCAAGGCGCTGGTCATCGCGATCGCGATCCAGTTCCTCTACATCGCGTTCCGCTTCGGTTGGAACCTGATCTTCGGCTGGGTCTGCGTGGTCGCGTTGGTGCGCGACTCGCTGATGATGATCGGCATCTACGCCATCGCCGGGCGCCGCGTCGACGATGCGTTCTTGGCCGCCGTCCTGACGGTCATCGGCTACTCGGTCATGGACACGATCGTCATCCTCGACCGGATCCGCGAGAACGTCAAGCTGATGGACGGGCAGCCGTTCGACACGATCGTCAACACGTCGATCCTGCAGACGATGAGCCGCTCGGTCAACACCTTGGCGACGGTCGTCATCACGCTGGTCGCACTGCTGGCGTTCGGCGGCGCGTCGCTGCAGAACTTCGCCTTCGCGCTGCTGGTCGGCATCTGCTCGGGCGGTTACCACTCGATCTTCTTCTCGGCCCCGCTGGTCGCGGTGCTGCACAAGCGCTCGCGCCGCGGCGGCTCGAGCCTGGGCGGCTTGTTCCACCGTTCGGGGCTGGATTCGCAGCCGCGCACGGTCGCGGCCGCGCGGGCACAGAAGGCCACCGCCGCGCAGGCGCTGCGCGACCGCGAAGAGGTGCTGGCGCAGCGCCGCGAGCGCCGCGAGCTGCGCAACCGCGAGACGGCCTCGCGCCGCACGACGCAGCCCGCGCGCTACAAACGCAAGTCTCAGGATCAGGATCTGAGCCAGTACGAGCAGCGCAACTTCGGCGTCCCGGAGCGCACGCCGTCCGAGATCGCCGACGAAGAGCTCGCGCGCAACCACATCGAGCACGTCGTCGACCCGCTCGATGCGCAGACGATGGGCCTGCACGACGAGGCGGCGGAGCTCGGCCACGAGGAGATCCGGCTCAACCTCGGTGACGATGGCGAACCCGCGCCCGAGCACGAGTCGCACATTTAGAGGGTTCGGCACGCCGAACCCGTCGCGGTCCTCGCTGCGCTCCGGTCCGCCCAAAGGAAAGTTGCCGCCGCCGACGGCGTCGGAGGCCGCCTTCGAGCGGCTGCTGCGCGAGTTCGGTACCCCACGCGCGTCCGCGGAGATTCCGCCGGACGCGCGCGCGTTTCTCGACGGGCTGTACGCGCGGGCGGGCGAGTTCCTCGACCGCGACCCCTACGCGACGATCGGCGAGGCCACCGGCTTCAACACCAAGGTCGTCGGCGTCACCTTCGAGGGGCGCCAAGACGTCGTCGGCGCGCTGCGGGCCGGCGAGGCGCTCGAGCTGCGCCGGCACGCCGACAACGCCTTCGATCCCAACGCGATCGGAGTGTGGTACGGCAGCCTGCAGCTGGGCTTCGTCAAGCGCGAGATCGCGGCGCGCATCGCGCCGAACCTCGACGCCGGCGAACGCTACACCGCCGAGGTGACGGCCGTGACCGGCGGCGGCGCGCGCTCGTTCGGCATCAACATCTACGTCAGCCGCGCGCGCGCCGCGGCCGTCGCGCCCGCCCGCGACGCCGTTGCCGCCGGTGCACAGGACGTGCTGCGGGCGCTGATCGGCGAGCGGCCGCTGCGCCCGGCGCAACAGGCCGTGCTCGAGCGCCTGGCCGACGGGCGCAACACGCTGGCCGTGCTCGGCACCGGGCGCGGAAAGTCGTTGTGCTTCCAGTATCCGGCGGCGGTGCGGGCGCTCGAGGGCGGTGAGAAGACGCTGGTGCTGTATCCGCTGCGCGCGCTCGCCAACGATCAGTACGAGGCGCTGCAGCGGCGCCTGGGGCCGCTGGGCCTGCGCATTCACCGCGCCAACGGCGCGATCGACGCCGGCGAGCGGGCGGCCCTGCTCGCCGCGCTCGAGACCGGGGAGTGGGACGTCATCTGCGCGACGCCCGAGTTCGTCCAGTACCACCTCGAGCGGTTCCGCGAGCGCTCGCGGCCCGCGCTGGTGGTCGTCGACGAAGCGCATCACCTGTTCGATTCGACCCACCGCCCCGCGTACGCGCGGATCGACGCGTGGCTGGGCGGCTTGGGCGCGCCGCAAGTCTTGGCGTTGACCGCGACCGCCGGCGATGAAGCCTTCGAGCGCATTCGCGAGGCGTTGGGGATCGACTCCTGGGTCATCGACCCGACCGTGCGCGAGAACTTGCACGTCGTCGACGCGCGCGGGACGACCAACAAGCTGGCCTATCTGGAACAGGTGTGCGCCGACGGCGCGAAGGCGATCGTGTATTGCAACTCGCGCGCCGAGGCGACCAAGGTGGCCGAGAAGCTGCGCGCGCGGCTGGGCGACGGGGTCGCCTTCTACCACGCGGGCGTGGCCAGCGCCGAGCGGCTGCAGGTCGAGCGCTGGTTCCGCGAGGGGGCGATTCGCATCGTCGTCGCGACCTCGGCGTTCGGCGAGGGGATCGACCTGCCCGACGTGCGGCACGTCGTGCTCTACCACCTCAACTTCGACTTCACCGAGTTCAACCAGCAGGCCGGGCGCGCCGGCCGCGACGGCGCCGACGCCTCGATCCACCTGCTCTTCGGCGAGCGCGACCGCGCGATCAACGACTACATCATCGCGCGCGACGCGCCGCCGCTGCCGACGTTGCGCGCGCTGTACGCGGCGACCAAACGCCTCGCGGCCGACGGCGTGCTGCGCATGACCGCCGCGGACATCGCGGCCAGCGTCGACCTCGAGCGGGTCGAAGGCTCGACCGTCAACGCCGCCTTTCGCATCTTCGCCGACGCGGGTTTGGTCGCGGTCGACGAAGACGACGACGGTCGGTTCGTGCGCTTCCTCGCGGTTGACGGAAAAGTCGACATCACCGCCACCGAGCGCTTCGCGGAGGGTGAAGCGATCCGGGCCGCGTTCGCCGCGTTTTGCGACGTCGTGCTCACCGCGAAGCCGGACGTGCTCGAATCGTTGATCGATCGGCCAATCTACCCAAGCGGCGTCGCGTTGCAGTGTTGATAACCGCGCAAAATAAGACGCTCCGTACCTAAACTAAGCAAAACACAAACCGATATTTAACCTGGCCGGTACGGAGAGGGACGTAGCACTGTGCCGTCAAGCGGCACAGTGTCCGGCCGACTTTATCGGAGGGTGTAATAGAGATGGCCGTGTGCAACGGCAAGTATTTCGCTTTGCTTGCCGCGCTCTCGGCGTGCGCGCTGACCGCCTGTTCGGGCGCGACGCCGACGACGATCCCGTCGCTCCGCACGCCGAGCGCCGATGGTGCGAGTGTCGATCGCACACTGGGTGGAACCCGTGGCGGCCCCCAGCCGACCGCGACGCCGTCACCGACGCCGGTGCCCACGCCGACGGCATCGCCGACGCCGTCGCCGGACACGCGCGGATTGGATGAGTATCTGAGCGTCGCCGTGCAAACGCCGACGCTGATCGCGCAGCAGGGAACGAACACCTTCGCCTGCGCGCTGCAGATCACGACGGCCGATCCGAGCGCGCTCGCGTACGCGGACCTGGCGGGGTTCGCCGCCAACACGACGGACACGTTCCCGGCCTATCGTGCGCCCGCGAAGAGCGCCGTGTCGTGGTCCGTGCCGGATCTTTCGGGCGCCAAGACGACGCTCTACAACGGCGGCGAGCGGGGCCAGACCGTCTGGACCTCGCCGGTGGCGCACGAAGTGCAAACGCACTGCGTCGACCTGATCGTCGACGTGCCGCCGGCGGTGCGCGCGGGCAGCTATCCGCTCGAATTGACCTATCAGGTCGGAATCGGCGCGCGGACGGGCGTGCGCGGGCGCGCGGCTTCGCAGACCGTCAGCTTGAACGTCGTCGTCGAGGGCGCTCCGTAGGCGTCGCTCAGGGCAGCGGGTGCGCGTAGAAGAAGTCGACGATCGCGCCGTCGGCATCGAGCTGCGTGCTGGCGATGCCGACGACGGCCTTGGGCAGGTACTGCGGCCCCTGCGGCCACGCGTGCCCGCCGCCGGTGATCGTGTAGAGCTGCACGGCCGCGTCGTCCGTGCAGCCGGCGAAGGCCGTGCGCGTCACCCGCGTCCCGTCGCCGGGCGGAATCGGCGGCAGCGCGGTCTCTCGCGGTCCGATGGTGCAATGGGCGTTGGTCTTCCAGAAGTCGATGGTCTGCCGGATCGAAAGCACCGCACCGCGCGCGAACCCCAAGATGTGCACTTGACCGCCACCGTACGGCACCAGCGGATCGGCGGTGCCTTCGATCGCCAGCACCGAGATCGGACGCTGCGGATGGCAGCTGGAGAGCATGTCGGCTGCGAGCGGTCCGGACACCGGCGCGATCGCCGCGATCGTGTCGGCTTGCGTGCAGCCGACGATCTCCGAGAAGGTCGCGCCGTTCGAGAAGCCGGTGACGTAGATGCGCTTGCGGTCGATCGGGTAGCGCTGCGCGAACGTCGCGATCAGCGCGTGCAGGAACCCGAGATCGTCGACGCCCTTGTTGCGCCGGCCGTCGTTCCAGCCACGGCGAATGCCGTTCGGGTAGACGACGATGAAGCCGCGCCGGTCGGCGAGCGGATCGAGGTGCGTCATCTTCGACTGCTGCTCGCCGGTCATGTAGTGACCGTGGAAGACCAGGATCAGCGGTACGCGTTTCCCGAGCGTGGGCGGGACGTGGTAGACGTACGTGCGCGTGACGCCGCCGACGACCACGCTGCCCGCGCGGTCACCGCTCGTGGGCGCCTGCGCGCCGAGTGCCGTCGTCGCGGCGGCGACGAAGCTCAGCAGGGGAACGATCGCGCGTGTCGGCTGCATGGCGGCGCGCTTCGACGAGCCGCTTGCCCTTCCTCGACGGCTCGACAGGGCGACCGCCCGCGGCCCGCCAAGGGGGCCGCGATGCGGGTTCGACTCGTGCTGCTCGCGGTCTCACTCGCCGCGGCGGTGTGCGCCGGCGGCTGTTCGGGCTCGTCGTCGTCCACCTCGGCCGCGTCGCCGGCACCGGCCCCGAGCGATCCCGACTTCAGCGCGATGATGGAGAACTTCTATCAGCAGATCGAGGGCAAGCACTGGTCGTTCGCCTACGGGATGCTCTCGGCGCGTTACCGCAAACGGTTCAGCGAGGACGACTTCATCGATCGCTACAGCACGATCGACTCGCCCGACGTGCTGGTGCGCCAGCTCGGCGACCGCAGCGTCGACGTCCGCCTGACCGGGACCGACGCGCACGATCCCGCGCAGCACCTCGCTGAGTACGAGCAGGTCTCACTGGCGTGGGACGGCGCGGAGTGGGTGATCGACGACATCAAGCGCGCGCCGAACTAGCGAGCCGGTAGGCGGCGGCGACGCGGGCGGCATAGTCCTCCCACCGCGTCGCACGCAACCGCTGCTCGAGTGCGTCGCCGGGTTCGCGCGGGCCACGCTCGAGTGCGCGCATGACGGCCGCCCGGATCCCCGCGGGATCGAGCGCATCGGCGTACTCCGCCTCGTTGTCCACGTACTCGCGCTCGCTGCCGCGATTGCCGACGACGATGCGCGCGCCGGCCGCGGCCGCTTCGAGCGACGCCATCCCCGGCAAGTCCGCCCACGACGGCAAGACGTGCACGGCGCTTCGCGCGAGCAAGTCGCGCAGCTCGTCGATGGGCAGGCGGTCGACGAAGTGCGTGCGGGCCGTTGCCCAACGGCGGGTCACGGCGAGATACTCGTCCTCGTAGGAGCGCCCGACCAGCGTGACGTCGACGTCGAGGTCACGCAGCGCGAAGAGCAGCATCGCCTGGTTCTTGAGGCGCTCGATACGGCCGACGCACACGACGCCGGCGCGCCGCGTCGCCCATGGCACGAAGGCGTCGCGCTCGAGGCCGTACTTCGCGACGACGTACGGCGGCTCGACGACGCGCAAGCCGCGCGCGCACACGAAGCTCTCCAGCTCGCTGGCGGTGACGACGACGTCGGCGGCCGCGAGCATCGCGGCCTGGCGTGCCAGCCGGCGTTCCGCGCCTTTCCCGACGCGTGCGGTCAGCTTGCGCTCGTCGTCCTGGAACCGTTTGATCCGCCGCTCGATCCGCCGCGGATCACGGTCGTTCAAGACGCGAATGAGGCGCGGTCCGAGGGCGAACAGTCCGCTGCGGTCCCACCAGATCGGCGAGATGACGAGCGGCACGCCGTGACGGCGCAGCGCGTCGATCTGGGGCTGTTGCGTCTCGGGTTCGAAGATGCCGAACAGGTGCGCGACGTCGTAGCCGCGCGGATCGGGTTCCCGGTCGGCCGATATCGTGACCTCCAGGCCCGCGGCGCGCAGCGCGACGGCGGCGCCGTCGGCGACGGTGGTGTCTCCGCCGCGGCGCTCCGGGGTATTGGGGCGGACGACGAACAGAACCCGCATCAGCGCTCGCGCCGGCGATACCAGCGATTGAGGCCGTCGAAGTCGAGAAAGTCGTAGTCCTGCGCGCGCACGAACGCATCCCAGGACGCCCAGTTCGGACGGTCGCTCAGCGGTTCGACGGCTTCGATGCACAACACGGTCGGCCGATACGCCGACCAGTCGCCGCCGCGCAGCGCGCGTTCTTCCCATCCCTCGACGTCGACTTTGAGGAAGTCGATCTGCGTCCCGGCGGGAACGTGCTCGCGGCAGATCGCGGACAGCGTCGTGACGGTGACCCGAACCGCGTGCGCGCCGTCGACGCCGCGGTTCTCGACCGCCCACGCGGTGCTCGAGCCGGCGAACTCCGGCGCGAACGTCGAAAGTCCCGTCGTTCCGATGACGTGCAGCTCGAGCTCGCCCGGCGCGTCGGAGAGCGCGACCTCGAGGTTGACGTCGCGCGGTCGCGCCGCGCACAGCCGCGCGTACAACGCGGGATTCGGCTCGACGTTGATACCGTGCCAACCGCGGTCGTAGAAGTACTTGGTGACGGAGTCTTGGACCGGGTCCCACGCGCCGACGTCGATGTAAAAGCCGCGGCGTCGCCGCCCAAGGAGCATAGCAAGCGTTCGATCCTCACCGTGCTGCGCATACCACGCGGGAGGTTGCCACGGCCATCGCATTCCGTACGAAGGTAGAACGCTCGGTCCGATGAACCTCCTCCGCCGTCCATGCCCGCCGCGCTCACCGAGCCGCTTGCCATCCTCTACGACCACGTCGCCGACGTGGGGGGCGCGGAGCGGTACTGGGAAACGGTCGTCCCGGCGCTGACGGACGCGGGCGTCGACGTGCGGCTGTTCGGGCGCATCGTCGACGAGAAGCACCGTTTCGGCGTGCCGGCGACCGAGATCCGCTGGTCCGACGAGGATCACGATCCCTCGCCCGAGGCCGCGCGAGCGGTGGCCGACGCGGTCCGCGCGACCGGCGCGTCGACGGTCGCGAGCGCCAGCATCTTCGACGCCGAGGTGCTGCGCGCGATTCGCGCCGTCGCGAAGCGCTGGGTGGCGCGCCTGCACGACCATCGCGCGTTCTGCCCGACCGGCGACCGCATCTTTCCGCAGTTCCCGGCGATCTGCACGCACCCGATGGGGAACGCGTGCCGCGTGAACGCCGTCCTGCGGGGTTGCGTGCACGGACCGCGCCCCTCGAGCGAGCACGCGCTGGCGCGCCGCAAGGCCGTGCGCGACGCGCTGGCCACCGCGGACGTCATCACGGTGGCGAGCGAGATGATGCGCCGCAGCGCGATCATGAACGGCATCGATCCGGCCCGCATCGTCGTCATCTCGCCGGCGCTCCGGCGCGAAGCCTATCGCGCGGTCCCCGCGCCGCGGCCGGCGCGCGACGCGCTGCTGTTCGCCGGACGGCTCGTTCCCAACAAGGGGCTGCGTCCGCTGATCGCGGCGCTCGCGCGCATCCCGGCGGCGCGGCGTCCGCTGCTGGTCGTCGCGGGCCGCGGCGAGCAGGAAGAGCGCGACGCGCGCACCGATGCGCAGCGGCTCGACGTCGCCGTCGACTGGCGCGGCTGGCTGAACGTCGCGCAGCTGCGCGAGGCGATCGACGAGACGACGGCGGTGACGATGCCGTCGACGTGGCCGGAGCCGTTCGGGCTGACCGGCGTCGAAGGTCAGGCGCGCGGGCGTCCGGCGGTCGCCTTCGACGTCGGCGGAATCAGCGACTGGCTCGGCGACGCCGGCGTGCTGGTGCCGCGCAACGACACGGCCGCGCTCGCGCGCGCCATCGAGCAGGTCTTCGATCCGGCCAACTGGGCGCAGTACGCGGAGGCCGCCCACCAGCGCTCGGAGCTGTGGCGCCTGGAGACGCACGTCAGCCGGATGTTGGATATCTTTCGGGGCTGAGCGCGGCGTCGCGCAGCGCCGTCAGCGTCAGCGTCGCGCAGCGCTCCCACGTGTACCCAGCGGCCAGCGCGGGCCCGCGCTCGGCGCGCGCGCGCGTCACCGCCGCGTCGTACAGCGCGGTGCAAAGCGCGCTCGCCCAGACCGCCACGTCGAGCGGCTCGTCGATCCACGCGACGGCGTCGCGCCCGACTTCGGGCAGCGCGGCGACCCGCGAGGCGAGGACCGGCGCGCCGCACGCCATCGCCTCGAGCACCGGCAGGCCGAAGCCCTCGTGCAGCGAGGGCACCGCGACGAGCGCCGCGCCGCGGTACAGCGCCGCCAGCGCGGCGTCGTCGGCCGGCGCGACGGTGACGCTCCCCGCGATGCGATCGCGCGGCGCGCGGGTGAAGGCCAGCGCGACCGACGCGTCGGGAAACGCGCGGCGCCAGGCCGCGACCAGGGTCGGTAGGTTCTTGCGCGGATCGTGTGCGCCGACGTGCAGCACGTACGGGCGCCCGTCCGCCAGGCGATGGCGCGGGCCGCCGGCTGCGAACGCCGGCTCGATGCCCAGCGGCGTGACCGTGATGCGCTCGGGCGCGACGCCGAGGTACGTCGTCAGCTCGGCTGCCGTGAACGCCGAGTTGACGAGGATCCGCTGCGCGCGCCGCGCCGTGCGGCGCAACGGATCCTGTTCGCGTGCGCGCACGCGCGCGTCGGCGGCGGGGAACGCGAAGGGCACGAGGTCGTGCACCATCGTCACCTGCGGCGCGGCGGCGGCGAGGTCGGTGGCGTTCGAGGGGTTCCAGACGACCGCGGCGTCGCGCGGGACGCGGCCGACGACCTGCGCGCGCGGGACGCTCAGAGCCGCGGCGATGCGCGCGCGCGGTGCGAACGGACCCGGGGCGACGAACGTCCACGCGAGCGCCGGATCGTCGCGCAGCCGCGCCGCGACCGCGCGCGTGTAGCGCCCGATGCCGCGATCGTCGAGCACGGCGAAGCGCGCGTCGACCGCGATGTGCAGCGGCGTCGTCATCGCGCGGCCCGCCGCAACACGGCCAGCGTCTCCTCGGCGCAGCGCTCCCACGAGAAGGTCGCCGCGCGCGCCAGGCCGGCGTCGCGCAAGCGCGCGCGCGCGGCGGCATCGGCGGCCAGCGCGCGCAGCGCGTCGCACCACGCCGCGACGTCGAGCGGGTCGTCGATCCAGCACGGGGCCTGGCCGCCGACCTCGGGCAGCGAGGTCGCGCGCGACGCCACCGCCGGCGCACCGCACGCCATCGCCTCGAGCAGCGGGAACCCGAAGCCTTCGTACCACGAGGGCACCGCGACGAGCAGCGCGCCGCGGTACCAGCGGGCGAGCGCGGCCGGGTCCAGCGCGCCCAGCGCCGTCGCGCGCACGCCGGGGGGCGGCGCGCCGCCGGCGACGACCAGCGCGACCTCGGCGTTCGGAAACGCGCGCTCGTGCGCGTCGGCCAGCGTGCGCAGGTTCTTGCGCGGCTCGTCGGCGCCGACGAACAGCACGTAGGGGCGCCCGTCGGGCAGACGCGCGGCCTCGCCCGCGGGCGCGAACACGTCGCGCTCGACCGCGAGCAACGTCACCGTCTGGCGCTCCGGCGCGACGCCGAGATACGTGCTGACCTCGCCGGCGGTGAAGTGCGAGTTGGCCAGGAACGAGCGCGCCTGCGCGGCCGAACGCAGCCACGGCGTTTGATCGTTGGCGCGCCGGCGCGGATCGGCGGGTGGAAACCGAAACGGCACCGCGTCGTGGAAGGTCACGACCGACGGCGCGCGCGCGGTGAAGAACGTCCCGTTCCACGGATGCCAGACGACGTCGGCGTCGCGCGGCGCGCGCTGCCCGAACGGACCGCGCCGCACCAGGGTGACGCGTACGTCGTCGCGCGCGGCGAAGCGCGTCAGCACGGCGCGCACGTAGCGCGCGATGCCGCGCCAGTCGCGGTCGAGGTCGCGCGCGTCGACGGCGACGTGGATCACGAGCGGACGCCGCGCGGGCACGGCGGCAGATCGGTCGTGCCGTTCGCTTGCGTGTGCTTGATGATGTATTGGATCAACGGCGAGTAGCTGGCGACGTCGGCTCCCGGCGGCGGCGTTTGCAGCACGATCTCGTACTGCGGCTTGCGCAAGTTCGTCGACGACCACGGATCGGTCTCCTCGCCGTTCTGGTAGACCCAGCGGTAGGGGAACACGGCCTGCTCGTGGTGGCCGTCGGGGAACGTCACGGTCGCGACGACCTGCTCGCTGATCGTCGTGCCGTTCCAGTGCGGCTCGTCCTGCGCCTCGAGGTCGACCGTGCCGCACGGCGTCTGCGCGTTGACCGCGCCGTTGCCGTTCCCGGCCATCCCGGTCCCGTTGCCGCCGGCACCGCCGCCGGTCCCGGCGACGGTCCCGCTGCCCGTTCCGCTGGCGCTGCCGGTGCCCGCGCCGCCTTCCGCGGCGGCCGGCGCGGCCGGGACCGGCGTGACCAGGACGATCCGCCGCGGCGCGCCGCCGCCGTGACGGGGCTGCGGCGTGCCGTGGGCGCGGGCCGCGATCCGCGGGACGGGCGCGAGGGTCGCGTGCGGCGGAATCGTTACGCGCGGCGGCGGGGTCGGCACCGGCGTCGGCCGCGGCGTCGGCGTCGGGCGTGGGGTGGCGCGCGGCGTCGGGCGCGGGGTCGGCCGCGGCGTGCGCACGTCCAGCAGCGTGACCTCGATGTTGCGCTCGTCGGCACGCGGCGCCGCCGGCGCCGGCACGAAGCCGGCCACGATCTCGTGGAGCGCGATCGCGCACGCGAACGCCACGATCAGGCGCGTCCGGTAGCGCTGGAGGTTCACCTGGTGGGAACGTGCCGCCCGTTCCGCACGGTTCCTCTGCCGCAGGCGCTCGGCCGGCAAGCGCGAACCGGGCGAGCCGTGACCGACCAGATCCAAAGCCTGATCCGAGCCATCCCCGATTTTCCGATCCCCGGGATCCTCTTCCGCGACATCACCCCACTGCTCGGCGACCGAGCGGGGTTCAAGGCCCTGATCGACCTGTTCGTCGAGCCGTATCGCGACGCCAAGGTCGATTACGTGGTCGGGATCGAGGCGCGCGGCTACATGATCGGCGCGCCGGTCGCCTACCAGCTGGGGGCGGGCTTCGTCCCCGTCCGCAAGCCCGGCAAGCTGCCCGGCAAGACCTACACCGAAGAGTACGCCCTCGAATACGGGACCAACGCCCTGCAGATCCACGCCGACGCCGTCGGCCACGGGCACCGGGTGCTGGTCGTCGACGATCTGCTGGCGACCGGGGGGACGATCGCGGCCACCCTGCGGCTGCTCGAGAAGCTGGGGGCGAACGTGGTCGGGACCGCGGTCCTGGTCGAGCTGGAGGCCCTCAACGGCCGGGCCGCGCTGCCGGGCGTCGAGGTTCGCAGTTTCATCCGCTACTAGCGACCGGGCGGACCAAACTCTTTGCGCGCGGGGCCTGTTATGTATACGATAGGCCCTACATCCGCATGACGATCACCGACCTCGTCACCAAAGTCCAGCAATACGACCCGGGCCTGGACGGGGCGTGGCTGGAGCGCGTCTACGACGTGGCGGACCATGCCCACGAGGGGCAGCGCCGGGCGTCGGGCGAGTCCTACATCGCCCACCCGCTGGCGGTGGCCGACATCCTGGCCGACCTGGAGATGGACCGCGCGACGATCGCGGCGGCCATCCTCCACGACGTGGTCGAAGACACCGTCATCACCAACGAGGAAGTCGCCGAGCAGTTCGGCGTCGAGATCGCGACCCTCGTCGACGGCGTCACCAAGCTGACCCGCATCCCCTATCAATCGAAGGAAGATGCGCAGGTCGAGAACCTGCGCAAGATGTTCATGGCGATGGCCAAGGACATCCGGGTCATCATCATCAAGCTGGCCGACCGCCTGCACAACATGCGCACGCTCTCGAGCCTGCCGCCGGCCAAGCAGCAGTCGATCGCGCGCGAGACGATCGAGATCTACGCGCCGATCGCGCACCGGCTGGGCATCTGGCGCGTCAAGTGGGATCTCGAAGATCTCTCGCTGCGCTATCTCGACGCCGACGCCTACCGCGACATCGCCGAGCGCGTAGCGACCAAGCGCACCGCGCGCGAAGAAGCGGTCTCGAAGGTCATCACCGAGCTGCGCGCCGAGTTCGAGAAAGTCGGCCTGCAGGCGGACGTCACCGGCCGGCCCAAGCACTTCTATTCGATTCACAAGAAGATGCAGAAGGGCCGCGACTTCTCGACCATCTACGATTTGACCGCGGTCCGCGTCATCACCGACAACGTCAAGGACTGCTACGGCGCGCTGGGCGTCGTGCACGCGATGTGGAAGCCGCTCCCCGGGCGGTTCAAGGACTACATCGCGATGCCCAAGCCCAACATGTACCAGTCGCTGCACACTACGGTCGTCGGGCCGGGCGGCGATCCGCTCGAGGTCCAGATCCGCACCTGGGAGATGCACCGCACCAGCGAGTACGGCATCGCCGCGCACTGGCGCTACAAAGAGGGCGGCAAGAAGGACGACTTCGAGCAGAAGCTGACCTGGCTGCGCTCGCTGCTCGAGTGGCAGAACGACATGCGCGACTCGCGCACGTTCATGGAGAACCTCAAGCTCGACCTGTTCGACTCGCAGGTGTTCGTGTTCTCGCCCAAAGGCGACGTCTTCTCGATGCCCGGCACCGCGACGCCGCTCGACTTCGCCTATCAGGTGCACACCGACGTCGGCCACCACTGCGTGGGCGCGAAGGTCAACGGCAAGATCGTCCCGCTCGACTATCAGCTCAAGAACGGCGACATCGCCGAGATCCTGACCAACAAGTCCGCGCACCCCTCGCTGGACTGGCTCTCGGTCGTCAAGACCAGCGGCGCGAAGCACAAGATCAAGCAGTGGTTCCGCAAGGAGCGCAAGGAAGAGAACACGCTGGCCGGCCAGGAGGCCGTCGAGGCCGAGCTGGCGCGCGCCGGATTGCGCGTCGACCTCGCCCGCGGCGACGCCATCGAGCGGGTCGCCGGCAAGATGAACTACCAGAGCGCGACCGACCTGTTCGCCGCGATCGGGTTCGGCGACGCGACCGCCGCGACGGTCGCCGCCAAGCTGCGCGACGAGACCAAGGTCGACAACGTGGTCGACATCGCGGCGCTCACGCGTCCGACGTCGACGCGCCGCATCGCGCGCAACTCCAGCGGCATCCGCATCGCCGGCGTCGACGACGTGCTGGTGCGCCTCTCGAAGTGTTGCAGCCCCGTGCCGGGCGATCCCATCATGGGCTTCGTCACCATCGGCCGCGGCGTCTCCGTGCACCGCGCCGACTGTCCGAACACCGCCTACATGAACGCCGCGCCCGAGCGCATCCTCGAGGCGGAATGGCTCGACCGCTCGCAGCTCACCCACGCGGTCGACATCGAGATCGAAGCCGCCGACCGCCCCGGCCTGCTGCAGGACGTGATGGGCGTCGCCGCCGAGCTCAAGACGCAAGTCAGCTCGGTCAACGCGCGCGTCAAGCGCGACAAGGGCGCGCTCATCTCGATCACCGCCCAGATCACGGACCTCGACCACCTGCACACGCTGCTGCGCAAGCTCGGCGGCGTCAAGGAGGTCCGCAACGTCTGGCGCGTGACCAAACGCGAAGCCCGCGTCAGCGGCTAGCTAGACGCCGAAGCCGGTCTGGAGCTCGAGCGTCGTCGCGATCGGGTGACAGGCGAAGGTGGCGGGGGTGAAGTGCGTCGCGCGTGCGGCGGCGATCGCGGCGCGGTCGAGGGGCGCGAAGCCGCTCGAGCGGGTGATCAGCGCGTTGACGACGCTCCCCGTGTCGTCGACGTCCAGGTGCATCTCGACGACGCCGGTCGCGTTGACCGCGCGCGCTTCGGGCGGGAAGGGCGGACGAATCGGCTGCGCCGGGACGGCGGGCGTGAACGGCTGCGCGCACGCCGGCGGCGTGTTGGGCCCGAACGAGATCGGCGCGACGAGCACCGTGTGCGTGCCGTACCCGTCGAGAGCCGCCTGGCGGTCGCGATCGGCCTGTTCGCGAGCGGACGGGCTGCTGGGCGGCGGCAAGTCCGGGCTCCACGGCGAGGTCAGCGGGCAGTCGAGCCGCTCGTTCGCGGCCAGGCCGGTCGCCTGCACCCACGCGCCGATCAGGTGCTCGTCGGGCGGCAGCGTGAAGTAACGCGTCACCCGCACGCCGCTGAACGTCATCAGCGGGACGTCGTTGACGTCCAGCGCGTAGCGATTGCGGTCGCTGTCGAGGCGGACGCGCACCGAGCGCGTGTCGCCGCGGTCGACGTTGAGCAGGATGCCGTACGTCCCGGCGCGTCCCACGGCGCCCAGGTCGACGACCGAGCCGACCGTGGCCGGACAGAAGACGTTGGCGGCGGCCGGGCGCGGGCCGACGGCGAACGGGAGCGCCGCGGCGAGCGCGGCCGTCAACAGAAGCGAACGCGTCATCGCTGCGCGCCTTCGCGGCGGGGGTCGCGGCTCCCGCGCGGGAAAGCGACCGGGGTGTCGCAGCAACAGCTCTTCGCGGTGGTCGGCGTGGTCATCGGTATCGGAGGAACGATGATGGTCGCCCAATCGTTCATCGCCGAGCACGGCCCGCGCAAGGTGCTGCCGATCGCGATCCCGGTCGCACTGTTCGCCGGCGCGGTGATCGCCTGGGCGCTGGTGGCCTGGATCGACTACGTCAACGCCAGCGCGACGATGGGGATGTAGCCGCCGCTACTGGACGCCCTGCGCGGAGGCGTGCGACGCGTAGCGGTCGAGGTCGTCGGCGCGCTGGATGGTCGTGTCGAGCACGCACTCGGCGGAGAGAATCTCGTTGATGGTCCCTTCGAACTGACCGTACATCGAGCAGCGCGTCGTGAGGTAGCGCTTCCACGCCGCGTCGCTCGACTGCACGTATTTCGTGATCGCGGCGACGCGCAGCTTCTCGAGCGCGGCGGTGCGTTGGGTGACGATGTCGCGCCAATACACCGCGGCCGCTTCCGCGCATTGGCTGATCGACAACGTCGAGTCGCCGTTGGCGTGCGAGCACGCGTCGACGAACTTCGTCGAACACGGCGTCGCTTTCGAGGGCGGATCGTCGCCGACGGGCTTCGCGCACGGCCCGATGATCGAGGCGACCTTCGCGGGCGCGGTCCAGGCGTCGAGCGTGCCGGCGGTGGTGGCCGCCTGCGCCGGGGGTCCGGCGAACACGACGAGGACGGCGGTGGCCAGCGCGACGTGGTGCGGTCTCACGGCGTCGCGACCGCCGCGAACTCGGCTACGCTCGCGGCGCCGCGCACGCGACGACGCTGCAGGACGTAGGGGTCGTCGAGGTTCGTCACCACGCCGGGGCGTTCGGTGAGCGCGACCCAAAATCCATGCTCGCGCAAGACCGCGATCGTCTCGGCCTTCCATTTGCCCGCCGCGTAGGCGTAGGTCACCGGCGGGGCCAGGTAGTGGGCCAACGCGATCGCGCAGTGGCCGGCCTCAGCCTCGGTCCCGGCGCGGTCGAGCGTCGAGAGGTCGAGGTGGTGGGTGCCGTGGCAGCCGATCTCCATCCCGGCGGCGCGCATCGCGCGCAGCTGCTTCCAGTCGGCGTGTCGCCCGTCGCCGATGAAGCCGGCCGAGACGTAGAAGCTGGCGACGTCGCCGTACTTGCGCAGCAGCGGCGTCGCGACGGTCGCCGCGTCGCTGTAGCCGTCATCGAAGGTCAGCACGACCGCATGCTGCGGGTGCTGCCCGTGTCGCAGCGCGTCGACCAGCTGCCGCGTCGTCAGCGTGTGGATGCCGTGGTCGCGCAGCCAGCGCAGCTGCGCTTCGAAGGCAGTCGGCGTCACGGTCAGGTCGGCACCGACCGGGTCGCGCGGCACGCTGGCGTTGACGTGATGATACATCAGCACCGGCACGCCGGCCCACGTGTCCGCGGCCCTGCCGGGCGAAGCGGTTGCGAGACAGGTGGCGGCGAGCGTGACGAGGGCGGCGGCGAGGAACGGGCGCATCAAGGACTCCCGGGCAGCGTGACGGTGAGAGTGCGGAAGGCGAGCGTGCCGGTGCTGTGCACGGGCGGGCCGCCGAGCGAGGGTACGACGTAGAGTGAGGTCAGGCGAACCGGCGGGTTGAGATCGGGCGGGAGCACGAGCGTCACGCGTCGCCAGCCGGTCCAATCGACGTGCGCGGCCAGCGTCAGCGCGCGCAGCTCGCCGAAACGGTTGACGAACGTCGCGCGCAGTGGCACGCCGTCGCCGTTGCCGCGCACCTCGAGGCTGACCGCGATCGGCTCGCCCGGCAGCGTGACGGCGACCGCGTCGCGCGCGACGCGGGCGTTGCCGGTGAAGTCGTATGTCAGCGGCTCAGCCGCGAACTCCGGCAGTGCTGCCTCGTGGCGGCCGACGTGCACCAGCACGCTCGTCTCGACGCCGCCCGCGGCGACCGTGACGTGCGCGTCGCGCGTGCCCGCACGGTAGACGGCGTCGGCGCCGTCCGGCGCCAGCGTGCCGCCGTCGGCGCGCCAGCGAACGTCGGGGCCGAGGACGACGGGATCGCCGTTCGCGTCGAGCGCGCGCACGCTGAGCGCGACGGTGGCGTGCGGATCCGGATCGGGCCGTTCGGGCGTGACCGCGAGCGTGGCGGCCCGCGCCAGCGTCGTGTACGGCACCTCGGCGCGCAAGCCGTCGCGGTCGGCGACGACGGCGACGTGCGCACCGGGCGCGGCGTCGACGTGCAGCGGCGCGAGCGTCGCGCCGTGCAAGCGGTGGTCGCTCGCGTCGACGACGGCGCCGCGCAGCGCGACGACGGCGCCCGGCAGCGCGGCGAAGCCGGTCGGCCGCACGATCAGGTGCGACGCGCCGCCGCCGGGCGCATCGCTGTAGACGAACAGGCCGTCGGCGACGAGCCGCTCTTCGCCGTCGCTGGGGGTGTTGAGGACGCTGGACTGCGCGTCGCCGAGCACGCGCGCGACGAGCGTGGCCGAGCCGCCGGAGTCGAACGCCATCCCGTCGAGTGCGCCGAAGCCGAGCATCAGCGCCGCGAACTGCGGCCGGGTCAGCCCGATCGAGAGCGCGGGGATGCGGCCGTCGACCGCCAGCAGCAGCAGCGTGTCGCCGGCGGTCACGGCTGCGCCCGAGACCGGAAAGCGCACGTTGCGTTCCTCCGGTGCCGGCGCGTTGGGATCGTCGACCGGCGCGCCGCCGGCGACGAGCAGCGGACCGCCGCCGACCGCCGCGCTCACGGTCGCGAGCGGCGGCGTCGTGTCGTACGCGATCGCGACCGTGTCGCCGACCGCCGGCGGCGCGCCGCTGCGCAGCGCGGCAGGCCCGAGCGCGAGCAGCGTGCCGTTCGCGGGTCCGGCGGCGGCCGGTCCGACGGCGGTGACGCGATACGTTCCGGGTGCGCCGGCGACGCCGTCGAGCGGCGTGAGGGCGGCGACCGTCACGCCGGGCGCGGCGGTCAGCGGCCCGAACGCGGCGTCGATCAGCGCGGCGCCGCCTTCGGGCGGCCAGACGTTGACGCCGGTCAACGGCACCCGCGTCGCGCCGTACGACGCCGTGCCGGCGAAGCCGAGCGTGCCGAACGAAACGCTGCCGTCGCGCGCGACGCTGAGCACCGCGCGCGCGGATGGCGTGCGCACCAGCGCGCCGTCCTGCACCACCGCGTTGAGCGGCTGGTTCGTTTGCCCGATGTCGAAGTAGTCGGCGTTGACGCCGGCGACGGCGCCGGTACGCACGGCCATCGACGAGACCGTCTCGCCGCTCGACACGAGCCGGTCGTGCGCCACGACGACGCGCAGACGCACGCTGGGCTCGCGCAGGTCGACGGCGACGGCGTGCACGATCAGCGGCCCGTCACTCGTCGTCAGCCGGTAGTCGGCGCGGACGATGCCCGGCGCGACGGCTTCGCTGTGCGCGTGCTGCGCGACGATGGGCGGGAACGGCGCGGGCGGTGCCAGCGTAGCCGGCAGCGCGATCACTTCGTGCCCGGCGGCAGGACGCGCGCTTGCGGCAGCGGCGGCGGCCGGGTCGTCACCAGCGTGCCGCGCGGCGCGCTGCTGTAGATCAGCAGCGCATCGGAGATGACGCGCTCCCAGCTGTCGTCGGACGGCACGTTGCGCAGGGTCGCTTCCGTGTCGCCCGGCGCTCGCGAGACCATCGTCACCGAGCCGCCGGAGTCCAGCGCCATCGCGTCGACCACGCCGTAGCTGCGCAGCAAGTCGCCGAACTCGGGTCGCGTCATCCCCATCGAGCGCTCGGGATGTCGCGCGTCGACGGTGACCAGCAAGAGATTCCCGTCGGCGAGCGTGCCCAGCGCGACGACGGCCCAGCGCACGTCGCGCTCGGCGGGTGCCGGTGCCTTGGGGTCCTCGTACCACTCGCCGTTGCGCAGCAGCTGCGGACCGCCGCCGATCCCCGCCACCGCGTCCGGCACGTGCGGCTCGATGTCGTAGTGGATGGTCACCACGTCGCCGGGCTTGGGCAGCGGCAGCGCCGCCTTCGGCCCGAACGCGACGCCGAGCTGGACCGGAATCGGCTGCGTCGCCGGCATCGAGCCGGTGATGCGATAGCGGTGATCGCCCAGGTCTTCCAGCGGCTCGAAGGTGACGCCGTCGGCCGGCTTGAGCGGCGCGCCGTAGTCCGGCGTGATGATCGTCGTGTCTTCGAGCGGCCACGAGTTGACCTGCGTGATCCGGTAGCGGTGCTTCCCGTCGACGACGCTGCCGTCCATGTGAAAGTCGGCGAACGTGACGTGGTTGTTCTTGTCGATGATGAGCGCGGCGCGATCGGTCGGCCCGCGCAGCAGCCGGCCGTGGCTGATGAGCATCCCCTGCGGCTCGTAGGTCCGGCCGATGTCGAAGTAGTCGCCGTTGACGCCGGCGACCGCGCCGGTGCGGTCGGCGAGCTGCGAGGTGCGCTCGCCGTGCGAGATGATGTGGTCCTCGGCGATGGCGGTGTCGAAGCGCACCGTCGGCTCGTCGGGATTCACTCGCAGCAGCGAGACCGCGCGCGGAATGTCGTCCAGCGTCATGCCGTACTGGCCGTAGGTGATGCCGGGCGCCGTCGTCTCGAAGGTCATCCACGAGACGGCCGGCTTGGTGGCGACCTGCGCGAACATCCAGGCCAGCGAGCGCAGGTCGGGCGTGCCGTTCGTCACCACATCGGCCCACGAGCGCACGTCGTGCACCTCGCCGGAAAAGTTCGCCGGCACGGCGCCGACCGCGCCGCTCAACAGCGCCGCGCCGATGCCGTCGGGCGCCAGCGAGACCTCGCCGCTCACGCCCTGCAGCTCGGCGCCGGCGATGCGCGCGGCCGCGTCGTTCAGCACGAACGTGCCGTGCGGCGCTCCGTTCTCGAACTCGAGGTCGACCGTGCGCGCGACGCCGCGCAGCGGCGCGAAGCGGTCGGGAACGAACACGGCCGCCAGCGGCGCCAACGGCAGTGCGTTCGCGGTCAGCTCCTCGGCGGCGGTGCCGTCGGGTGTCGTCGTCGGCCGCAGCGTGATCGGGTAGCTGGCGGTGCCGTCACGCAGTGCGAGCGTGGCGTCGCCGTCGAGGGTGCCGCTCGCGTCGAGCTGCACGCTGCCGCCGATCGCCGCGAACGTCAGCGGCGCTGCCGCGCCGGCGCTGCGAGCGATCGTCAGCGTGCCGTTCTGGACGTCGAGCGCGAGCGCGTGCGCGCCCAAGCGGCCGGCGAAGTCGCGCGCGCGCCGGGCTTCGTCGCCGCGCGCGAGGTCGATTGCGATGGCGACCTGCGGCGTGCTCGCGCGCAGGTGCAGCACGCCGCCGGTGACCGTGAACGTGATCTGCGCCGCGTCCAGGGTGACGGCGCCGCCCTCGCTCGCGAGGTGGACGTTGTCGAGCACGGTCGCGCCGTCGGCGTGGTGCAGGTCCCCGATGCTGGCGTCGCCGCCGACGGTCTGCCCGAGCTGCCACTGGAGGTAGCTGCGTTCGATCGCATCGCGCGCCACCAGCGCTGCGAGGACGAGCACGACGAGCACGATCAGCGCGATGGTCAGGGTCCGCTTCGGGAAACGACGGGGGAACGACGCCCGCCTGGGCGCAACACCGCTCTCGATGATCACTCGGATCCTCGCCTCGATCGCTCTCGTCCTAGGGTCGCTGGTCGCGCTGCCCGCCATCGCCGACGACGGGCTGCCGCAGGTCGCGCCCGGCGGCCGCTCACCCTACGTCGCCGTCATCGTCTGGCACGACGTCGTCGCAGGGCCGAAGGAAGTTTGGTTCGACACCCCGCTCGATACCTTCAAGGGTCAGTTGGCCGCGATCAAGAGCGGCGGCTATCACGTCGTCACGCTGCAGGCGTTGCGCGAGCACCTCGAACACGGCGCGCCCTTGCCGACGAAGCCCTTGGTTCTCACCTTCGACGACGACGGTCACGGCATCTACGAGAACGCCTTCCCGCTGCTGCGGCAGTACGGCTTTCCGGCCACCATGTTCGTGCACTCGAACTTCGTCGGACTGACCACGCACGGCAAGCGTCACAACACCTGGCCGCAACTGCTGGAGATGGCGCACAGCGGGATCATGACGATCCAGAGCCAGACCGCGAACCATCCGCCCGACCTGCGCGTGCTCTCCGACAAGGACGTCGTGCACGAGTACGTGCTCTCGCGGTTCTCACTCGAGCACCGGCTGGGCGTGAAGATCTGGGCCCTCGTCTATCCCGAGGATCATTACGACGTGCGCGTCGCGCGGTTGGCGGCGCAGAACGGGTACGAGCTGGCCTTCACCGAGGACTGGGGCAACGCCGGCGACTCCGACAACTTGCTGATGATCCATCGCTACTCGGCGCTCACGCGGTTCCCGCAGGCGCTCAGCGACGTCAGCGCACACGCCAACAGTCGGTGATCGGCGCGACGCGCGCCGCGCGGCCGGGCGGCGTGAGCCCGTACATGTCGGCGAGCGTGCGCAGCACGTTGTAGTGATCGATGCGCTGCGCGTAGCGTCCCGGCCGCACCATCGGCCCGGCGAAGATGATCGGGATCGAGTTGGTGCTGTCGTACCCCTCGTCCATCGTGAGGATGACCAGCGTGTCGTGCGCGTCGGCCCAACGCACCAGCGGGCCGAGATTCCGGCGCGCCCACGCGTCGGCTTGCGCGACGGTGCCGTCGTGCATGTCGTCGTCGACGTTCGGGACGACGAACGCGACGGTCGGCAGCCGGTCGAGGTTCGACGGAAAGGCCGTGAACGGTTCGCTGGCGCTGCGCGGTAAGTTCGCGAACTGCGCCCACGGGACGTGCTTGCGCGCGTACGGGCCGGCCCAGCAGCCGTGCCAATCTTCTTCGGGCATCGACTCGGCGTAGCCGACGAACGAAAGGTGCGCGGCCTCCAGCTCGCTGCCGAGATTCGGCGCGTCGGCGGGGACCGCGTGCGCGGGACAGCCGTCGCCGTTGGTGTTCGTCAGCCCGGCGAACAGCGCGAAATAGTTCGGTAAGCTGGGATGGGTGACGCCGTGCGCGTTGGTGAACGCCGCGCCGTGCGCCGCGAGCGCGGTGAGGAACGGCGCGTGCGGGTTGCCGACGATCTGCGCGAAGGTGTGGTTCTCTTCGATCACGACCACGACGTGCGCGGGCCGCGGGAGCGGCGCGCTCGCGCCGAGCGCCGGCGGCGTAGCGAGCGAGAGCACGGCCAGCGAGGCGACGAGGGCGGACCAAGAACGCATCGGTCCGGCTTCGGGCGGAGCGGCGCGGCGGGCCTGCCCGCCTTGACGCTGCGACCCGCCGGAGTGATAGCATGGCGTGAGGAGACGCCCATGTTCGATCGGGTCGACATTCCGGCGACGAAGCCCGCGCTCGAGCTCGTCGACGGCCAGCTCGTCCAGAAGACGAGCCCCAAGCGCCGCCATCAAGAGCTCGAGGTGCGCTGGATGCTCGCTTTGCGCACCTGGGGCGACGGCGAGGCCTATCACGAGTGGCGCCACGAGTTCCACGCCCCCGGCTACCGGTTTGCCTCGCTCGTCCCCGACGTCGCGTATCTCTCGCGCGCGGCGATCGACGAGTTGGGTGAGGCGGCGGCGGAGTCGCCGCCGCGTGCACCGGAGGTGGCCGTCGAGATCCTCTCGGCCGGCGAGAACGAACGGCGACTGGCCTGGAAGATCGCCGCCTATCTCGCGGCCGGGGCGCTGGTGGTGTTCGTCGTCGATCCGCCGCGGCGTACGGTCATCGCCCACGCGCGCGACGGCACGACGCGCTTCGGTCCGGGCGAGGTCGTGACGCATGCGCTGATGCCCGGCTTCGCGTACGAGGTCGACGCGATGTTCGCGGGGCTCTACCTGGGCGAATAGGGTCCCGTCTGGGCTGCTACCTCTGCCGGGAGAACCCACGTTTCCGGCACCGTGCTTGGCGAAACTGATAGGCGGAGAGGGATCGCCGCCAACCTCTGTCAAGAGCGCGACGACCCGGCGGCGCCTCTGACGACGGGGCCTATCTCGCTATGTTCGCACGACTCGGGTGCGAACGGCGAACACGGAAGGGACAGCGATGACATACGGAAAGGCACTGCTCGCGGCCGGCGTCTTGGTGCTGGCGAGCTTCTCCACATCCGCGATATCGGCGCAGGCCGCAAGCCCGGCGGCGAAGCTCGCGTTCGTCCCGTACGAAGAGCCCGGTGGCACGGATCCCTTCGCGCAGGGGGTGTCGCGCGACCTGACCGACGACTTCGCCGCCGCCGGCGTCGCGATCGTCCCGCTCCCGCCGGTCAACCATCTGGAGGCCGTCGCGACGGCCGCGAAGATCTGCGCCGATACCGGCACGACGGGACTCCTGATTCCCGAGGGCCGCTACGAGCAGACCGGCAAGCACAATCCGTTCATCAACATCATCACCTATCCGACGCACGTCGAGCTGCGTCTGGACGAGGTCGGTTGCGACGGCACCGTGCGCTGGACCACGACGGCGACCGGCGACCAAAGCGTGTCGGGCTTCATCTCGGTCGGAAACCTCGGCGCCACCGTCGACGCGGCGTACCGAATCGCCGCCCAAGGTGCCGTCAAAGCATTCGCCGGCGCGACCGTCGTATCGGCGCCACCCGCCGCGCCGCGGCAACCCGGCGCTCCGATTCCGCCTGGCGCGAAGTATCTCGTGCTGCCGTTCGCGCAGCCGACGATCGCCGATCCGCACGTCAACGACGTCACCCATTCGTTCATCCTGCAGCTGCAGAAGCGAAACCTGAACGTCGTGCTGGGGGCGCCCATCGATCACCTGACCGCGATCGCGACCGCTCCGCAACTGTGCGCCGCGGCCGGTGCGCAGGGGATCATCGTCCCGAACGTGCGCATCGAGCAGTCCGACAAGACGGGACGCTCCCATGCCTCGATGCACCTCGGGCTGCTCGATTGCGGCGGCGCGCTCGTCGCGACCGGTGCGGACGACGCCGACATGGGCGGCATCGGCGGCTCGGCAGTCACCGGGATCGCCGAGCGCGCCATGGTCCCTTCACTCGACCAGCTGTTCCCGAGCACGAAGGCGTCCTAGCCCGTCCCCGGACGGGCACTACTGCTGCTGTTGCTGCTGCTCTTGGTAGTGCTCGTCCTCGATCTGGGCGTAGATCTCGTTCTGCGTGTGGGCGAGGGCCTCGACGGCGACGTCGACCGACATCGTGGAGGCCGACGCGCCGCGGTAGACGCCGCGCACCGGGCTGACGTCGCGATAGTCGCGCCCGGTCGCCACGCGCACGAACGCGTCGCCGATCCAGGTGTCGTTGGTCGGGTCGACGCCGATCCAGCCGCGCGAGCCCAGATACGCCTCGGCCCAGGCGTGCGAGGCCTCCGCGCCGAGCATGTCGCCGCTGCCGGAATGGACGTAGCCGCTCACGTAGCGCGCCGGGATGCCCGCGCGGCGGCACAGCGCCACCAGCACGTGCGCGAAGTCCTGGCAGACGCCGCGGCGCAGCGCGATCGACTCGGCGACGGTCGCGTGGACCGACGTCAAGCCGGTCGCGTAGGTGAACGTCTGGTGGACGTGGTGCGAGGCGTGTCCGAACCAGGCCGCGACGTCGTCGTCCGGCCCCGGCTCGCCGATCTCGACGGCCAGCGCGTCGAGTTCCGGACAGAAGCGCACGTACCGGCTCTCGTGCAGAAAGTCCCACAGCTCGTCGCGCGTCGGGTCTTCGTCGATCAGCCGCCGCGGCAACGGTTCGGGCGCGACCGGATCGCCGCGCACCGTCACCACCTGCGAGCGGGCGACGACGTCGAGCAGCTTGTGCTCGGGCAAGACGCCGAAGTGCTGGACGTCGTTGCCGTAGCGGTCGGTGTACGAGAACACGCGCGAGCGCGGCACGACGATCAGCTCGTAGCGCGTGCAGTACTGCGAGAGGTCGCTGCGCGGCTGCAAGTGGACGATCGTGTGGCTCTCGTGGACCGGGACCGGATAGCGGTAGCGGGTGCGGTGGACGATCGTGTAGCGCATCAGCCGACCGGCACCGCGGGGAAGTAGGTCGAGACGATGGCGCTGCCCAGCTCGTCGAGCTGAGCGGCGAGCCGCACCGCAAACGGACGCGCTCCTTCGCGCACCAGGTCGAACGGCCCGGCGAAGTCGAGCGAGGCCGCGATGCGGCCCGAGTGCCGCTCGGCGTTGTCGGCGAAGGTGCCGGCCGGGGCGCCCGAGAGCATGTGGAGCGCGGCGTCGATCTCGCGCACGCAGAAGCGCAGCGAGCGCGGGAAGACCGGCGAGAGCGCCAGGAACGCCAGCGCTTCGACCGGGTCGGCCGACTGCCGGCGCGCGCGCGCGAACGGCGAGCTGGCGCAGCACGCTTCGAGGGTGAGCTGCCAGACGTGCGGCGCGACGTCGTCGTCCTCGACCGCGCGCAGGATGCGCGAGGTCATGCGCGCGCGTTCGAGAAAGCGGCCGATGCGCAAGAACTCCCAGGCGTCGTCGTGAGCCAGCGTCGCATCGCAGATGCCGCCGAACGCTTGCGCGGTGTCGCGCACGCTGCGCAGGAAGGTCGAGGTGCCGTCCGGTCCGACCGCGCGCGCCGACTGCGCCTCGACGAACAGGTACAGCCCGTTGATGCACTCCCAGACCTCGGTCGTCAGCTCGGCGCGCACGCCGACCGCGTTCTGGCGCGCGATGCGGACCGAGGCCGCGATCGAGAAGCGCGAGGTCGTGTCGAACACGACGTCGTCGACCGTTTGCAGGCGGTCGGCGGCGTTCTCCGGAGGCGTGATGCCGGCGACGGTGTAGATGGCCTGCCAGCGCGGCAACGCGTCTTCGAGCCGGTCGAACGAGCGGGTCGCGGTGACGTCGAGCAGGCGGGCGAGGTCCTCGGCGCGCTCGACGTTGCGCGCCATCCAGTACAGCGACTCGGCGACGCGGCTGAGCATCAGTCGGCCAGCACCCAGGTGTCTTTGGAGCCGCCGCCTTGCGAGGAGTTGACGACCAGCGATCCGGCCGTCAGCGCGACGCGCGTGAGCGCGGCCGGCGGGACGTCGACCGTGTCGCCGTGCAAGAGCGCGAAGGGGCGCAGGTCGATGTGGCGCGGCGCCAGCCCTTCGTCGACGACGGTCGGATGCGCGGACAGCGTGACGACCGGCTGCGCGATGAAGTCGCGTGGGTTGGCGCGGATCGCGTCGGCGAAGTCGGCGCGTTCGGTGGCCGTGCTCATCGGTCCCATCAGCATGCCGTATCCGCCCGATGCGGCAGTCCGTTTGACGACGAGCTGGTCGAGCCGGCCCAGCACGTGCTGGCGCTGCGCGGCGTCCGAACAGTCGAAGGTCGGCACGTTCTGCAAGATCGGCTCTTCGCCCAGGTAGTAGCGGATGAAGGTCGGGACGTACGGATAGATCGCCTTGTCGTCGGCGACGCCGGTGCCGACCGCGTTGGCCAGCGTGACGTTGCCGGCGCGATAGGCGTCGAAGATCCCCGCCACCCCGAGCGCCGAGTCGCCGCGGAAGTAGAGCGGGTCGAGGTAGTCGTCGTCGACGCGGCGGTAGATGACGTCGACCCGCGCCGGCCCGCGCGTCGTCTTCATGTAGACCACGTTGTCGCGCACGAACAAATCGCTGCCCTCGACCAGCTCGACGCCCATCCGCCGCGCCAGCAGCGTGTGCTCGAAGTACGCGCTGTTGTAGATGCCCGGCGTGAGGATCGCGATGGTCGGTTCGAGCGCGTTACGCGGCGCGCTGGCCAACAGCGCCGAGCGCAGCCGGCGCGGATAGTCGTCGACCGGCAGCGGATCGTAACCGGCGAACAGGCGCGGAAACGCGCGCTTGAGGACGTCGCGGTTCTCGAGCACGTACGAGATGCCCGAGGGCGTGCGGCAGTTGTCCTCGAGCACGAGGTAGGTGCCGTCGGCGTCGCGCACCAGATCGATCCCCGAGACGTGCACGTAGGTGTCGTGCGGCGGCCGCACGCCGACCGCCTCGCGCTCGAAGTGTTGCGAGGAGAACACGAGCTCGCGCGGGATGATGCCTTCGCGCAACGCCCGTTGGTCGCCGTAGACGTCGACCAGGAACGCGTTGAGGGCGCGCACGCGCTGCGCGACGCCGCGCGAGATGACGTCCCACTCGGCGCCCGAGATGATGCGCGGGATCAGGTCGAAGGGAAGGATGCGTTCGGTCCCGCGCGCGTCGGCGTAGACCGTGAAGGTGACGCCGCGCTGCAAGAGCACCGAGTTCACGGTCGTCACGCGGTGGCGGAAGTCGGCCGACGAGATGCCCGCCAGCGTCGCGGCCAACGGGGCGTAGTGATCCCGGGGCTGTCCGTCGGCGGCTGCAAACTCGTCGAACGCCGGCGCCGGAGCGTACCGGTCGAGGATCGAGCGCATTCGATTGCCTTCCTACCCGCCAGGCGGCCTCCGCTCTCCAGATGGCCAAGCCGCCCGCCGACGAGGGGCGGGCCCGATCCGCCAAGCCTTGTCGCCGGACGGGAGCGCGTGATAGAATCCGGGGGTTCTCCCGGTGCCTCCGGCGCCGGGTATCTCCCCACTGCCCGGCCGCGTGCCGGGCCGCCGGCCCCGCCGGCGTCCAGAGAGGGCATCATGGCTACCGCGACCACCAACGACTACGAGATCACCTATATCCTGCGCCCGAGCCTCGAGGAGACCGAGGTCGCCGAGCGCTCCAACGCGATCGCCGAGGGCGTGAAGACCCGCGGCGGCGAGGTCGTCGGTGAGCTCGAGCAGCATGGCAAGCGTCGTCTGGCGTACGAGATCGACGACGTGCGCGAAGGCTACTACGTCACCATGCACTTCAAGGCCGACGCCGCTCAGGCCAAGGAGCTGGACCGCCTGCTCCGCCTGAACGAAGACGTGCTGCGCCAGATCCTCATCCGCAAGGATACCTGATCTCCACCGTGCCACGATGCTGGCACGACGCGGTGCAATCGTAACGCTGTGCGGGGCGTTCGCCCCGCCATATCACGCCAGCTGCGCAAAGCGAGCAGAGCAGAGAGCAGCAGAAGGATAGACAACGATGGCTGGCAGCTTCAATCGCATCACCCTGGTCGGCAACCTCACCCGCGATCCCGAGATCCGCTACGTCGGCTCGGGTGCGGCCGTCACGAAGTTCACCCTGGCGGTGAACCGGCGCGCCAAGCAGCAGGAAGAGACCGACTACATCGACTGCGTGGCTTGGGACAAGCTCGCGGAGACCTGCAACACGTACCTCAAGAAGGGGATGTCGTGTCTGGTCGACGGCCGTCTCTCGATTCGTTCGTACGAGACGAAGGAAGGCGAGAAGCGCAAAGCCGCCGAGGTCGTCGTCAACACGATGCAGATGCTCGATCGCCCCAACCGCGAAGGCGGCGGCTCGTACGAGCGTCCCGCACGCCCGGCCGCCGACGCCGGCGCATCCAACGTCGGCGGTGGATCGAGCTATGAGGAACCGCTGGAAGAGGAAGAGATTCCGTTCTAGTGTTGACCGCAGCATTCATGAGGAAATGTCCGCGAGGACTCGGCTGAACGAAAAAGCCCGCTACGGCGGGCTTTTTTTTGTGGGCGACATCCCTTACAAAAACCGGCCACCGGATGCCTCCGAGAGTTTCACCATGAACGCCGCTAGTCGCGCCATCTCGGTCGAAGCCAGTCGGCTACTGCACGTGCCTTGCCGAGCACGAAGGCGTAACACCACACGTAGCTGCGGTCATTTATGCCGATTGCGCCGAGGACTTCACGGAAGAGCCCTTTGGTCTTGCTCTTCTCGATCAAAGCCTCGTTCAGAAACAGCGCAAGCGCACGCCGGCCGCGCTCGACCACATGATCCCGAAGACCCGGGCGTACTTCGAGCGGCGCGGGATGATCTGACCTTCGTGACGGAGGGCTACTCGGCAGGTTTCTGAGATGCCCGCAACCGCCGAACCTCAGAGACGAGCCACAGCGCATCCGCCTTCAAACGACCGAGGTTCTCGGCGGTACTCGACTTGATCAGATCCTCGAACGCGTCGAGGTCGTTCGCGTAGTCAGGTTCTTCACCGTTCCCCATGCCCGAAGGTACGATGGAACCGGTGTGATTCCCGTATCAGGAGAACCCTCCGTGGCCGTCGACGAACTTGCCGACAATGAAGCTGGCTTTCTCGGCGCATCCAGACCAAGGCATCCACGGTGAGGAGCATCTCCGCAGCAACGAGGTTGACTGGCCAGCCAGCTTACCAATCCCGCTGATCGGAGACCGGCTATACCTCTACGGATCGGAGGTAGAAATTGTCGGCCGGCTTTTCACCTTCGACCCCTCTCGACACGTCGGAGGCGACGACGTCCAGGTCGAGTTGACCTGGGTCGATGTTCGCTACGGCCTGGATGGTACAGGTCGCTTTCCGGCAACGTAGATCGCAGTGATTTTCCCTTGCGGCTGACCCGGCCGCCGCCTTCGGCGTCGGCGACCGCGTCAGCCGACGAGGTCCCCGGCCGATGGAGTCCACCTGGTGAAGTGCCACCGCTTTAGCCCGAAGCGTCACCAATCGCATCCGCCATAGCGGAGGACATAATGTATCCTGGACGTGGAGCACCCTACAATTCCGAGTTCCCCGAAGCCCGAGCCGGGCTCAGCCGCATCCGGAATCTCTACGAGAAGAGCGTGGTCAGGAAACATCCCGACGGGGGGCGCCTTCATCGAAGGATGGGCGGAAGGCGTCTGGCCCGGGATGGGACAGATCGCCCAAGGTCTCTGGCTGCACGTTCAGATGACCCAGGACGAGGGCGTTATCAGTGCCCTGAACCGACTCACGTGGGCGATCTGCGGCTTCGAAGTGAGAGTCACTAAAGACGAAAAGATCCAGTTCGTGCAAGGCAAAGAGTTGGCAGACGCTCTCGACAACGACGAGATCGAGACGGAGGCCCAGCGCGAGTGGGCGGCGTTCGTCGACGCGAACCCGGGCGCGGGCCCGGACCAGTGCCCGTCGGGCCAGGGTCCGCCGCAGTGCGTCACCGCCCCCGCGTACGAGACCGCGCATGGCGAGCCCGCCGCGGCCGAGTCCGTCGGCGGTGCCTACTCGGTGGCGGAAGACGGCGGGTCGCTGGCGGCCGACTGGGGCGGCGTCGTGCAGGGGTGGCAGTCGATCGCGGCCGGGTGCCCGCAGCCGCCGACCTACGCGACGTGTCCGGACTGGCCGGTGGGGAACGCCTCCTCGACGTGGATCGGGCTGGGCCTGGTGGCGGACACGCAGGCCGGCGCGCCGGCGAACTCCGAGTGGTTCGACGCCGAGTTCGGCACGTTGCCGTAGCACATGGGCAAGATCGACGTCACGATGCTCATCCCGAGCGAGATCGCGAAGCTGTCGCCGGCCGAGCGCGCGCGTCGTCAGGCGGTCGCCGACGAGATCCGACGGACTCAAGCCGCAGAATGCGGTCTTCGGAGGCGGCTGGCTGACGATCCGCCGGTTCCTCCAGCGTCGCGGTGCTCGCGATCGCGCACGACCGCGAGGGTGAGCAGCCTGTGAGATCGACCTGACGGGAGGTCTTGAACGCCAGGCTGATCTGGGGTACTATTTGCGTGTCGGCCGCTCCGGATAGAGCGCGATCCGACGCCCACAGAAAAACGCCGAGCCCGGATAGGCTGGCAGAATAGGTACCACGATGAACAACTACGATGAGTTCGAAGCGCCGTCTTATACGCAGCGCTTTCTTGACGTTCCGGTGGCCCGGTATCGCAAGATGCCCGACCCGTACACGAAGACCCATCCGACCGAGGCCGAAGGACGCTACATCCTGTTCGCGGCCGTCGACGTCCGCGAGTGGCGCGAGGTCGTGAACTGGCCGAACGCCCGCGACCCGCAAGCGAAGAAGAACGCGGCGGTCTACCGCGACGTCCGCGTCTCGCTCCTCGACGGCCGGTCCCCCACGACGGAGTCGGTCGAGGAAGACGTTACGCCCGGAATCTTCATGTACAAGAACAGCGGCGAGTACATCTTCGCGCAGCGCACCGAGTTCTACAAGACGGACGATTACCTGAAGCTGCGCGACGCGCAACTGAACGTAACCGACGACGGCGTGAAGGACGGCGTGGTGCGCCTGTTCTTCCGGCCCCCGTCTCTGCCGGAGTTCCCGGGAGACGGGCTCGTGAACGGCGGTCACACGCAGGACGCGATCTTGGAGATCCAGCGCAAGTTCCTCGGCAAGACCGATTCGAGCGGGATGCCGGAAAATTACGTGCTGATGCAGGTCTACGTGGGGCTTCCCCCCGAGGCGGTCAGCGAGGTGTCGCGCGCGCTCAACAGTTCGGTCCAAGTCCCGGAGGCGGCGATCGTCAACCTTGAGGGCAAGTTCGCTCCGCTGAAGTACGTCCTCAAGGGGACGCGCCTCGACGGGAAGATCGACTGGGGCCCGGGCATCGCCTACATTGACGAAGAAAGCGGCCCGCAACGAGGCGACCTCGATTCGGCCTACGTGCTTGCGGTGCTCCGCTGCGTCATGCCCGACCCGCGGCCCCCGATCAACTCCTACGCCTACCGCAAGCAGTACATCCTGGAGTACGGCGACGACGCCACCGCCTATCTCAAAGCCGCCGGGCTGTTGCAAGACGCCTTCACCCTGTCAGAGACCATCCGCGCGACGGCGGGGGCCCACTACTCCGGCAAGTACGGAGCGTTGAAGATCGTCGAAGGCACGACCATCGTCGACCGCAAGGGCAAGACGCGTAAGCGTGAACCGCATGTCCTGCCGTTCACCGGCAAGGTCGTCGACCAGATCCTACTGCCCCAGGCGGCGTGGGCGATGTTCGGCGCCTTCCGCCAGTTCGTCATCGAGCGCGACGGACCGCCGACGCTGGACGGCAAGGTGATCCCGGGCACCGAGAAGCTCGAAACGCACTACGAATGGGAAGTACCGTTCGCCCAGATTCTTGAGGTCTGGCACTCCATCTCGGCCAAGCTCGTCGAGACCGCGCAAACGCAGTTGCACGGCCTCGGCTACGTCCTCAACGCGCTCGGCAAGTCGCGGACTTACTGGCCCATGGTCGACGAGATGGTCGCGGGAGCACGCAAGGACCGCATCAACGCGCTCCAAGCGGCTGAACTCGAAGCGTTGCGAGCCAGCCTCGCAGCAACGAAGACGACTGCGAACGCCTAAGACCGTTCGTTAGCGTCCGATGACGGGAGCCCGGTCTACGCCGGGCTCCCGTCCCTCGATGAGGGCCGAAGCCATGCTGCAATCACCTTCACCTCACGTCGTCGTGGACTCGCTGCCGACCGATCCGTGGTCCGTGGTCGCGGCCATCGCCGCGATCGTCGCCGCGATCGTCGGCGTCATCGCCATGCGCGTCGCTCTGGACGCGTTCAACCAGGCGCGTAGTCAGACGAAGTTGGCCGAGGACACTCTCCAGGCGGCGAAGGACGAACTGAAGCTCGCCAGTGACCAGCTTTCCGAGACGCGCGCTGCGACGAAGCAGACCGAAGAGACGCTCCGGCTTGGTCAGGGTCAGTTGCGCTATCTTCAAAAAGCCGACGTCGACCGCGACAGGTCTCTCGCGCCTCGCATCACCGCGAGCATGAAACTGAACGCGAACGGAGACCGCTTCATCATGCAGTTGTCAAACTCCGGAGCATTGGCGTCGTATGTCCAGGTCACCGGGAGAGACTCAGCCAGTCAGTTCCACAGCGTATTCGTTCAGAAAATCGATCCATCCGAAGGGGTTCAGGTACCTGAGTTTTTCGTACTGCCTTCGAGCGCGAGTTGGTGCCAGATGATTCGGATCCGCGCGTACGACATCCGCGGCAACAAGTACATCACTGAGTACCGCTCGCTGGGCGAGACCCTCGCGTACCCGGTCTTTCGCATCCCGTGGCTCGGCCGAGAGATCGAGCCTCGTCCGGAACGCTGTTCCGACGAGGTGTCCTGGGAGGTTGAGCACTTCGAACGCCTTCCCGGCCGGTCGGATGAGCCGAAGGAGTTGGACTTCGATATCGAAGCCCCCGCGTAGTCCCTGAGCATCACGTCTCCGTTGCCCAATGAAGGTCCGGATCCGTTGGCAATCCGAAAGCGCGGCTCGCGGCCCGAACGATACCCGAGCAAAGGAACGCTGGGCGCCGTCACCCATGTCCACGTCCATGCGTGCCAAGCCGCAACTCTTCGGCACGCTCCAACGCAGGCTCGAAGAGATGCACCTGCGCGGGTTCTCGGTGCTCGACGTACCGAGCGTGCGGGATCGCATCTTCAGCTACGGACTGGTCGCCCGCCACCCGCGATCGCCCCTTCACGTCACGCTCAACCGGCACCATCCGGCGTATCGGGAGCTACGCGGACCCTGGCCGCGCTGACGGGAACGCCGGGTGTCGAGCCCGAGCCCGCGGACGGTCCGCCGCCGCAGATCGACCGGATGCGGCCGCTCGGCCAGCGCTCGGAATTCGACTTCACGTTTCGTAAGCATGATCGCGAGAGCGGGCGGTCCCGTCTCGCGCGCAGACCTGTTCCAGGCCGTCTTGATGGGGCGCGACAGCGCGGGCAAGGCGATCCGCAGGCTGGTCGAGGTCGGCGTGCTCGCGGAAGACGCGCTCGGGCGCTACCGCTTCGCTCCGGGCGTTCCGGACGCGTACGTCGCGCTCGTCCGGCGCGTCGCCGACGTCCTGGAGAGCGCGCCGCCGTCGACGGGAGCGGCACCGGCGCCCGCCGCCTTCATGCGCGCCGGCGACGGCGCGCCGCGGCTGTTCGGCACGGACATCCGGCTGCGCGTGTTCATGGCGCTCTCCAAGCACGGCATCCTCTCGTACGACGACCTCGCGCGCATCACGGGCAGCGACCACATCGTCGACGAGAACGCGAGCAACGCGCCGTTCGGGCGGGGCTCGCAGGTCCGCACGTGGCGCGTCGGCGAGGCGACCTACGCGACGCTCGATCCGGACTACCCGGTGCACGAGCCGCTGCGCAGGTTGTTGCTCAAGCTGGAGCAGACCTACCCGCTCCGGCCGTTCGCGCCCGGCGCGCCTCCCGAGCCGCCGACGCGCCGGCCGTGGAGCGGCGACCATCACGTGATCTTCGGCAACGAGGTCCCGATGGCGCTGCTGATGACGATCGCCGCGCGCGGCTGGACGTACGAAGCGCTGTGCGTCGAGGTCGCCGCCGGCTACGATCGCGTCGTGGTGAAGACGGCGCTGCGCCGGCTGGAAGAAGAGAGGCTGATCACCGGAAGCCGTCCGCGCGGGCCCGGATTCGGTCCTCACGTGCTGCGGCTCTCCGACGACTTCCCGGCGAGGGTGGAACTGGAAGCTCTCCTGCGCGCGTGCGCCGACGCGTGGCCGACGTACCGCGAGCGCACGCAGGCCGCGCTCGACCACATGATCCCGAAGACTCGGGCGTACTTCAAGAACCGCGGGATCCTGTAGGCGTCAGAGCCAGCCCGCGCCGAAATACGTGAGCGCGACGACCGCCTAACGGCCGGGCGTTTCACCGTCGCATCGGAGCGGGCATGCTCGACAAACGAATCGTGTGCCCGATCGCGATGGTCGCGGTCGGATTGATCCCCTTGACCGGTTGCGGCTCGTCGGAGCCGACCGACCATACGTGGCTTTACGCCGCAGACAGCCGTGATCTCGGTCAGGACCCACCGAACTGGCTCGTCCTCGCACCGGGCGGATGGGCCTACCCGAATCCCCTCCACGATGTGATCGCGTGCGACAGCGAAGCCGCCTTTCAGCAGTACAACGAGTCCGACGACGATGCCACCGCCGGTTGCCGCAAGACGAAGCCCGGCTCGCTCCTCGAGATACAGCGCGTCGACGCGCAGGGGAAGCAGAAGTACATCCTCGCCGTGTCGACCGGCGGGAAGAACTCCGCACTTCAGTACGTCGGCGCCCAGGACTTGTCGCCGTATATCCCGGCGGATACCGAACTCGTCGTCATGGACATCTCGCACGGTTCCGATGATCAGCGGGATACGACGCCCGAACTTGTCGACCAGAGAGAAAACACCATCGGCACGATGCAGGACCATACCCGGGTCCGCGTGCGGCAGGTATTCCCCGATTCGCCCACGACCTACGTCGCCGTCACGGTGCTGAGCGGCCCGCTCAAAGGACGGGACGGATACGCCAATCTTCTCGACCTGAACGCGACGACCGGAGATGACGACCTCACGCAATTCGTGGGCTCCAGCACCGACACAGCGACCGTGACGCCAACGACGAGCCCCACGCCGACGCTGATGCCCACGCGCACCGAAATCGCCCAGGCCGTCCAGCGGGTGATCGAGAGAGGACAGCCCGGCACGAACAAGCAGGGGCCGCCGATCTTCTCCTCCGCGTTCGCGCACAACGACAAGATGGGTCTGCGAATCCTGGAGCTATTCGGCGCGAAGTCCATGCAGGGCCGCGTCGACGACGTCCGCGGTCCCGTCGCCGACGTGACGACCACGTACCAATTGGTCTCGGGCAGCGGCGCCAGGTTCCACTTCACCCGGCACGACACGTGGACGTTCGCTCACGGCTCGGGCCTTTGGCTGCTGGACGCGATCTCGGTCAAGGGCAAGACGATCGACTCTATCGACCTGCCCGGCTTCCCGCACATGAGCACAACGGGCAGCCAGTACGACGCGAACAGCGGGAAGGTCACCTTCACGGTTCAGGGCACGAAGTACGCATGGATCCCGACGAAAGATCTCGGGTGGTCCATTGCGACGATTTCGGTTCCGACAGCTCCGCCCAGATTCGTGCCGGATCGGCCGAGCGCTAGCGCCGGCGATTCGGGGACCGCGGCTGCCAGTCACTCGAACCCGGTGCACGACACGACGGGGGCCGGCGAGACCGTGGCGGCGGCCGACCCTTACTCCGACTGCACGTCGGAGAGCATTGAGTCAGTGAGCGATGACGGCGCCGTGGTGAAACTGCTCGACGGCCGCAAGTTTCTGATCCAAGACGCGGACCGGTACATGACAACCCTCTGGCTAGCCACAGACGACGTCACGGTGTGCGATCCCGGCCCGGGCGTCAGCGCGAAGCTCATTCACGAAGACGATGTGGTGTATGGGGGGCATCTTCAGTGACAGATCCGGATGGCGTTAGCGACCGAATCCTCGGCGTTCAATTCTCTCATCTTCGCCAGTTGCCCGGGCTCGTCGGCTTGAGCATTGCCGTTCTCTTAGCGGCATGCTCCGGCAAGCCACATCTGTCCTCAGCGGTCTGCAACGGGCTTATCGATGACTGGAACAAGAATTCGAGCCTCTACGCCGCGTACAGCGAGAAGACGACGGCCTTTCGCAATCAGGTCGCAGAGTCCAAACCGACCAAGGACGCAAATCAGATCATGATCGCGAAGGTCAGCCCGGACATCATCGATGCAATTTTGGCCCAGCCGAGCATCAACGCGACCGCGTTCGAAGCCGTCCCTTCTGTCGAACTGCACATGAACGACCTCTGGACCGACATCGCGATATTCATTAGGAAAGTCGGGGATACCAAACTGGAAAGCCCAGATGGCTCGTGGGGAACGGCACCTGTTCCTGGCGCCGAAGGGCTGGTGAATCGGCTCATCGCCTTTGAAACGAAGCCCGGTGTTAGCGGAACGGCCACGTTCGATGCGATGTTCGGAGCGTCGCTAAACCGGATGAGTACGGACTACTCCGCCGCCTTCACCTCGATGCGGCAAGAATACCAGGTCCAGTGCAAGGGGGACCCATCAGAAGTTCGCCCGCTAAGCGATTTCTGAGCACTATTACGGCAGAGCTTCGGGTCCGCTCGCGCCGCTGCCGCGCCCGCCGCCTCCGGCGTCGGCGGGCGCGTCACCGGACGATATCCCGACGGCAAAAAGAAGAGAACGACCCGGGAGATTCACACCCCTAGAACTAGGCGGATGAGCTTTCTCGTAGCCCGTCCTCTTACCGGTTCACCAGAACCATCGGGCAGACCCACGTTGGCCGTGATCGAGATGGCCAGCGAGAGGAGAGCTTCGAGGATGTAGACCTCGACGCTCTTTTTCATCCGGCACCGTTCCTTTCTGACCGTACAGCCTGTCCGGCCCGCGTATGACCGGATGACGTGTACGAAAGGACGTCGCCGCCGAATCGCACGACCGTCGCAACGGTCGCCCCACCCGGCGCGTCCGCCTACGACGGGCGCGCCGGGTTTTGCTCACGCCCGAGCGAGGAGAACCCCCAATGCCTCGCGTCCAGATTCCCGCCTGGGAGTGCACGCGCTGCGGCCACGTCTGGCCGGCGCGCGGAGAGAGGAAGCCCCGCATGTGCGCCCGCTGCCACTCCAGCGCGTGGGACAAACCGCGGGCGCCTGAGAAACCGAAGGCCGCGCCGAAGCCGAAGCCCTGGGAGGACGATATCTCCGACGAGCCGATCGTGGCCGAGGACGATTTTCCCGCCGTCGTCGACGTCGCCGACATGAAGTCCGGCCGTATCCGCGGAATCATGCTGAAATGATCATGGCGACGGCGATTCATGGTGAAAGTCCCAAATTGGGAGTCAACGCCGTTCTAGTGCTGTGTCCCCATGAATCGGCATTTTCGCCGATTCATGGTGAAACGCGGCGTTCATGATGAAATGTCCGCGAGGACTCGGCTGAACGAAAAAGCCCGCCGTAGCGGGCTTTTTCGTTGGCGGACTCCGCACGAAAACGGGCGTGCTCGACGTCTCCGAGAGTTTCACCATGAATCACAAATTCAGCCCGCGCCAGGGACGCGCGCACGACTTTCACCATAAATCGGAAAACGAAAAGGGCGCCGAATTTCTCCGACGCCCTTTTGGGAAGAGCCGACTACGCCGCGGCGATCAGCGGGTCCGCCGCCTCCGGGAAGCAGCGATCCGGATGGAGGTAGTCGACTGCTCACCGGAAGCCGTCTGCGCGGGCCCGGGTTCGGTCCTCGCGTGCTGCGGCTCTCCGACGAATTCCCCGCGAAGGCGGAACTGGAAGCGCTGCTGCAAGCCTGCGCCGACGCGTGGCCGACGTACCGGAAGCGCACGCAGGCCGCGCTCACCAGTAAATGTCGCGGTGCGCTTTCGCGCAGCTCAATGCGCATCTCAGGCTTCGGACCGCAGCCCAACGACTGATGGCTCGTTCGGCAGCTTAGACTTCAAGCGGCTTTCTCTTTCACCGCACCACTGCGAGTCCCCGACTCCCCGGTGATGGGCCGAGACGCACCGAGTGCTTGCTTGTTGCGCTCGGGCCTCGTCCTAGAGCATAGTCCGGTCAACCGACCACCGTTCGGGCATGCGCTTACCGGGGGAGCTGCAATGACCGTCAATCGCGTGACGTATTTCGTTTTTGCCGCCGTCGTGCTGCTCGGCGCCGCCGCTACCGTCCAAGCACCGCGCGCAGCACCGACCTCACCGGCAGCGGCCGACGTGTACGGCAACACCGATCCGAGCCGGTTCGGAAGGTGGGACACCGTCATCCCGCGCGCCGATGGAGCCGCCGTCGGCAAGATACTTGGGATGCAGACGGTGCATGCCGTGCTGCTGCCGTCCGGGAAAGTGCTCTTCGCGAGCGGGAGCAGCTGGCGCAATCGCGCACCCGTGCAGGCGTACCCGCGCGATCGCAATCCGCAGGCGGGCACCGGACTCTTCGACCGCGCGCAGGACCCGTTCCAAAACGCGAAGCTCGCGAGCTACTACCGGATGGTGAACAACGTCGCGATCTACGATCCGGAAGCGAACACGTTCTACCGCATCCCGCATCCGGTCCCGGTCCCGGATCCGCACCATCCCGGCCACTTCGCGCCCGACGATCTGTTCTGCACCGGCCACCAGCAGTTGCGGGACGGGAACGTGCTGTTCATCGGCGGCACGCAGTACTACGCGCCGTATCGAACCGGCAACAACTCGACGTTCATCTTCGACTGGAAGAAAGAGCTCACCATCAATTGGCCGTCGGTCGACTGGCGAACGATTCCGGCACCGGCAAACGATCCGTGGACGTTCGCCGGGTTCATGCAGCGCGGACGGTGGTACGCGAGCGCCGTCCCGCTGCTCGACGGGCGTCTGGCAATCTTCGGCGGTTTCGTCGGCTTCGACGAAGGCTACCCGCCGATGTACACGTTCGAGATGAACTCGACAGTCGACTTCTTCGATCCGGCGCGCTTCGATCCGCTGCACCCGCAGGCGGCGTGGCGTAACGTCGACGTCAAATCGCTGCCGCACAGCCCGTACGCGACGCTGATCAATCCGGGTTTCCGGCCGACACCCGGCGTCGCGTGCGATGCGCGGTGCGTGCGCGACAATCGGTACGACGAGTTCAAGCTCTATCCCGAGAACTATCTGCTGCCGGACGGCCGCATCTTTCTCACGCGCGAAGGCGACTGGGTGAGTGCGCGCACGTGCGACGCGGCGTTCATGCGGCGCACGCGGCGCACGTATTGGGCGCGGATCGGCGGAACCCGCGATCAGCCGACGGTGCAGTTCGCGCCCGGTCCCGATCGTCCCGACGAGGTCTCGTCGTACGGAACCTCGCTCTTCGATCCAAACAGCGGCATGATCTCCATCATTGGCGGGCAGCCGACCTCGGCCGGCACGTTCTTGCCGCCGAACTCCGTCTCGTCGGCGGAACTCGCACGCAACTGCGTCAGCCCGCCGTCGCTGCCGCCGGTCACGCACTTCGCCGGTGGCCGGGGCAGCCGCAAAATCGAAACGCTGCATCTCAACACGGCGCAGCCGGGCGGCGGCTCCTGGACGCTCGATCCGAACTTTCTGGGCACCAGCGAGAACGACGATCGCACCATGCATTACGCGATCGTCCTGCCGACGCGCCAGATCCTCATCATCAACGGCGGCAACTACGATTTCTACGGGCCGGTGCACGCCCCGCTTCTGCTCACACCGATCTTTCAGGGCACGGTCTTCACCGGATACCGAAAAGAGCGCATGAGCGACGGCGTCGAGCCGCGGCTCTATCACAACAACGCGGTCCTTTTGCCGGATGGTCGCATTTTGGTGTCCGGCGGCAACACGACCCGCGCGTTGCTTCGCGACGACGTGCCGCCACCGACGCCCGATCCGACACGCACCGGGCAGCCGCTGCCGAACCTCGGCGAGGTCGACCTCGACCGATACTTCTTCGCCGACGGGCCGCAAGGGAAAGGTCAGCCGGGAGAACTGACGACGCCGTCCGAGGACTGGGTCGCCGAGACGTTCAGTCCGCCCTATCTCTTCATCGATCCCGGACGCCGCGCGGTCATCGACGCGCTCGCACCCGTCGACGCGTCGTATCCGTATCGCAGCGTGATCGGCGGTAAGACGTTCTATCTCATGCGCAGCGGCGTGACGTACGACGTCAGCCTCACCGGATTGCCGACGGCGTGTTCGTCCGCGGGTGCGTCGCTGGTGCTGATCAAGCTCCCGTCGGCGACACACGGTTGGCAGCCCGGCCAGCAGTTCGTCTCGTTGCCGTTCCACGTGACCGCTGCCAACCGAATCCGGTTCACGGCACCGATCGCCCAACGCGCGAACATCCCGCCGGCGTTTTACATGATGTTCTACGTCGATTGCCGGGGGAAACCATCGGTCGCGCAGATGGTGCGTTTCGACGACACCGCGCCGCACGTCTAACCCCAATAGCGGTACCGACCAGTCTGGACCGTAGGAGCTCCACCAGGTGATGCCGGCATATCCGCCGCGTTCGAAAATCGTGCGCGCCGGGCTTTTTTTGTTGGCAGCATCCTTTACAAAAAACCGGCCACCGGACGCCCCCGAGAGTTTCACCGTGAGTCGCCCCTAGTCGCCACCTCGACCGAAGCCAATCGGCCACCTCACACGCTTTTTGAAACGGATCGTGTTCGGTTGTAGCGGAGCACTTCTGATTGTCGGCGCGCGTGCGCCGACGCGTTGCCGACATACCACGAGCGTACGCACGCCGCGCTCGACCACATGATCCCGAAGATCCGAGCGTCCTTCAGGAACCGCGGAATCCTGTAACAACGCTCCGCGCAAGGATCGGCCGGACCACTGCCTCGACCACATGATCGGACTGCCCCCGGACCTACTCAAGAGGCGCGGAACCTCGTAACGGTCAAGCCGCCTTCTTCCGTGGACGGCCGCCAAGTTTGCCGTTCTCGCGCGACGCATGCGACCGGGCAGGAGTTCTCGTGCTGGCGGCCTTCCGCGCGGCCGTGGACCTGACGACGGCGCTCAGTCCGAGGTACTCCGGCAGCATTTCCGCAACCGAGAAGCTCACGTCGAGGTCCGGCCATTCGATCGTGCTCCCCCCGTCTGCGGCGACGACGTTCACCAGGGCCGCCGTGCGGCCGGCGAGCGCGCGCCGCGGCGCGACACGCCGGCGGAAGCTGTCGATCCGGGAGACCGGGAAGGAGACCTCGACGCTGCGGTCCTCCAAACGTACTACGAGACGCGGCTGATCGCTCAAGGTGACGGCGACGCTGGAAGCTCGCCCGCGCGTCTGACGCGCGAGATCGACGGGCGCGCGCCTGCGCTGCCAGCAGCAGCAATGATGCCGGCGACGGCGGACGCGAAATCAAACGGCTCATTGCGGCGTTGGCCGTGCCCGGGTAGGTCATCGGCGATCACCTCGACGGAGGCCGGTACGATCCGCTCGAGCGGTATCCACGTTGCGCCGTTGACGGCAGCGCCGTGGACCACGATTACTCGCAACTCAAGAGCTGGGCGGTAGGAGCATCACGTCTGCCGCTGCCTCAGCGTCCTTGAGGAGCGTCTCACGCGCCATGCCCATCTGCGCACGCATCGTCAGACCGCGGGCAAGGTCGACGATCTGGATCGCGCGTTCGGTGACCGGAAAGTCCGATGGGATTTCCCCGGCGCGGATCCCGTCGTTGAAACGACCTTCGACGAGGGCCACCGCGCCGACGGCAGCTTCCTGGATGAATTGCCGGACCTCAGCGTCATCCACGAGCGGCGCGACGCACATGAGCAGACAGCCCGAGGCGCTGCCTTCCTCGGTCGCCGTTGTGACGGCGTACCTCAAGAAGCTCGCGATCGAGTCGCGCAGGGGCTGGGGCGCGAGGAGTGCCTCTGCGGTCCCCGCGCCCTTCCCATCCGCGTACGCCCGCAGGGCGCGCAAAAAGATCGTGCGCTTGTCCCCAAAAATGGCGTACAGGCTCGGGCGCCCGACCCCCATGCCGGCGACCAGATCGTCAATCGTCACGCCGTCATAGCCCTTGAGCCAGAACACCTGGATCGCTTTTGCCAGCGCGGCGTTCTCGTCGAAGCTGCGCGGCCGTCCACGTGGCCGCGCCGCTTTTTGAATCATTTCGTTTGAAAATCCTTGTCCTGGCCCGTCTAATCCATTATTGTACTGAAAGGTTCGAAATGGCAAGGGGACCCAAGCGTTGCTGGGACTTCCGGTTCGATCCCCTCATCTCAGCATGAATCAGACGCTGGAGCGAGCCGCCAGCCGTTCGTCCGCCTCCCGGCAGCAGCTGACTGTCGGGCTGCTCCACTCCGCGCGCAATGAACGACCGAATTAAGGACAAAACATGATCGAAAGTATCTTGATCACCGGAGCAAATGCGGGGCTTGGGAAAGAGACTGCCCGCCAGTTCGCATTGAAAAACGAAACGAAAAAGGTCATTCTGT